>CAZFSE010000174.1:0-7727 GCA_964521805.1 uncultured Verrucomicrobiota bacterium
ATGCCAGGAGGGGGCCTCTGGGGGAGGGGAGGAGGCCCGCAAAACCCTCCACTTGATCCGGCGGCAGGGAGATCATCAACGGGTGAAGAGCCTGCAACGTCGTTTCCATCCCGTCCGCGGATTCGATTTCCACCTTGTTCTGCAGGTCGTAGAGCTTGGAATAGACGATTTCGCCGGAGGGATGAACAAAGGCCATCCAGTTGATTTGCAGGCCGGTGAAGGTTTCATCCATCAGGTTGCTTTCGAGATACCCCTCTGCCCGCGTTTCCATAAAATCATAGGTGTCATCCCAGCAGGCCCAGTCCTTGTTGATGTTGGACAGAGTGCGCGCATCATCCTGCAGGGTGCTGATGACGCGGCGGACGTTTTGCTCCATCAATTGGCGCTCAATGCCCTCATGATCGCGCAGGACGATGTGGCGGATGGAGAAATAGAAAAACAAAAGAAGAGGGACAAAGGTGGCCAGCAGGATCAGCAATACTTTGGCGCGGAGTTTCATCAGCGCACTAAATAAACCCCTTTTTGGCCCGGTTGTATATATAAAACGGGCGTGCAGGGGGGAGAAAATGTGCTACAGTTGTTCCGTAGCCCTGTCTGTGATGGGCAATTGAAAAGAAAGGAGCCGGGCATGGCCTTTATTGAGTGGAATGATTCGTTGAGCGTGGGCATTGCGTCCGTGGATGCACAGCACAAAAAACTGATCGCGCTGGTCAATGAACTGTACGATGCCATGAAGGTTGGGAAGGGCAAGGACGTCTTGGGGCGTGTGTTGGATGGCCTGCTTCAATACACCGTAACGCACTTCCAGACGGAGGAGCGCTACATGCAGACCACCGGTTACCCCGATTTCCCGGCGCACAAGAAGGAGCATGACGAGCTGACCCAGCAGGCGCTGGACCTGCAGAAGAAATATAAGGAGGGTGCGGTGACCCTTTCCCTGCAAACCAGCGAGTTCCTGAAGGGCTGGCTCACCAAGCATATTCAGGGCACGGACAAAAAGTACACCGCGCACCTGACCAGCCATGGCGTGAAATAGGCCGGGGGGTTATCCCAAGGCCTGCAGTAAATCGGCCTCCAGATCGTCTCCATGTTCGAGGCCGATGGAGAGACGGATCAAGCCGTCATGAATGCCGCGTTTGTTCCGTTCCTCTGCCGTCAGCGAGGCGTGGGTCATTCGTGGCGGGTGGCAGGCCAGCGATTCCACGCCGCCCAGGCTTTCGGCCAGCAGGAAGAGGTTAAGACGTGCAAAGAAGGCGTCCACGGCGGATGGGCCCTCCGCTAATTCAAAGCTGAGCATGCCGCCAAACCCGCTCATTTGGCGGCGGGCCAGCATGTGCTGTGGATGGCGGGCCAACCCCGGATAATTCACCCGGCTGGCCTTTGGATGTTGCTCCAGCATTCGCGCCAGCCGCAGGGCATTCCGCTCATGCTCGCGCATTCGGACGGGCAGGGTGCGCAGTCCCCGCAGGATGAGCCAGCAGTCCCAGGGCCCTGGCACTGCCCCGGCGGCGTTCTGGATAAACTGGATCTGACGGTTCAGCTCCTCGGAGCGGGTGATCACCGCTCCGCCGATCACGTCACTGTGTCCGCCGAGATACTTGGTGGTGCTATGGACAACGAGGTGCGCGCCCAGCTCCAGCGGGCGCTGGAAATAGGGTGTCGCAAAGGTGTTGTCCACGGCCAGCAGAAGGCCCCGCTCCTCGGCCAGGGCGGCCAGGGCGGCGATGTCCGCCAGTTTCAGCAGGGGATTGGTGGGGGTTTCAATCCAGATCATTTTGGTGGAGGGCTTCAGCGCGGCCCGGAAGGCCTCCGGGTTCGTGGTTTCCGCATAATCGGTTTCGAGGCCCCAGGGGCGGAAGACCTGCTCAAAGATCCGGTAGGTTCCGCCATAGAGGTCATTGCCGGCCACGACATGATCGCCGGGCTTCAAGGTTTGCAGGACCGCCGTGGTGGCCGCCACGCCGGAGGCAAAGGCCAGTCCATGCGTTCCGCCCTCCAGCGAGGCCAGGGCTTTTTCCAGTGCGTGCCGGGTTGGATTCCCCGTGCGGGAATACTCATAGCCTCGCGGCCGGCCAATGGCGTCCTGCTCGTAGGTGGAGGTTTGATAGACCGGCACGGTGACGGACCCCGTCGCCGGGTCTGATTCTTGTCCGTCATGAATGGCTCTTGTTTCAAATTTCATACGCGCTTTTCCATGGTGTTTCGCTGAGGTCATTGAGGTTTTGCACCCAGGCGGAGATCAGGTCGGCCCGCGTGATCAGCCCCAGGCCGCGGCCCTCCCTGGTCACGATGATGCCCGGCTCTCCGGTCAGCAGGATCCGGTAGGCCTCCGACAAGTCCGCTTTTTCGTCCAGGGCCTTCAGGGGCTTGGACATGACCGCCGAGATTTCCTGGTTGGTGATGTCTATGCCATCGTGCAGGATTTTCATGACGGAGGATTCGCTGATGCTTCCCACGATGCGCCCGTCTTCGAGCACGGGCAGTTGGGAGATGTTATAGGCCTGGAGCAGGCTGATGGCGCGGCTGAGCTTGTCGTGCGGCGCCACGCTGATCAGAGCAGTCAGGTGCTGTTTGGCCTTCAGCACAGCGCCCACCGATACCGCCTTGTGCTCGCGCCCCTCCCAGAAGCCATTTTTTTGCATCCACTCATCAGAATAGACCTTGCTGATGTAGTTGCGCCCGGTGTCGGGCAGGAGCACTACGATGTTCAGGGGGCGGGAGAGGCGTTGCGCAAACTTCAGCGCCGCCGCCACGGCGGTGCCGGAGGAGCCGCCCGCCAGGAGGCCCTCCTCCCGGGCCAGCCGGCGCGCGGTATTGAAGGAATCCTTGTCGCTGACCCGGATCATTTCATCCACGACCTGCCGGTTGAAGGTCTTGGGGATGAAGTCCTCGCCAATGCCCTCGACTTTGTAGGAGCGCGGGCTGTCCCCAGAGAGGATGGACCCCTCGGGGTCCGCCCCCACAATCACGATGTTCGGGTTCTTCTCTTTGAGGTAGCGGGCGGTTCCAGAGATCGTTCCGCCGGTGCCCATGCCGGCCACGAAGACGTCCACCTGTCCGTGGGTGTCTTCCCAGATTTCGGGCCCCGTGGTCATGTAATGCGCCAGCGGGTTATTGGGATTGGCAAACTGATTGGGACGGAAGGAATCGGAGATTTCCCGGGCCAGCCGGTCCGCCACGCCGTTGTAGCTTTCCGGTGAATCCGGCGGCACATTCGTTGCGGTGATGACCACCTCGGCCCCATAGGCGCGGAGCAGGCTGATCTTGTCCTCGCTCATCTTGTCCGGCAAGACGACGATCAAGCGGTATCCCTTCACGGCCGCCGCCAGCGCCAGGCCCACCCCCGTGTTGCCCGCCGTTGCCTCGATGATGGTGCCACCCGGCTTCAGCAGGCCCTGCTTTTCCGCCGCCTCGATCATGGCCAGGCTGATGCGGTCCTTGATGCTTCCGCCCGGATTCAGCATTTCGGCCTTGGCATAGATCGGAGATTCGATGCCCCGGCTGATCCGGTTCAGCCGGATCAGCGGGGTGTTGCCGATGGCCCGCAGAATGGAATTATATTGTGCCATGATGCCGCTCGCTTTCTGGCGGCCCGCCGTTACGCGGGCGGCCTCGTTTTCAGGTTCAGTTCAACCGGGGTTTCATGCAACAGATTGTCGGAGACCGGGCACCGGGTTGCGATGGCGGCCCGCCACTTTTCCAGCAGGGCGGGAGAGGCATCGGTGACCGCTTCCAGGTCCACTTGGATGGATTTGAAGCCCGCGCGTTCGGCAAAGGAAACATTCAGCAACCGCTCGGGATTGATGACGCCGGATGCGTTGAGCTTGAGCGACTGAAGGGCAATGCCCAGCTCGCGGGCCGTCAGATGCGCCACCACGTTGAGGCATCCGGTCAGGGCGGCCAGAACATACTCCACCGGATTGGCGCCCCGGTCGTCCCCGCCCAGAGCGGGCGGCTCATCAATGACCAGGGTAAATTGCCGGGCTCTTACGGACACCCTTGCCGGGCTTTCCGATTGTGCGGATACGTTGAATTGCAGGTCAGGCATGATGTTCTCCTTTTTTTAGATGGGGGAGGGCGGCGCAAGCGCCGCCCTCCCTCCTAGTTTTTTTATTGGGCCGCGCTCTGCAGGGCCTGATCCAGGTCGGCCTTGATGTCCTCCACATCCTCCAGTCCAATCGAGAGCCGTACGTAATCGGGGGTCACGCCGGTTTCCTTTTGTTCCTCAGGCGTCAATTGCTGGTGCGTGGTGGACGCCGGATGAATCACCAGGCTCTTGGCATCGCCGATGTTGGCCAGGTGCGAGAGGAGTTTCACCGAGTTGATGAACTTCTTGCCCGCCTCCAGTCCGCCCTGGATGCCAAATCCCACCAGCCCACCAAAACCTTTCTTGAGGTATTTTTTGGCCAGCAGATGGCTGGGGTCACTCTCCAGCCCCGGATACACCACCCAGCTCACCCGCGGGTGCTGTTGGAGGTACCTGGCAATCTCCAGCGCATTCTGCGAATGCCTTTGCTGGCGGAGCGGCAGGGTTTCCAACCCTTGGATGAACTGGAACGAGTTGAACGGGCTCAACGCCGCTCCAATATCGCGCAGGAGCGTCACGCGCACCTTGAGGATGAAGGCCACATTTCCCAGCCCCGGTACGTTGCTCAGCGCATCCCAGTAAACCAGCCCATGATAACTCGGATCCGGCTCGGTAAACTCCGGGAACTTGCCGTTGTTCCATTTGAAGTTCCCCGAATCCACGATCACGCCGCCAATCGAGGTCCCGTGCCCTCCGATATATTTCGTGGCGGAGTTGACCACAATATCCACCCCGTGCTCAATGGGGCGGACCAGCCCGACGCCCACCGTGTTGTCCGCTACCAGCGGGATGCCCGCCTCGTGCGCAATCTTCGACAGCGCCGCAAAGTCAGGGATGTCCAGCTTGGGGTTGCCAATGGTTTCCACATAGAGCGCCCGTGTCTTTGGCGTGATGGCCTTCCTGAAGGCCTCGGGATCGCGCGAATCCACGAACTTTACCGTGCGCCCCAGCTTGGGAAGCGTGTGATGAAACAACTGGTACGTCCCCCCGTAGAGGTTGTTGCCCGAGACGATCTCGTCGCCCAGCCGCGTAATGGCCAGCAGGGCGAAGGTGATGGCGGACTGCCCCGATGCCACACCCAGCGCGCCCGTTCCGCCTTCCAGCGCGGCGATGCGCTGTTCAAAGACGTCCGTCGTGGGGTTCATCAGCCGCGTGTAGATGTTTCCGAATTCCTTCAACGCAAACAGATTCGCCGCGTGTTCCGTGCTTTTGAAGACGTAGGACGTGGTCTGATAGATCGGGACCGCTCTGGAGCCCGTGGTGGGGTCCGGTTGCTGTCCCGCGTGCAGGGCCAATGTATTGATTCCTCTTGCTGACATGTTTTCTTTCTCCTGTTTTTTGATTACTTCCGATTTTTCTTCACAAAAAAACCCACAAACCTTTTTTTGGTTGCGGGCTATGCTTTCCTAACACGGTCGTTGGTGGGGGATGATCAGGACGGCATAGCCCCTCCCTTCGGATACGCACAGCAACACATGCCCATGGGGGCGACGTGCCAGCCCTTGATGGATGTGTTCGACGTTCCTGTTGTACCCTGCTTGTTCATCGTTTAATCTGTATTCTTAAACACAATAAAAACTATCAACAAAGTAGAGAATAGATCGGCGTCCAGGATGTGTCAAATAATTTTCTGCACTTTTTTTTCAGATTGGATTACCGTGTCCCGGAGTGGAGCCACAAAATGTCTGCCCTGTCACAACTGAATAAGGCCAGCCTGCTGAAGCGATTAACTGCTCGTGGAGATGCACTTAAAGAACTTTATGCGGAGGCGGATACTGTCCGTCGTGACAACATGGGCGACGAGGTTTTCATCCGGGGCATCATCGAATTTTCCAATCTCTGCGCCAAAAATTGTGACTATTGCGGCATCCGGGCGGGCAATCGAAAGGTGCATCGCTACCAGATGAGCGCGGAGGAAATCCTGGAGACCGCCCGTCAACTGCCCGCCTGCGGCCAGACCACGGTGGTCCTTCAGTCGGGTGAATCGCCCGCCTTTGGCGATGAAGAATTTGGCGAACTGATCCGGCGCATTAAACAGGAAACCCCGCTGGCGGTGACGGTATCGGTGGGGGTTCGTCCGCTGGAGACGTATCGCGTTTGGCGGGACTGTGGCATGGATCGGTATTTGCTCCGTTTCGAGACCAGCGATCCTGCCCTGTATGCGCGTCTGCATTCCGATTCCACGCTTGAGGAGCGCCTGCAGGCGCTCCACGATCTCAAGACCCTGGGCGTGCAGGCGGGGAGTGGGTTCTTGATTGGAGTTCCCGGCGAGAGTCGCGAAACGCTCGCGGACAACATTCTGCTTTGCCGGGAGCTGGATCTGGACATGATCGGCATCGGGCCGTTCATTGCGCATCCGGAGACCCCGCTGGCCGGACAGGCAAACGCCTATGCGGACGAACCGGAGATGTTCTTCAAGGCGCTGGCCTTGTTGCGCCTGGCCAATCCCAAGGCGCACATCCCCGCCACCACCGCGTTTGATACCGCCTTTCCCGGGACCGGACGGAACCTGGCGCTTCAACGGGGCGCGAATGTGTTCATGCCCAACAGCACGCCGGGGCGTTATCGCAAGGATTACCTGCTCTATCCCGGCAAGCCCTGCGTGGATGAAACCACCGAGCAGTGCAGTGCCTGCGTTCTGCGCCGCATTGAAGCCCTGGGGCGGCAAATCGGGAAAGGCCCCGGTCATTCGTTCAAGCGCGCCACGCTTGAATAAGCGCCGTTGATCTGGTTTACTGGACCCTAGGCGCTCAGGATGCCGGCAAGGAGAACGTACGATGGATATTCAATTGTCCAAACAAGGCGATGCCATGGTGGTGACGTTGAAGGGTCGCATGGAGGCCGCAGGCAGTGCTCTCTTTGAACAACAATGCCGGCAACTGATTGGGCAGGGGACCCTCCGCATCATCGCGGACATGGGCGGCCTCGAGCAAATCAGCAGTGCCGGCTTGCGAAGCATCCTGCTGGTCAGCAAGCAACTGGCGGACAAGGGCGGCAAGCTCCTGTTGTACAATCTCGATGGCGTGGTCAAAGAGGTCTTCGACCTCTCCGGTTTTTCCGCCTGGGAAATGGCCGATGGCAAGTGGGTGGAAAAGAAATCCACATAAGGGGATGGATGTTCGCGAACACCCTTTTTCTTGATTTCAACTTATGTGTCTTGTGCGCCTTCTGTGGCCAGTGTTCCTTCCCTGAAGAAAATTAGCCACATAACGCACAGAGATCACATAGGGGATGGATGCCGCAAACACCTTACAGAATGAGTTTCTTGATTTCAATTTTAGGTGCACCGAAATTGATGAGCATGCCATGCCGCATTCTTGATGCCCGTAAATATCCAAGAACCTGTGCGATATGGTCACTGGCCAATCCCTTACAGGCTTTAAGTTCCACGATTACTGCATTGTCTACCAAAAGATCGGCGTAGTACAAACCCAACTCTGTGCCGTCTTCGTCAAAAACCTTAAGAGGATGCTGTTGCTCTACCTGTAATCCGAGTTTTCGCAAGCGATTTGCGAGGCCATTTTCGTAAACTTTTTCAAGATGTCCATGCCTGAGATATACATGAAGATCGTACGAGACCTGCCTGATCTTATTGCATACGTCTAGAATTGCGACATCTTCAATCATTCTTAGTCCTCCT
>CAZFSE010000175.1:0-7690 GCA_964521805.1 uncultured Verrucomicrobiota bacterium
GACCTGCTGGGGGCGGAGTTTTTCCGCCTGCTCCAGGATGGCGGCACCGAGCAGGTGGAAATTGAAACCTACACCTTTGACGTGCTTCCGGACCCATTGCGGCGCGGGGATCTGGTGGACAGCCTTTGCCGGGAATATCAATGGGTCCTGGAACGGCTGTCCTGAGCGCATCCGAAAAGGCTCGATTATTTTTCCAAGGTTTGGAAAAATCCACGCGAAATTTTCCAAGGGTTGGAAGATTTTTCGAAAAAAGTTCCAACCCTTGGAAAAAACGTCAAAAAAAGTTCCAACCCTTGGAAAAAAACAACTATGAGCGAACGCTTCGTCACCGACACCCTCAATAAGAAAGAAACCGAGTTCGACATCAGCCTGCGTCCGAACCGGTTCAATGATTTTATTGGGCAGGGGAAGGTGAAGGAGCGGCTGGAGCTGTTTGTCGAGGCGGCCAGGGGCCGCCAGGACGTGATGGACCACATCCTGCTTTCAGGTCCGCCGGGCCTGGGCAAGACCACGCTGGCCTACATCCTGGCCGAGGCCATGGGGGTGAACATCAAGGTGACCTCCGGGCCGGTGATTGACAAGCCGGGCGATCTCGCGGGCCTGCTGACCAATCTCGAGCGTGGCGACGTGCTCTTCATTGACGAAATTCACCGCCTGCAAAAGGCGGTGGAGGAATACCTGTATTCCGCGATGGAGGACTTTGTCATTGATATCGTCATTGACCAGGGGCCCCATGCGCGGTCGGTCCGGCTGAACATCCCCAAGTTCACGTTGATTGGCGCCACCACGCGGAGCGGGCTCTTGACGGCGCCGTTGCGCTCGCGCTTTGGGCTGAACAACCGGCTGGACTATTACGAGGCCTCCGACCTCCAGCAGATCATCGAGCGCTCCGCGCGCATCCTGAATGTGGATGTGGAGGAGGCTGGGTCGAAGGAAATCGCGGCCCGCGCGCGCGGGACGCCGCGCATCGCAAACAATCTGCTGAGATGGGTGCGCGATTATGCCCAGGTGCGGGCCAATAACCGGATCACCCGCGAGGTGGCCGACAAGGCGCTCTCCATGCTGGATATTGACGAGCACGGGCTCGACGAGATGGACAAGCGCATCCTCGAGACGCTCCTGCATAAATTTGCCGGCGGGCCGGTGGGCATCAATTCCCTCTCCGTTTCCGTGGGCGAGGAATCCGGCACCATCGAGGAGGTGTATGAGCCGTACCTGATCCAGCAGGGGTACCTCAAGCGCACCCCGCAGGGACGCGTCGCCACCGAGCGCGCCTACGAGAAGTTCGGCCTCAAGCCTGGCAAGACGGTGCGTGACGGATTGCTCCCGTTGTGAGGAGAGCGCGCGGGACGGATTCTGCCAGAGAAGTGTGCCATTTCGTGCGGGTATCCCTCCTGGTTGTGCCAATATGGCGCATTTTTTCTTTTTCTTCCCATCGGTAAAAAGCGGCAATAAATAGTTGTAATTATTTGTCTTGCTAAAGGTTGTGAATTTTTTAAGCCGAGAGTTTCTTGATGTTGGCACGATAGGTGCTGATAGGTGATCTGCGATTCATTTGCATTTTAAATGGCGTCTTATAACGCGGAAAGTTGAGGATGAATTATGTCAAAGGTATTAGGCATTGATTTAGGGACAACCAATTCCTGCATGGCGGTGATGGAAGGCGGCCAGCCGGTGGTGATTCCCAATGCGGAAGGCGGACGGACGACCCCCTCCGTGGTGGCGTTTACCAAGAGCGGCGAGCGTTTGGTGGGCCAGGCGGCCAAACGCCAGGCGGTGACCAACCCCAAGAACACGGTGTATTCCATCAAGCGCTTCATGGGCCGCAAGTATGACGAAGTGGCGCATGAAATCTCGCTGGTCCCTTACGAGGTCGTCAAGGCCTCGAATGGCGACGCGACGGTGAGGGTCGGCGGAAAGACCTATTCGCCCCCGGAAATTTCCTCGATGATTCTTCAGAAGATGAAGGCGGACGCGGAAGCGTACCTGGGCGAGAAGATCACCCAGGCCATCATCACGGTGCCGGCGTATTTCAATGACAGCCAGCGCCAGGCCACCAAGGACGCCGGCAAGATCGCCGGGCTCGAAGTCTTGCGCATCATCAATGAGCCGACGGCCTCCTCGCTGGCCTACGGGCTCGACAAGAAGAAGGATGAGAAGATCGCGGTCTATGACCTCGGCGGCGGCACCTTTGACATCTCCGTGCTTGAGATTGGCGAAGGCGTTTTTGAAGTGAAGGCCACCAATGGCGATACCCATCTCGGTGGCGATGACTTCGACCAGAGCATCATTGACTGGCTGGTGGCTGAGTTCAAGAAGGAGAACGGCATTGATCTTTCCAAGGATCCGATGGCCCTCCAGCGCCTGAAGGAAGCCGCGGAAAAGGCCAAGTGCGAGCTTTCCAGCTCCCAGCAGACGGATATCAACCTGCCGTTCGTCACAGCAGACGCCAGCGGACCCAAGCATTTGAACGTGACCCTGACCCGCTCGAAACTGGAGCAATTGGTGGATGCCTTGATCGTGCGTTCGACCCGCCCCGTGGAAGCCTGCCTGAAGGATGGCGGCTTGAGCGCGGCCAGCATGGATGAGGTGATCCTGGTCGGCGGCATGACCCGCATGCCCAAGGTGCAGGAAATCGTGCAAAAAGTGTTCGGCAAGGAGCCCCACAAGGGCGTGAACCCGGATGAAGTGGTCGCGGTCGGCGCGGCCATTCAGGGTGGCGTGCTCAAGGGCGAGGTCAAGGATGTGCTGTTGCTCGATGTCACCCCGCTGACGCTGGGCATCGAGACCCTCGGCGGCATTTCGACCCCGCTGATCGAGCGCAATACGACCATCCCCACCCGCAAGAGTGAAATCTTCAGCACGGCGGCGGACAGCCAGTCCACCGTGGAAATACATGTGTTGCAGGGCGAGCGCAAGATGGCCGGCGACAACAAGACCATCGGGCGTTTCCATCTCGATGGCATTCCTCCGGCGCCCCGCGGCGTGCCGCAGATCGAAGTCACCTTTGATATTGACGCCAACGGGATCCTGCACGTCAGCGCGAAGGACCTGGGCACAGGCAAGGAACAGAAGATCACGATCACGGCCTCCAGCGGCTTGAGCAAGGAAGAGATTCAGCAGATGACCAAGGATGCGGAGTCGCATGCCGAGGATGACCAGAAGCGGCGCGAAGGCGCGGAGACGCGCAATCGGGCGGATGCCACCGTGTACGAGACCGAGAAGTTCCTGAAGGAAAACGCGGACAAGGTGGACGCCTCCAAGAAGGCCGATGTGGAGAAGGCGTTGGAGCGGCTCAAGGAGGCCATCAAGGCCGCCAACACCGACGACATGAAGTCGGCGCTGGAAGCCGTCAATACGGCGATGCAGGTGCTCTCGACCGAGATGTATGCCAAGGCCAAGGCGGCCCGGCCCGGCCCGCAGGCGGGCGGCCCCGAGGCGGCTCCGGGTGGCGGCCAGCCGGAAGGCCAGGGACCACAGGGTGGCCCCCAGGCGGGCGCTCCCGCCCCCGAAAATGACGTGATTGACGCCGATTTTGAGATGGTGGACGACAAAAAGAAGAACAAATAGGAACAGCGCGCCCAGCAATCCGTGAAAAAGACATGGCCTGCGGGCGCGCGGTTTTGTGTGAAACAGCAAACCAAACAGGAGGAGAGAGATCGAATGAAGATTCAGCCATTGGGAGACAGAGTTCTTGTGGAGCCTGTCAAAGAAGAAGAGACCAAAAAGGGTGGGATCATCATCCCGGATACCGCCAAAGAAAAGCCCCAGCAGGGCAAAGTCATCGCGGTGGGCACGGGCAAACTGGATGAACAGGGCAAGAAGATCGAGTTCAACGTCAAAAAGGGCGACAAGGTTCTGATGCCGAAGTATGGCGGAACCGAAGTCAAAATGGACGGCAAGGAATATCAGATCATGCGTGAGGAAGACATCCTCGGCATCATCGAAGACTAAGCGCAGACGAACTCGAACATAACGATAGAAGGAGAATATAACCATGTCAGCGAAGCAGTTAATGTATGAATCCGAAGCGCGCCAGCTCATCCTCAAGGGTGTGGAAAAGCTGAGCCGCGCCGTGAAGACGACGCTCGGGCCCCGTGGCCGCAATGTGATTATTGACAAGAAGTTCGGCTCCCCCACGGTCACCAAGGACGGCGTGACGGTGGCCAAGGAAATCGAATTGGAGAACCCGTTCGAGAACATGGGCGCCCAGATGGTCCGTGAAGTCGCCAGCAAGACCAGCGACATCGCGGGCGACGGCACCACGACGGCGACCCTCCTGGCCGAGGCGATTTATCGCGAAGGCCTGAAGAACGTCACCGCCGGCGCCAGCCCCATGGAGCTCAAGCGCGGCATTGACAAGGCGACCGAAGCCATTGTCGAGAGCCTGGCGAAGATGAGCAAGAAGATCAAGGACCGCGCCGAAATCTCGCAGGTCGCGACGATTTCCGCCAACGGCGACACCACGATCGGCGACATCATCGCCGACGCGATGGACAAGGTGGGCAAGGATGGCACGATCACGGTCGAAGAGGCCAAGAGCATCGAGACCTCGCTGGATGTCGTGGAAGGCATGCAGTTCGACAAGGGGTATCTCTCCCCGTACTTCGTGACGAATGCCGAAGCGATGGAAGTGATTTTGGAAAATCCCTACATCCTGCTCTTCGAGAAGAAGATCTCCAGCCTGCAGGATCTCCTGCCCCTGTTGCAGAACATCGCCAAGTCCAGCCGCCCCCTGTTGATCATCGCGGAGGATGTCGAAGGCGAAGCGCTGGCCACCCTGGTGGTCAACAAGCTCCGCGGCACCCTGCAGATCTGCGCGGTCAAGTCCCCTGGCTTCGGCGACCGTCGCAAGGCCATGATGGAAGACATCGCGGTCCTGACGGGCGGAAAGTTCATCGCGGACGATCTCGGCATCAAGCTCGAGAGCATCCAGCTGGGCGATCTGGGCCGTTGCAAGCGCGTGACGATTGACAAGGACAACACCACGATCGTGGAAGGCGAAGGCAAGTCTTCGGACATCCAGGGCCGGATCAGCCAGATTCGCCGCCAGATTGATGAGACGACCTCCGACTACGACCGCGAGAAGCTCCAGGAACGCCTGGCGAAGCTGGCGGGCGGCGTGGCCGTCATCAATGTCGGCGCGGCGACCGAGAGCGAGATGAAGGAAAAGAAAGCCCGCGTCGAAGACGCCCTGCACGCGACCCGCGCGGCGGTGGAAGAGGGCATTGTGGCCGGTGGTGGCGTGGCGCTGTTGCGCGCTTTGCCCTCGCTGGAGGCCATCAAGCTCGAAGGGGAAGCGGCGATTGGTGTGGATATTGTGCGCCGTTCCTGCGAAGCCCCCCTGCGCCAGCTCGTGAACAACGCGGGCCTGGATGGCTCGATTGTGGTTCAGGAAGTTCGCAAGGGCAAAGGCTCCTACGGCTACGATGTGGCCAAGGGCGAATATGTGGACATGGTCAAGGCCGGCATCATTGATCCGACCAAGGTCACCCGCAGTGCCTTGCAGAATGCGGCGAGCATCGCCTCTCTGTTGCTGACCACCGAATGCATGATCACGGACCTTCCTGAAAAGGAAAAGGCTCCGGCCATGCCTCCGGGCGGCGGCATGGGTGGCATGGGCGGCATGGGCGGGATGGACTATTAATCCCGTAATTGCCGGTTGACACTAGAGAGCGGGGCGCATATAGTGCGCCCCGCTTTCGATTATTCCTTGGATGGGAGGTAGCAGAGTGAACCAGACGTATCTGAATGAAGCCAAAGTGCGGATGCCCAACATCCCGCTGTTGATCAATGTTGTTTCGCGGCGCGTCCGCAAGTTAAACCAGGGGGACCGGCCCCTGTCCAAGCCTGACCATCCGCATATGTCCAACATGGACATTGCTTTAAAGGAAATTGCAGAAGGCAAGCTGACCGCTGAAATTACGTATGTCGAGCCCAACAAGGGCCCCGATCACAACAGCGTTTTTTCGCTTTCCTAAGCCGCTTTTTTGTCCGTATTCGCCATGAAGAAGGATGCCCAGGAAAAAACGGCGTCCGACACGCTGGCGACCAACCGGAAGGCCCGGCGGGATTACCTGATCCTGGACCGCTGGGAGGCCGGTGTGGAGTTGCGCGGCGGCGAAGTCAAAAGCGTCCGCGCCCGGGATGTGAGCCTGAACGAGAGTTTTGCCCGGCTGGAAAACGGGCAGATTTATCTGTACGGATTCCACATCAATCCCTATTCCTGCGCCCAGCATGTGGCGCATGATCCTGTCCGCCCCAAACGCCTGCTCCTGCACCGGCAGGAAATCGCGAAGCTGGCCGGCCAGATCGCCCTCAAGGGGCTGGCGCTGGTGCCGTTGCGTGTCTACCTCAAGCGCGGCCTGGTGAAGATCGAGGTGGCGCTCTGCAAGGGCAAGCAGGCCGAGGACAAGCGAGAAACCCTCAAACGACGCACCGCCGACCGCGAAGCCGAGCGCGACATGTCCGCCCGGCGAGGCGGCGGCCTTAAGTCGTGGAGCGCTTGAGGTCCACGATCTCGGCATTCTCGGTATAGGGCTCCATCACAAAGTCGTTGAAGATTTGTGATTGCTGGAGGGTTCCGGCCACCTGGGAGGTGAGCTGGACAATCTCCTCGAGGCCCTTGCTCAGTTCCGTTTTATCCGGTGTGGCCTTGTTGAGTGACATCAGCAGGAGTTGGGCGCGGATCATGATGACGGTCAGCGGCTGGTTGATGTTGTGCATCAGGGCGCCGACCACGGCTTCGGCCGCTTCCATCCGGCATTGTTTTTCGCGCGCGGCCACCTCCGCCCGCTCGTCGCTGATATCGCGGACAACGACCACAAAGAAGGCGGCTTCCGGGCCGGAGGAGACGACGGTGAAGAGCAGTTCGCGGGCATGATGATCCGGAAGGATCAGGCTGGCGCGCAGGGAGGCGTGCAAGTCCCCCTGGCCTTTGGTGGGGCCAAACAAACGGTTCAATTTCTGGATTTGATCTGGGAGGTTTTCCGGCGGCAACAATTCCCCAAACCGCTTCCCCAGCATCTGCGAAAAACTCTTGAGGCTGAGAAGCCGGAGCAATTTTTTGTTGGCTCGCTGAATGTGGCCCTGCGGGGTGGCGAGGAACATGCCCATGGGATGCAGGTCAATCATCCGCTCCAATTCCTTTTTGGCGTTTTCGATCATTCGGCCCAGGTTTTCCGGCTTTGGTGTGTCAGGCATGGGAGACCTTTCGTAAGGCATTATGGAGTGGTTCGAGGGACAAGGAGGAGGATGACGGTGCGATTTTTTTGTTTGTTCTGACGGGTGTCATTGGGGAAAGGCGCTCTTTCCGATCCCTGGCTGGAGGCACGGATGGACGCCGCTTTCAGGCCGGGCTGGCCTTTAAGATACTTCTCGACGGCCTTGGCCCGGAGCAATCCCAATTCGTGATTGCTCTTGTAGGGACTGCTGGGGCGGACGGTGTCGTTATCGGTGCATCCCACGACTTCGATGGAGTGGGTGGCGGCGCGTGAGGCGAGCCATTCCGCGACTTGCTTGAGAATGGGTTGTGCGGCGGGGGAGATCTGGTCAGCGCGTGAGAATACGCCTTCCTGAAAGATCAGCTGTGTCTCACGCCCTTCCTGGCGGATGGTGACGCCGGCGATGGTTTTGGCGGGTTCCGCGGGGGTTGAAGGAGGCGGGGTGGGCCGTGTGGCTGGGGCTGTGA
>CAZFSE010000176.1:0-4947 GCA_964521805.1 uncultured Verrucomicrobiota bacterium
TTAATCACCACGCAGTAGCTTCTTCTCCATGCATCCCAAAAAGTTTCCAAGGGTTGGAACTTTTTTCAGCGATTTTTCCAACCCTTGGAAGAAACGAACACACGGAGACGCCATGAAAAAGCCATGCATTTTGTTTTTATGCGGGCGCAATGCGTCCAGCAGTCAGATGGCGGAGGCCTTTGCGCAGAAGTATGCCGGGCGGAGGTTGTCGGCCT
The DNA here is from genome assembly GCA_964521805.1 of uncultured Verrucomicrobiota bacterium. GTDB lineage: Bacteria > Verrucomicrobiota > Kiritimatiellia > CAIQIC01 > GWF2-57-35 > CAZFSE01. The sequence continues at coordinate 216 of CAZFSE010000176.1, forward strand.
GCAGTGCGGGGGTCTCGCCCACGCAGGTGCATCCGCTGACGTGTGCGGTGATGGCGGAGGTGGGCATTGAGCTGAATGGGCACCGAGCCAAGCATGTGAAGGAAGTGGCGCCCTCCGCGCGCATTCAGCAGGTGGTGGTCGTGGGCGATGATGTCGAGGATCATCAGATCCCGGAGGTTTGGAGCGCAGTCCCGCGTGTTCGCTGGGGGCTTGCTGATCCCGCTCCGGGCAAGAAGGGAAAAGGGGATCTCATTCATCAGTTTCGGAGCTTGCGCGACCAGGTGGACTGGCGGGTGATGGCATGGCTGGCCGAGCGGGTTGAGGCGTGAAGATCGAGCGAAGTTCTAACGGGAAGAACATTTGACGCTAACAGGCGGGGAGCAGGATGGGGGCGTTTCTTCAAATAGGTGAGGAAGCAAAACAACAACAGGAGAGTGTGCATGAGAAAGACAATGATCGCAGGAATGGCGGCGCTGATGGCGCTGGCGGGTGTGAGTTTCGCGCAGGTGAAGGTGGATGAGGCGCTTCCCGACTACAAGCCGGGCCAGGGCGTTTCGGGCAGTATCAAGAGCGTGGGCTCGGACACGATGAACAACCTGATGACCCTGTGGGCGGAGGGGTTCCGCAACCACTACCCCAACGTGCAGGTGGAGGTTGAAGGCAAAGGCTCTTCCACCGCGCCGCCGGCGCTGATCGAAGGCTCCGCGACCTTTGGGCCGATGAGCCGTGACATGAAGGAAAAGGAAATTGACGAGTTCGAGAAGCGCTTCGGCTACAAGCCCGTGGGCCTTCCGACCAGCCTTGACATGCTGGCTATCTACGTCGGCAAGGACAACCCCATCGAGGGCATGTCGCTTTCACAGGCGGACGCGATTTTCTCGAAGTCTCGCAAGCGCGGGTTTGCCACGGACATTCGGACCTGGGGTGAGGCCGGCCTGGAAGGTGACTGGGCGAACCTGCCCATCAGCCTCTACGGCCGCAATGCCGCCTCCGGCACCTACGGCTTCTTCAAGGAGCACGTGCTGGCCAAGGGCGACTACAAGGATGAGGTCAAGGAACAGCCGGGCAGTTCGTCGGTGGTGCAGGGCATTGCCAGCGACAAGGGCGGCATCGGGTACAGCGGCATCGGCTACAAGACGGCGGATGTGAAGGCGCTGGCGCTGGCGGAGAAGGATGGCGAAGCCCCTGTGCCCGCGACGCCCGACAATGCGTATTCCGGCGCCTATCCGCTGGCCCGCTTCCTCTGGCTCTATGTCAACGCCAAGCCGGGCGCGGAACTGCCGCCCCTGCAACGCGAGTTCATCAAGTTCGTGTACAGCCGCCAGGGACAGGAAGTCGTCTTGAAAGACGGCTATTTTCCCGTCACGGCGGACATCGCCCGCGATGCGCTCAAGAGCGTGGGCATCACCCCGGACTTCTAGAAATCAGTCAAACTCACCGGGGGGCGTTTAACGCCCCCCGGTGTTATCGAGCAGACCGCCATGGTGGAAACCTCTCCAAGAGCATTTACCGGACGAAGGCGCGAACGTGTGACGCGCTGGACGGTGCGTCTCATGGACCGGGTGGCCAAGGGGTTGATCACCATTGGAGGGATCAGCACCATTGTGGCGGTGTTTACGGTTCTGGGTTTTTTGGTTTGGGTGGTGTATCCGCTGTTTCAGGGTGCCTCCCAGCACGAGCAGGCGGCTCATGCCCGTGATTGGAGCGCCTCTGAGCCCCTCTATGCCGCCCTCGATGACTACAGCGTCCTGGGCCTGCTGTTTTTTCGGGATGGCACGGTACGGACCTACCGCATGGACACCGGAGAGGTCTTGGAAGAGCACCGGCTGTTCGATGGGCGTGTGCTGACGGCCTGGTCGTTTCCGGTGGCGGGAACCACCGTCGCTTTTGGATTTGAGGATGGCCAGACGCAGGTCGGCGAACTGGGGTTCGCCGTGGATTTTATGCCGCCCTCGGAGGTTCCTGAGGAATTCCATGCGGCGGTGCCGGGAACGCGGTTGGCCTTGAGTGGCGCCATGGTCGAGAAGACTCCGGAAGGGCAATACCGGCGCCTGAAATTGTCCGTCCGCCTGGACGATCCCGTGCCCTCCGGTGCTACGAACGCTGTCCTGTTGCTGGACAAAATCGCCTCCAGTCAGGGGTCCGTCCTTTGCACCTATGCCCGCGACGGGGTTTTTCGTCTCAGCGAAGTCCGCAAGCGCAAGAATTTGCTGACGGGCAAGACCACGGCCTCCGTCAATACCATCGAATTGCCCTCGGTCTCTTCGCCCGATGGCGATGCGCCCTCATTTTTAAAACTGGCCGGGCATGGCGAGAATGTGCTGATGATCTGGGCTGGCGGCCACATGGTTCGCGTGGATGCCCGCGAGTTGAGCCGTCCGGCGGTGGTGGAGTCGCTTTCCTTGTTGCGGGACCGTGCCGGGGCGGCGTTGACCACGGTGGATTTTCTGCTGGGCCGCTCGACGCTGGTCATTGGCGATTCGCTGGGCGGCTTGGGCGGATGGTTCCGCGTGCGCCCGGAACAGACCGATTCCCTGGACGGTATGCGGCTGATGGAGGCGCATGGCCTGCCTTCGCGGACGTCCTCTGTGGCCTGCGTTTCCTCGTCCGCGCGCTCGCGCCTGGTGGCGGCAGGTTATGCGGATGGCGCGATGGCGGTTTTTCATATGACCAGCGGACGCCGGCTGGTTCAATCGGAGCCCGTTCCCGGCGATCCGGTGCGGCTGGTTGCCCTGGCGCCGCGTGATGACGCCGTACTGGCGGTGACCCGTTCCGGGTTGCGTCTGTGGCGGCTGGATGCCAAGTATCCGGAGGCCTCGCTGGTGGCCTTGTTCTGGCCGGTCTGGTACGAAGGATATGCCAAGGCGGAGCATGTCTGGCAGTCCTCTGGAGGGACGGACGATTTTGAGCCCAAGATGGGCCTGATTCCGCTGATCTTTGGCACGCTGAAGGCGACGCTCTATTCCCTGCTCTTTGGCGTGCCGATTGCCCTGCTGGCCGCGGTGTACACCAGCGAATTTTTGAACCCCCGGGTCCGCATGCGCGTGAAGCCGGTCATTGAAATCATGGCGAGCTTGCCGAGTGTGGTGCTGGGCTTTCTGGCGGCCCTGGTGTTTGCTCCCTTTGTGGAGCAGTGGATCACCTCGGTCCTTTTGGTGGGCCTGACGGTTCCGCTGGCCTTTGGGCTGGGGGCTCGGCTCTGGCAGTTATTGCCGCACAAGCTGGGCCTGCGCCTGGCCCGCTGGCGGTCGCTGGCCATCGGGCTGGCTTTCCCGCTGGGTCTGGTGTGGGCGATGGCGCTGGGCGCGCCGGTGGAGCGCTGGCTGTTTGCAGGGGACATCAAGCGCTGGCTGGATGGCCAGATCGGCACGGCCACCGGCGGCTGGCTCCTGCTGGCTTTTCCCTTGTGCTCCTTGCTGGTGGCCGTGTTGTTCGTGCGCCACCTCAATCCCTGGCTTCGCGGCAAGAGCATGGAATGGTCGCACTTTCATCTGGCGCTGGTGGATTTGTTCCGATACCTCGCGGGGGTCCTCGTTGCGCTGGGGCTGGCGCTGGGCCTTTCGGCGGGTCTTTCGCTGATGGGGCTGGACGCCCGGGGGCTTTACCTGGGCACCTACGTTCAGCGCAACGCGCTCATCGTCGGCTTTGTCATGGGGTTCGCCGTCATCCCGATCATCTACACCATCGCGGAAGATGCCCTTTCCACCGTGCCTTCGCATTTGCGTTCCGCCTCGCTCGGCGCCGGCGCCACGCCCTGGCAGACCGCTGTACGCATTGTCATCCCCACCGCGATGAGCGGGCTATTTTCGGCGGTGATGATTGGCCTCGGGCGCGCGGTGGGGGAGACGATGATTGTGCTGATGGCCGCCGGCAACACCCCGATCATGGACTGGAATTTGTTCAACGGTTTCCGCACGCTTTCCGCCAACATCGCTGTCGAGATGCCGGAGGCCGTGCGCGACAGCACTCATTACCGCGTTCTCTTTCTGGCGGCGCTGACGCTGTTTGTCATCACGTTTGTCATCAATACGGCGGCGGAGCTGGTGCGCTTGCGCTTCCGCAAACGGGCGTTTGAATTGTAGGAACCCATGAACGAGCAGAACAAAGATGAGAAAACCCAAGCGCCCCCCCGGAGGCGGAGGGGCAGGCACGCGCTGATGGCGCAGGGCGAGCCGATGCTATGGCTGACGGGCGGCTCGCTGATCCTCTGCATCTTCATGATTCTTGGCCTGCTGGCGCTGATCCTGTGGCAGGGTTTGCGGACCTTCTGGCCAGGTCCCGTGCCGCGCGTGGAGCTGGCCTCCGGAAAAACGCTGATGGGGGAGGTGGCCCGCTCCGAATTGCATGAGGGGGTGCGCCGCCGCATGTTGCGCACCGGCAATTTCGAGTTGAGCAACACCCACTTTGAATGGGTCTCCGATGGCGATATCGCGCGTGAAGACCGGCCCGAATGGGTCGTGGTGGTGGAGCGGAACGAGTGGGGCCTCTTCTATGGCTTTCCCAAGGCCTTTCTTCTGGAGGGCAAAGCCGTGGCCCAGGAGCCTGCTGAAGTTTGGCGCCTGTTCAGGCAATACCATGCCGAGGCGCGCCGTCGCTGGGAGGTCCGCCGCCGCCTGGAGACGGATGACATTGGCCGCATCAACTACGCCTTGGAGCAGGCCCGCCTTGCCTTGAAGACGGCTCTGCTCACGGACGGCGAGGGGACGCCCCGCTATCTGGAGGCCCAGCGGGC
>CAZFSE010000176.1:5047-7628 GCA_964521805.1 uncultured Verrucomicrobiota bacterium
TATCCCGCGATATTTGGAACCGTGTTGATGACCCTGGTGATGTCGCTGGCGGTGGTGCCGTTTGGCGTGCTGGCGGCGCTGTACCTGCGCGAGTATGCGAAGGGCGGCACCCTGGTCAGCATCATTCGCATTTCGATCAACAATCTGGCCGGTGTCCCCAGCATTGTCTTTGGCGTATTCGGGCTGGGCTTCTTCTGCTACATCATTGGTGCCTCGCTGGATCAGTGGCTGTTTTCCGCCAAGCTTCCGAATCCCACGTATGGGAAGGGCGGCCTGCTCTGGGCCTCGTTCACCCTGGCCCTCATGACGCTCCCGGTGGTGATTGTGGCGACCGAGGAGGCGCTGGCCGCCGTCTCCAGTTCCATGCGAGAAGGCTCCTATGCCTGTGGCGCCAGCAAGTGGCAGACGATCCGGCGCATTGTGTTGCCGCGCGCCCTGCCCGGCATCATGACTGGAATGATTTTGGCGATGGCGCGTGGCGCCGGCGAGGTCGCGCCGCTGATGCTGGTGGGCGCCGTCAAGCTCGCGCCTGAACTGCCGATTGACGGGCTGTTCCCGTTCATCCATCCCGAGCGCAGTTTCATGCACCTGGGTTTTCATATTTATGACCTGGGCTTTCAGAGCCAGAACAGCGAGGCGGCCAAACCCATGGTGTTCACCACGACCCTGCTCTTGATTGCCATTGTCGTCCTGCTCAACCTGGCCGCCATCCTCCTTAGAACGCGGCTGAGAAAGAAATTCATTACAGGAGCCTTTTAGCCATGACCACCGTAGAACCCCTGATTCAACAACAACGCAAACAGCAGACAGGCGCCGCCGCCGACCGCTTGGCCGCCGTCGCCGCCGGGCAGTCCGTCCCCAGCGAGATTCATGCGGAAGTGCTCTCCGAGGAAGCCGTGCTCAGCATCCAGAACTTCAACCTCTGGTACGGCCAGAAACAGGCGCTGTTTGATGTGTCCATGCGGATCCCGCGCGGCAAGGTTACGGCGCTGATCGGGCCGTCCGGATGCGGCAAGTCCACCCTGCTTCGCTCCGTCAACCGGCTCAACGATTTGGTGGATTCCGTGCGCATCGAGGGCGACATGGTGCTCAATGGCGACTCGATTTACCAGACGCAGGTGGACGTCATCGAATTGCGCAAACGCATGGGCATGGTCTTCCAGAAGTCCAATCCATTCCCCATGAGCATCTATGAGAATGTGGTCTATCCGCTCCGGATTGATGGCGAGCGCAACAAGTCCGTGCTCGATGAGATTTGTGAACGAAGCCTCCAGGGTGCTGCGCTCTGGGACGAGGTCAAGGATCGCCTGCACGAGAGCGGGCTGGGGCTCTCCGGCGGCCAGCAACAGCGCCTGTGCATTGCGCGCGCCATCGCCGCCGAGCCCGAAGTGCTTCTGATGGACGAGCCCTGCTCGGCGCTGGACCCCATCGCCACCAACAAGATCGAGGACCTGATTGACATGCTCCAGGGCAATTACACCATCCTGATGGTCACCCACAACATGCAACAGGCCGCGCGCGCCAGCCAATACACCGCCTTCATGTACCTGGGCCGGCTGATTGAGTATGGCCCGACGGAGACCATCTTCCAGAATCCGCATCTGGCGGAAACGCTGGACTATGTGACGGGACGGTTTGGATGACCCTTGCAACAGGGCCGGAGGCCGCATGAGCACGCATCTACAAAATGAGCTGGAGCAACTGACCCTGAACCTGCGTTCCATGGCGGCGCTGGTGGAAAAGCAGGTCGAGAAGGCGGTCAAAGCCATGGCGGAGCATGATGCCAAGCTGGCCGAGTCCGTTGTGCAAAATGACCATGAGGTGGACCTTCTGGAAACACGCATGGAGGAGAACTGCCTGCGCATCCTGGCCCTGCAACAGCCCGTGGCCAAGGATTTGCGGGCGGTGGTGACGATCCTCAAAGTGACGCATGACCTGGAGCGCATCAGCGACCTCGCTTCCCATATTGCCGAGAAAACCCTTCCGGCCGGCGCTGGCCGCCGCTTTGATTTTGAAGCCGATTTTCTGGCGATGGGCTTGTCCGCCGAGCACCAGGTGCGCGAAAGTATTTTGGCCATGGTGGAGCAGGATGCCCAGCGGGCGCGCGCGGTTTGGAGGGGGGATGAGGAGATAGACAAAAAGCACGAGCATATTTTTGCCTGCATACAGGAGGCGATCTTGCGGGAACCGGAGCGGGCTCGGGAGCTTTTTGGACTGCTTGCCGCATCAAAGAACCTGGAGCGCCTGGCGGACCATGCCACCAGCATCGCCAAGGAAGTGATCTATCTCGTCCAGGGCCGCATCGTCCGCCACCGAGGACACGAAGTGCTCAATCCGCGGCCCGGATAATAAACGCCGGACTTTCCGAAATCCCCCGGCCTCCCTGCAAAGGCCGCCACTCGCACCGCATGGTTTGCAGAATCATTTGTGGCAGAATCATGGGAATGGGGAATCGCTGAAGGTTCCCTACAGATTCCCCTCTGCTTTCTTCTTTGCTACCTTCGTTGCCTTCTGTGAAATATCTTTTTCTTTCGCCAGGATGTCCTGTCCGAGAAATCTCGACTCCGTGCTTTCTCGCCTG
>CAZFSE010000177.1:0-7580 GCA_964521805.1 uncultured Verrucomicrobiota bacterium
CCTCCAGCTTGGAGGGATCCGCCCTGACCGTATAGATGTGGCGTCCATCCGTGACCTGCTCGCCGGCCACTTCCACGCCCAGCTTTTCAAGGGCCTGCCGCCCTTCCACCCCGCGGAAAGACATGATGTTAAACTCGCCCTGCTCCACCAAGGCCTGATGGGCGTCCCGATTCTTACCGGTCAAATAGCCCAGCAAGGCGCCGCTCATCTTGAAGTAAGGATGGTAGGGCTCCACATGCCGCACGCCGGAAAGCCCGCGAATTTCGCCCACTTTTCCAGGAGGCAGGCTCACCGCAAAGGCATAATTGGGGACGTAGTGCGAAAGCTCTGCGCCATGGTCCGTCAACAGGGCCTTGTCCGCTTCTGTAATGGCGTGATCAAACTGGACAATATACATCCGGGTGTCTTCCGAGGCCTTGAAGGGATCAGGCACTTCGATGCGGGCCCCTTGGTTGAATTCAGGATCCGTGTCGATGTACGCATTCCGCAACAGGATCGCGGAGGCATTTTGCATGTTGAATCCGGTGAATGAGCGCCGCGAATTGGTCAACACCCCGCGCTCCGCAAGAGCCTTGTCCTCTTTTTCCGTGCGAAGGGAGGGCTTCTTTGCGGATGGCGCCGTCGAGGCGGAATCCGTTTCCTCCTGCTGGGACGTAAGCGACGCGCCCGTCAGATGCACGCCGTCTTCATCCTGCTGATAGGTCAGGGCATGGCTCTTGGAAAGCGCCGCCAGCAAGCCCTCCAACGTCACATCCTGTATGTCCGCCGTGAGGGTCTCCGCCAGCTTGGGATCCACCTGGATATTCGCGCCGCTGAACTTGGAAATCTGCATCATAACCTCGCGCAGATTGGCGCCTTGCGCAGACAATGAGTATTTTGCGCCCGCGACATCCAGTGTAAAATTCGGCCCGGAGACGCTTTGTCTTGTGGCGCCGGAGGATAGCGCCGCATAACAAAGAGCGGCACATAAAACCACGACACCACCACTCAAAAGAGTCTTGCGATTAACGGCTTTGATCGTCACATCACACCTCGTCCTGTTTTCAGCCTTTTGTTTTGATCGTTCCAACCTGTTTGCAAATCACGGGGTCTCCGCGGGCGCCTGCAATTGCAGGGCCTTGATTTCATTCTGCAAGAGACGCTCGTCATCCCGAAGGGTTTCAATTTTCTTGAACAATTCCGTGCGGGCCTTGCGGATGTCCTTCATCTCAGGCACCTGGCTCATGCGGGCGGACAACTCCCGCCGCTTTTCATGCATCTGCTTTTCAAGCGCCTTGATTTCCTCGCGAAGCTTGGCGCTCTCAGGGTCGTTGTATTCAAGCTTATGCTGGGTGTTCCACAACGCCTTGGAGTCCTCGGACAGGCGGGCTTGCGCCTCGGCTAATTCCTTCTGAACGCGGACCAGTTCTTGTTGCAGGCCAGCCAGTTTATCGGGCTTTTCGGAGGTCTCCGCGCGGGCAAGCGGAAGAGAGAGCGCCAGCAAAAAAAAGGCCAAAAGAGGAAATTGCCGGACAGGATTTTTCGAACACCGCAAGCGAAGCACTCTCATCATCACCTTATGACTCCCTTTTTACCACCTGGTGGCCTGCCTTCCAAACTAAAGACAGCATCCCGCACAAAGCCGGGCTTCGTGCGGTTCGCGCACATGAAGTACAGAAAAATACTTGGTGAGTTAAGGGTTTTTTCAGCCTGATGGCAAACAAAAAAGGCGGGACAAGATGTTTTTTTGGTCCAACCCGTTCGCCAAGGGGATCGCGCCAAAAAAGAAAGGGAGGAGAACCGTTCAGGACACCAAGCCGGGGCACCCCTCCACCGTCCATTGGTGGGGAAAATTCCGGCACTGAGCCGGGCGTTCTGGGTAGGCTTGGCAGAGGCTGTCCTTCAGGAGGATGCAAGCCCCATCGGCCGCCTCCTTCAAGGTCAACTCCCGGCGGTTGGAGGCCAGATCGGCAAACTGGTCAATAAAGGTCTGCTCTTCCATGCCAAGGAAGGCGGAAAGCCCGGCGATATCGCCTTCTGAAAGGAGAACATGCCCCGGCCACCGACAACAGGCACCGCACCGCTTGCAGGAAAAGCGGACTTCCTCGCCGGGTAACTCATGGCCAGAGGCGTCAATACTGTTTTTCATACTCGCCGTGGCTGAGCCGCTTGAGCTTGTGAAAGCCGGCCTTTTTGGCCCGGTCATCCAAATGCGTTCCATTGATCACTCGCGGGGCGGAATACAGGCGGGTGACCAGTGTCTTGCACAACGGACAACGCTCCAAGACCGGCGCACCGGCTTGCTCCAGCAATTCAAAGGGTTTTGAACACCGGAAGCACCCCGCAAAGCCTTCTTTGCAGATGTATTCACGGATCGGCATGGCCGCAACCCCCAAAAATGCGCACGTCCAGCGGAGGCCTACGGCGCCTGCATGGGCTCCGTGGTGGAAATCTCCTTGGGCACATCGCCACTGGGGCGGATATACACCTCGGTCCGGCGGTTGCGCGCCATGTTTTCCTCGGTATCATTGGGCGCTACGGGCCGCTCAAAGCCATATCCCTTGTAGGTCAGGCGCGTGCGTTCAATGCCCCCCACTTCCACCAGGTAATCCACGACAGCCCTTGCTCGGCGCTCGGACAAACGCTGGTTATAGTCAGCCTTGGAGGTCTTGCGCTTGTCGGCATGGCCTTCCACCCGGGCCGTTGCACCAGGATCACGTTGCAATACCTTGACGATGACATCCAAGTCCTCGAAATACTGCGGCTTCAAAATGGCCTTGTCGTAATCAAACTCAATGTTGAGCGTAAAGAGCTGGAGATCATCGGCGCCATTCAACGGGTCTGTGCCGTCTTCAATAACCTCATGGCCATCCTTGACCCCGCCAGCATCCGTATCAGCCTTCATCGGATCTGTTTTATAGATAAGGACTTCCGCTCCATCCTTCAATCCATCCCAATCAGAATCGGGGTTCAGGGGATCGGTTTTGTAGATCTTGACCTCTTCCCCATCCGTCAAGCCGTCTTTGTCGGTATCCGGATCATAGGGATCGGTTCCGATCAGGACCTCTTCGGAATCCAGCAATCCATCGCCGTCACTGTCCATTTCGCCGCCGCTAACACGAAAATCGGCGGGAATGCCTGTCCCAAACCGGTAGTTGACGCCAGCACTGAAAATGGTGTTGATGTCCGTATTTTTACCGGCGGCGCCGATCCGGGCATCGCCACGGATCGCCCAAGCGTCATTAAAGTGATAAAAGAGGCCGCCACCCGCAAAGACGCCAAACTCATCCTTCCCATGGCCAACGTCCTCCTGATAGTGGGTCAAGACAAGACCGCCGGACAAAAATGGATCAAAGCGCATGTTCTTGGTGTTGCGCAAGTGGAACAGCACATCGCCGGAAAAACGCAGGGCCCAGATGGAGTCATCCAGTTGGTCTCGCCCATCGTCAAAGGTGTTGTTCTTGAGATTGGGCATGAAATCGATCCCCAGCTCAAAGGTCCAGCGCGGAGAGAAATCGTAGCCGACAATGCCATAAATAAACCCGCCATCCTTGACCCACTGATCCCCCTCGTACGTCACCCGCCCGCCGCCAAGGCTCAAGCTCCAAGGGGCCTCCTGGAACAAGTCACGTTCAGGCGCCGCCGAAGCAGTTGTGACCCCCAGAAAAACAACGGCCGCCGCCAAGAGTCCGTTCAACAGTCTCATTTTCATATGAATCATCCTCCACGCAATGAAGCTCACCCGCTAAAACGTACGCGCTACGTTAGCAGGATTGATTCGGAACGCAACAGAAAAGCAGGCGCCGGCCAAAGAACGTCGCGGATTCACCAGCCCACCAGGCCGCGCATCGGCACGCTTGCGCCTGGCGGGTTCTTCTGGTTTACTCCGCAGAAAGGAATCCGACATGCTGAAACTCACGCTCGAACGCCCACTGGCTGTCTTTGACATCGAATCCACGGGGATCAACCGCAAGGCGGACCGGATCATTGACCTGGCGGTGGTGAAGCTCCTGCCCAAGGGCAAAAGGGAGGCCCTGTCCTGGCGGCTGAACCCGGAGATGCCCATCCCCCCGGAATCCACGGCCATCCATGGCATCACGGATGAGATGGTCAAGGACAGCCCCACGTTCACGCAGAAAGCGGAAGAGATTTTCCGCGCATTCGAGGGGTGCGATCTGGGTGGCTACAACGTGCTGGGCTATGACATCCCGATGCTCATCGAGGAATTTCAGCGCGCCGGCCGGGTCTTTGTGGTGGAAGGCCGGCGCATCTTTGATGCCCAGCGCGTCTTTCACAAGCGCGAACCGCGCGACCTGACCGCCGCCCTGAAGTTTTATTGCAACGAGATGCATCTCGGCGCGCATGGGGCCATGGAGGATGTGCTGGCCACCATCCGCGTCATGGAGGGCGAGTATGAACGCTACAACGACCTCCCCGACAACCTGGACGAGCTCGACACCTACTGCAACCCGCGCGACCCCTCCTGGGTGGACAAGACCGGACGCCTCAAGTGGAGCAACGGGGAAATCACCTTCAACTTTGGCAAGAAGCAGGGGCAGAAGCTCAAGGATGTCATCCGCGAGGAAAAAAGTTTTATCGAGTGGATGCTGAAGAAAGACTTCCCGCACGACACCCAAGCCATCCTGGAAAACGCAAAGAACGGCATCTATCCGCCCCCTCCCCCGCCGGAGCGGCGGTAAAAAGAAGTTTCTCCAATCCTTGGAAGCCGCCCTGCCGCGGAGCGCCGCGGGCTGGCTTTTGCCAAACGGGCAAAATGGAGTAAGCTGTATTAAACATGAATTCAAACAAACAGGAGAGCCCATGAAAAAACTCGGAACATTGACCGCATCTCTTGCCCTTGGACTGCAAGCCCAAGCGGCCGTATTGGGGTCCGCCGCCCCGGAAGTCTCCGCACCCTGGACGGGAGGCGAAGGAGAAATCAGCCCCGCCCACTTCAAGGGCCAGTGGCTGGTCATCTATTTCTACCCCAAATCCTTCACCCCGGGTTGCACCGCGCAGGCCTGCTCCCTGCGGGATGAATACAGCGAAATCCAGCAACAGGGCGCCGTCATCCTGGGCGTCAGCCTGGACTCCGTAAAAAAACAACAGGAATTCAAGGCGAAATACACCCTGCCCTTTGAACTGGTGGCCGACGAGAAAAAGGCCTGGAGCAGAGGCTTTGACGCCCTGGCCTTGGGCGGACTTTTCGCCCAGCGCAAAACCTTCATCATCCATCCGGAAGGCCACATCGCCCATGTCTTCGAAAAGGCCGGCACATCAAATCATAGCGAAGAAGTCTTGAGCATCCTCAAAAAACTCCAAGCCAAACCATAAGACGGGAAAGACTGCGCGGAGCACCGCCCCGCCCCGCTGAGACTCAATCGGCGCTTTCTATGTGGGGCGGCAACGATAACGAAGAACCACGACTGCCAGGCCCCCAAATAATCCCGGCGGCCTTCAAGGTCGTGCGCAGATAGCTCAGCTCACGCTTGAGATCATCCAAGACGACGCTCTTCTGCCATTTGCGGGCACAGGCTCCAGGCTCTTTCTGCAAGAACTGTCGCAACGGCTCCAGCGCTTCAATCTGGCCGGCAGGCACCGCCTGCCGCTGATTCAGCTCCATCAGAAAACGCAACGTCATGAAGGCGCGCGGACGCAGGCTGACCTCCCGCCCATCCACGCTGACGGCATTCCGATCAGGATGCAATACGACGTGAGATTTCTGCCGTGGCCCCTGCTGAAGCGCGCGGGAGTACTTCCCCACCAAACGTGTGAAGGAACCCGGCATCTCGGAAATATCCTGAAAACGATTGCGCAGGGGCACAAAAGGAATGTCGGCCAGCGTAATCAAGGAGCGTCCTTGTTGCGGCTTGCTGGGAAAAAAGAACGGAGGGGTGTTACCCGGCTGATCATAGGGCGGCTGGACCAGCACATGTGTGATGCGATCGCATTCCCGCCCAATCAGCGTCATGCAGGCATATAGCAACGCGCCCATTGTCTTTCGGCCACCCGCCAGCGAGGCCACAATCCGGCAGTCGGGATTCTCGGTGAACTTGCGCAACTCCTCAAGCAGGGTGTCCGCCACAACCAAGTTGTCGCCGGGGGTGACGATGTCTTCGAGCTCCCGCGTTGTTGCTCCATGCTGTTTGAAGAGGCAAATCTCCGGCTCTGGCAGGGAAGATCCGGACGCACGCACCGCCTTGCGCAAAGCCGCCCAGATGGTCATGCCGCCATGCTCCTTGCATGGCGAAAGCAGTTTCTCCCGCACCTGCCGGGCGCCTTCTGTTGTCGTCAGTGCCACCACCCGTGACGGCAGTATCCTGGGGGTTTCCTGCGAGAGCTTCCACGCGGTCTCCGTCAGCACCGCCGGTGACATGCCCAGCACGGCGAACAGCACCACATCCCGCTGATCGCCGTCCCTTCTCGATTTTCTTGATTCGCTCTTCATGTCTTTCTTAGGCACTTGCTACATGGGCTGGGCCGCCTCTGCCTCAAAAATCAGCGATGAAATCTCAACGGTCTCATCGTCCTTCGGCAACGCCAGAACTTTGTGAATATTATTCACCAACAAACGCGCACGATCCTCGTCTACCGAAGCCACTCCATGAATATACTGATTGCGCAAGTCCAACAGCTTCTTCAGGTCTGGGCTGGCAAAAAATTGTTCTGCCAGCGCATCCCCCAATTCGTCCAGGAGACGAAGTGTCAGGGACAACCCCGGCGTGCAGGATCCGTCATTATTGATGCGCAAGTCGCGCCTAGTCTTCTCGGCAATCTTCAACCCCACCAACCGCTTATGCTCAAACGGCAGGGACAAGCCCGTGGCCTGGCATAGCCGCAGTCTCGCGGCGTACTCCAGCGCCTTGTACGCATGCGCCAGTGACTGCTCGGAGTCCTTCCATCGCCCATATTGCGCCGCCAGCGATAGAATATCGCTCAACACCTTTTCATCCGGCTGACGGCTTTCTACCGCACGCGCCAGGTCCAGCAACTGACGATTCAGTTCGGCAGACAGCCGGGCGGCATGGACAGCCGCTTTTGCGTAGTTCTGCCTCAGCCATTCATGCGCACACAAAGCCGTATCACGCAAGCGCCGGGCTTCAGGACCGGCATGCCGCGCCATCAATTCACCTGCCGCCCAGAAGGAGCCATTGTCAAACAAATGCTTCGCGATCCGGGCATCCCGCTCATAAAAAAAGGTTCTTGTCGAAAAGTCCACCAACGTTTCCGTGCCCGTCTTGACCACCCCATCCTGCCGGTCCCCCACCGTAAACACCAAGTCCCCCGCCTCCTCATCCAGCGCCGCCAGCGTTGCCCCGGCGCTCATCTGCTTCGTGCCGCTGGTGGGATTCACCAGTAACGTTTCGCCCTCCTTCAGGCAGGTCTTGGCCTCGCGGATCACGGCCCGCACCGACTCCCGGCAACAAAAAATGTCGTCGTGCCGCTCAATCGGAAACAGGCCCATGCACCCCTCCGGGTGCTCCTGTCGGACCAGCTCCGCCATCGCCATCGAATCCTCCGCCGCGCTGGGCACCAGCCAGTACGCGCGTGGTGACAGCTTCTTCAGCGTCGTCACCAGCCCCTGCGCCAGATTGGAGTGC
>CAZFSE010000178.1:0-1629 GCA_964521805.1 uncultured Verrucomicrobiota bacterium
TCAGCAAGAGTTCCAGGGCGGCCTGGGCATCGCCCATTCGGCCTGCGGCATTGATTCGGGGGCCCATCACGAACCCCACGTGGTACGAATCCACCTCCCCCTTGACTCCGGCCACTTCCAGCAAACTGCGCAAACCAATGGATTGCGTTCGGTTGAGCAATTGGAGCCCATGGCGGGCCAGGATCCGGTTTTCGTGCCGCAAGGGCACAATATCGGCAATGGTGCCCAGGGCCACATAATCGAGATATTCCCGCAAATCCAATTCCATGGCGCCGGGCCAATTCTCCTGGCGGGCGCGCTTGAGCAGGGCAAAACACAGCTTGAAGGCCACCCCCACCCCCGCCAGCATGTGGACCTTCGGATCCTGCCCCAGCTTGGGATTGACTACGGCCACGGCGGGCGCCACCTCTCCAGAGGATTCGTGATGATCGCTGACCACCACATCCACCCCCTGCTCAGCGGCCCGCCGGACAGCCTCCGCGGAGCCTGTCCCACAGTCCACCGTGATGATCAGCTTGGGATGAAACTGCTCCATGCAACGCTGGAGGGTAATCTCACTGAGCCCATACCCATCTTCGATCCGGTTGGGTAGAAAGGGAGTGGCCACTGCGCCCAGGCGGCTGAGGACCATGACCATCAAGGCGGTGCTGGTGATGCCATCCACGTCGTAATCGCCATAGATGACCATGGGCTCCTGCCCGTGGATCGCCTGTGCAATGCGCTCCACGGCCGCCGTCATGCCCGGCAACAGAAAGGGATCAGAGATGTCGGCCAAGCGTGGATCCAAAAAGCGGGAGGCCGCCTCCGCCTCCTCAAACCCCCTGGCCACCAGTACGCGCGCCACCGCAACGGGAAGGGAAAGAGCGGAGGCCAGTGCCTCCACTCTTTCCTCTTCCGCCGGGGCGGTCTTCCAGATCTTTTCAGCGACCACGGTCACTTAATGACTTTGTCGTTGCGGTGCCAGAACAGCACAATAGGGGTCGCAATGAAGATGGAGGAATAGGTGCCCACCACGATGCCGATGAACAGCGTCAGCGCGAAGTCGTTGATCGCGCCGCCGCCAAAGATCAACAAGGCCCCGACACTGATCAGGGTGGTCAGCGATGTCAGCACCGTCCGGCTCAGCGTCTGGTTGATGCTCAAGTTGGCGATCTCAAAAAAGCTCTTGCCCCGGTTCAGCTTCAAGTCTTCCCGGATGCGGTCAAAGATGACGATGGTGTCGTTGACGGAATACCCGATGATCGTCAGCACCGCCGCCACAATCGTCATGCTGATTTGCCGGCCAAAGAGGCAGTAGAGCCCCACGGTGACCAGCGCATCATGCAACAAAGCCACCACCGCGCCCACGGAGAACGCAAACTCAAACCGCCAGGAAATGTAGATGATGATGCCCACCAGGGAAAACGCCACCGCCCACAAGCTCTTGCGGGTGAATTCCTTGCCCACCTGGGCATCCACACTGCTGGTCTCGATCACCCGGAAATCCTGGAAGGTGGCCAGCAAGGAGGCCTGCGCCTTCTCTCCATCCGCAAACGGCACCTTGACCTGAAGGAATTCACGCGGCTCCTTGTCGGACCCTTCCACGCCCATCTCGCTTTGGTATTGGATAAAGGCATCCTTGACGCCCAC
>CAZFSE010000178.1:1729-7459 GCA_964521805.1 uncultured Verrucomicrobiota bacterium
CGGCTGACAAAGATGGCCGTGTACATGCTGACGACGATGCCGGCGCTCAGCATCACCGCAAATCCGCGCACCGCACCGGACCCGAAGGCGAACATGATTGCGGCGGTCAGAAGCGTGGTGATGTTGGAGTCAAAGATGGCGCTGAAGGCTTTTTCATAGCCGGCGGAGATCACACTGCCAAAGCGCTTGCCCTGCAGTTGTTCCTCGCGCATGCGCTCGAAAATCAGCACATTGGCGTCCACCGCCATGCCGACGGTCAGAACCAGGCCGGCGATGCCGGGCAGGGTCAGCGTGGGCAAGCCGATCGCGGAGGAACCAATTCCACTGGAGTCCAGCAGGCTGAAGAAGCCGGAGACCAGCATTAAACCCAGCGGCAACAGAAAAATGTTCAAGATCAAGGCCACATTGGCAATAATGCCGCTGAACAGGTAATAGCCCAGCATGAACAGCATGACGGCCGCACTGCCAAAAATGGCCGCGCGTTTGCCGCTCTCGACGGAGTCCTCTCCAAGGGAGGGAGCCACCGTGCGCTCTTCCACCACCTTGACCGGCGCGGGCAAGGAACCCGCGCGGAGAACGATTGCCAAGTCCTGGGCTTCTTTCACGGAGAAACTGCCTTCAATGATGGCCTTGCCCCCGTGGATGGCCTGCTTGATGAAGGGCGCGGAATAGAGTGTGCCATCCATGACAATGGCCAGCAAGTGCCGGCCATCCGGACTTGGATTGCGGGGGCCGCCCGGCGCATGGTCAGAGGTCACGGCGGCGAAACGCTTGGCGCCTTTGGCGTCGAATTCCAGATTGACGACCGGCTGGCCAAATTGCTGATAATCCACGCCCGCATCCTTCAATTCCTCACCGGTGAGTTCGCGGCGGCGGCTGACATAGTACGGCTTGTAAAAGGTCTGCTCGTTGATCACTTCCTTCATCAACAGAAGCTCATAGCCAGAGGGTGCCTGAAAGGAACGGATGCTGGCGCGGCTTTCCTTGGTGTCCACGTCTCCCGAGGCATTCTTGACCTCTTCTTTTTTCCAGAATTTTCCGCCGGGGCGTCCGGGGCCCTGGCTGTCCAGGTTGACCAATCGGTAACCCGGAGGGATCAGGTTCTTGCTGAACAGCGCGTCAACCAGGGTCTCGTTCTTGTCATGCACCATCCGGAATTCCAGGAAGGCCGCGCTCTGAATATTCTTGATCGCGCGCTCCCGATCCTCCGTCTTGAGCCCCGGCAACTGCACCACGATGCGGTTGTTGCCCGCCTCCGGATAAATCAAAGGCTCTGCCAGCCCCATGGTATCCACGCGATTGCGGATAACTTCCACGGCGCGCTCGCGCGCATCGCGCACGGCATCGGGCGCCAATTCGCTCGTGTCCACCTCCAGCACGTAACTGGTGCCTCCCTGCAAATCGAGGCCCAGCTTGACCTTTTGCTTGATGGGCGTCACCACCACAATGGACCACGACACCAGCACTACCAGAATCAACCATTTCCAAATTGCATTCTTATCCATGACCTGTTCGTCCTCTATGCCTGCCTGAACGGCGTATGTTCTACTTGGTTTCAGTTTCCGTGGGCTGATCGCCCTTCTCCAAAATCTGGGTCACCGCGGCGCGGCTGACCTCGACCTTTACGTTGTCCGCGATCTTGATCATCACGGTCTTCTCTTTGACATTGGCCACCATGCCCAGAATGCCTCCGCCAAAGACCACGCGGTCGCCGCTCTTGATACTGTCCATCATGGCCCGGCGTTCCTTCTCACGGCGTTGCTGGGGCCGGATGAGCATGAAATAGAAGATCACGATCATGAGGCCCAGCCATCCAAACATGAAGACCGGAGACTGCTGTTCTCCCCCTCCACCCGCACCACCCATTGCCACCGTCATCAGTGTCTGCAACATATCTTGCTCCTTGTTTTTTGTTTTTCTAAATCGTTGAGCGGGGCGGGGGTTCTTGGCCCGCCAAGCCCTGGCCCATCGCGGCCACCTGTTCACGGAACTGGGCAAAGGTCCCCTGCCGAATCGCCTCGCGCATTTCCTTCATAAACTCCAAGTACCGGTGCACATTGTGCAGGGCCAGCAATCGAATCCCCAGCACCTCGTTCACATTCAGCAGGTGCCGGATATACGCCCGACTGAATCGCTGGCAGGCCCCGCAGGAACACCCTTCCTCGATCGGACGCGGATCCTCCCGGTACAGGCTTGCCTTGGCCGGATATCGCCCCTGGCGTGTGAACGCCGTCCCATGCCTCGCCAGCCGGGTGGGCATGACACAGTCAAACATGTCCACGCCCCGCGCGACCGCCTCGGTCATCTGCTTGAACTCCCCCACGCCCATCAGGTAGCGCGGCCGGCTTTCCGGCAAGGTGTCCACGCAGGATTCCACACCTTTTGCGATGAGTTCCTCGGGCTCGCCAACGCTCACCCCGCCAATCGCATATCCATCAAATCCAATTTCTTGCAACGCCTTGGCGCACCGCTCTCTTAAGTCGGTATACACCCCGCCTTGCACTATGCCAAAGACCAATTGCCCATCCGCCCGAGGCTGTTGAGCACATAAGGCCGCCCATGCTAGGGTTCGATCCACGGCTTGGCAAGCGTAATCCCACGTGCTGGGAAAGGGCGGGCATTCATCCAGAACCATGGCAATGTCCGATCCAAGCCCCCTCTGAATGGCCATGGCCTCCTTGGGACCAAGGAAATGCGTGGAGCCATCAATGTGGGACTGAAACCGCACGCCCTCCGCAGTAATCTTGCGCAGTTTAGCCAGGCTGAACACCTGGAAGCCTCCGCTATCGGTCAAAATCGCCCGGTCCCACCCCATGAACCGGTGAAGCCCGCCCATCTTGGACACAATCTCAACACCGGGCCGGGCGTTCAAATGGTAGGTGTTGCCCAACAGTATCCTGCAATCCATGGCCTCCAGCTCATCCGGCGAAAGGGTTTTGACGGTGGCTTGCGTGCCCACCGGCATGAAGACCGGGGTCTCCACCACCCCATGTGCCGTTTGCAGACGGCCTGTTCTTGCCTTGGACCCCGCATCTTTGGCCGTTATTTCAAATGTTCCAATGTCCATGAATCAACCTTCACTGCCGTTCACGAGGAATTCGCGCGAGCGTGGAATCTACTGTGCGCCGCCTTGAAAAGTCAATCCTGGGTCATCCCGAGGTGCCGTCGAGGGATCTCTTGCCGCCCCGGGTTATTCCTCCACGATGATCTTCTGCAAGGTTCCCGCAATTTCATCGGCCAGCTTCCGGAGATCCTGGCTTGTTGCATTTTTGGCCATCACGATGCAGGGCGCCCTGATCCTGTTGCACGCTTTCGGCATCCAGCAGGAAGGGGGTGACGAGAATAGCTTCCGGACGCTCCAGGCTGGCACCGGCCTCTACCGGGCCCGCTGGCGCCGCCGGACAGACCCAACCGCCCCATAAAATCAACCCACTCATCAGAAATCTGCGGAGGACTCTTTTGTGCTTCATGGTGTACGTCATCTTCCTGTTAAATCTTTTTGCTCCGCAAAGTGGCAGGCGCAGAAGTGTCCAGGAGCAACCTCCCGCAACACCGGCGACTGCCGACGGCACACGTCCGCGGCGTGAGGACATCGGGGATGAAACGCGCACCCTTCGACCACGGCCTGTGCGGGAGAAAGATCGCCCCGAAGCATGGTGGATGTGCGCGGCGTTCCACGGGCAGACAACGCCCGCTCCACATCAGGCACGGCCGCCAGTAGCGCCTGGGTATAAGGATGCGCAGGCGACTGATACACCTTCTCCGAATCGCCGGTCTCCACCAGCTTCCCCAGATACATCACCACGACACGGGGGCACAAATACCGCACCACGGCGAGATCATGCGCCACAAACAGGTAGGTCAAATTCAGGCGCTGTTTCAGGTCTTTCAGCAGATTCAGGATCTGCACCTGCACGGAAACATCCAGCGCGGAGACCGGTTCATCCGCGATAATCAGCTCCGGTTCAACCGCCAGCGCGCGCGCAATGCCAATGCGCTGGCGCTGGCCCCCGCTAAACTCGTGCGGATACCGGTCGGCATAGCTAGCCGGCAAACCCACCGATTCCAACAATTCGCTCACCCGCGCGCGCCGCCGGTTCTTCTCGCACAACCGATGAACCTTCAGCACCTCTTCGATGGCCCCCCCAATGCTCAGCCGGGGATTCAGAGAGCCATACGGGTCTTGAAAGACCATTTGCGCCTTTCTCCGAAACGCCTTCAACCGCTCCGCCGTAAACTGTGTGATGCTCTCGCCCTGGAACAACACCTGGCCGGAATGAATGGGCTCCAGTTGAAGAATCGCGCGGCCCAGCGTGCTCTTCCCACAGCCGCTCTCGCCCACCACCCCCAGGCAGTCGCCCCGATTCAACGTGAGGCTGACCCCATCCACGGCACGATTCAACGTCCCGCTGGTCTTGTAGTACACCCGTACATCCTGGACTTCCAATAGGGGCGCGGGGGTCATGCATGCCTCCAAAAATGGCACCGCGCCACATGCCCAGGCGTGACCGCCTCATCGGCCGGGTCTTTTTCCCGGCACAGCGGCTGGCACAGGGCGCACCGCGGGTGAAAGCGGCATCCGGTGGGCATGTGGCCGGCGGCGGGCACCTGGCCAGGAATGCCCTCCAACTGGCCCAGCGTGCCTTCCAATTTCGGGACGGCCGCCAGCAAGCCCTTCGTATAAGGATGCGCGGGATGGCGAAGCACCTCTTCGGTGGGTCCGCTTTCCACCAGCTTCCCGGCATACATCACATGCACCCGGTGCGCGATGTCCGCCACCAGGCCCAGATTGTGCGTAATCAGGATCACGGCCATTCCCAGCCGCTCCTGCAGGTCCCGCAGGAGTTCAAGAATCTGCTGTTGAATCGTCACATCCAGCGCCGTGGTGGGCTCATCGGCCACCAGGAGCTTCGGACGGCAGGCCAGCGCCATGGCCATCATCACCCGCTGTTGCATGCCACCGCTGAGTTCATGCGGATACGCCTTCAGCTTGCGCTCCGGCTCTGGAATCCCCACCAGGGACAGCAGGCGAATGATCTCCTGCGTGTTTGCCTCTTTGGGCCGGTGAATCTTCAGCGCCTCGCGAATCTGCCAGTCAATGGGAAACACAGGATTCAGGGAAGCGCCGGGCTCTTGAAAGACATAGGCCACCTCCGCGCCCCGCAACCGGCGCAGTTCCCGGTCATCCATGCGCCCAACATCCCGCCCCTCAAAAAGAATGTCCCCGCCTGCGATTCGGGCGGGCGGCTGAGGCAAGAGCCGGGCCAGCGAAAGGGCCGTGACGCTCTTCCCGCACCCGCTCTCCCCCACCAGCGCCACCGTCTCCCGTTCGTTTACCTGAAAACTGACATCCTCCACCACCAACAGCTCATGGCCCTCCGAACCAAACGCCACCGAAAGATGGCGCACCTCCAGCAGAGGCTTTCCGCTCTCCGCGTTTTCCGGCACAAGATTTTGCTTCGCTGGTTTCATGTGGAAGCCGGAAGTGTAAAACAAGACGGCATCCGATGAAAGATGATTGTGGGCTGTAAGACCCCGCGATTCTGTCGAGGGCCGTTTTGAGGGCTTGTCTTTCTGCCGCCAAAAGATCAAACTCGCCCTCCATGAAGAGGCTTTTTCAGCACGGTTTGGCGGGCCATGGCATGACCCTGCAACCCGCGTTATTCCACAGATAAAGTAGAGTAGAGAGGGGGCCACGGGATGAGAGGCATAAAGCCAATGACCGCTGAC
>CAZFSE010000179.1:0-7453 GCA_964521805.1 uncultured Verrucomicrobiota bacterium
GCTTATTCGACCAGGTCAATCAGCTTGCTGACCGGATCATTGGAGGCGGGCGCGCTTTGTTGAGGAGCTTCGCCACCTTCCGACTGCTCTGACGGGGAGGCGCCGCCGCCTTCCTGTCCGTTTCCATTGCTCCGGCGGTCTCCGTTGCCGCGGCGGAAATGCCGCCGGCGGTCGCGACCACCGCCCCGGCGGTCGCCCCCGCGGTCCCCGCCTCGGTCGCCGCCGCCATTCCCGCCGCCGCTGAGGGCTTTGCGGAAGGTGGAGGCGCGGATGGCACTGGCGCCCTGCTTGACCGCTTCGGCTTCCAGCTGGGCATCCGAGGTGACGATCACCACGGGCGCTTTCTTCCTGGCGAGCTTGAGGATGACCTCGCCAATGGACCCTTCGGCTTCGGCGAAATGCACCGTGATGCCGTTGTATTCTCCGCCGTCTTCCACTTCACGCAGGGGCCGCCCCGCGAACACGGCGATGATCCGAACCTTTTCCTGCTCCGCGAAGCGAGCCAGTTGCTGAAGTATTTGCACCTGCTCGCGCGGCCCAATGCGGCCGCCGCCGGCCCGGTCGTCCAGCAGGCGGGCGGCATCCAGCAGATACAGCCGCCGTGCGGCTTGATGCGCGCTCCCGCTTCCGGAGAACAGGCCCAGAATCTTGTCTAACACACTCATGAACTCTCCCATGTAACGATTACGGTCACTTACTGCCTGAACCGGGGAACTTACTCAACCCGCCCCCGGACTGCAAGACTCGATTTGAGGGGGTTCGCGCTCTGCCCAAATTCTGTTGCCTACAGGCCTTGTGCTGTTCCAGTCTTTAGCCCCAACGGGGCGACACATACCAGCCCAGGACATGCCTGCCGCGACGCCTGCGGCGCAGGCAGGCAACGTCCTGGGTATCGGTCCAACCAACAAATTGCACCCTGAAGGGGTGCGACAATCTGCCGCCGCGCCAGTCAGGGCGCGAGGATGACGCGGACGCGGTGGAAGAGGGGGCCTTCGCCGGAAAGGGTGTTGGTGTAGAGCATGGTGGAATCCACCCCATCCTGGTCGATATAATCCGGCAGGATGGTCCAGGCGCCGTTCCACAGGCTGGTGGTGGCGTGCAGGGTATAGAGGCGTCCGGAATGCCCGTTCCATTGAATGAGCCCGCCGCCACTCGTCCGCACATGCTCGTTCACCGCGAAGAAGCTGAGGGCATTGGTGGGGTCGGTTCCGGTCACATATTCCTCCCAGGTGGCCATGCGATCGCCATCGGGATCTTCGGTCTCGGCGGTGGAGAAATTGGTCAGGCCGTATTCCGCGAGCCACCAGAGCGGGGTTTGATGGACGGGGGCCAGTTCCGGGCTGAAGCGGGCCTGGATACTGCGGGGCTGGTTCATGGGCAGGGTGATCTGGTTGCTGGAGATGTTGGCGGAATTGGTTTCGCCGGTCCAGCCCGCAAAGAGCCAGTAGGGATTGGGCGTGGCGGTTTCCACGACAATGGAATTCATGCTTTGCCACCCGCTTCCATGGCTCACCGATCCGCGCGGCGGAATCATTTGCACGCTGAAAAAGTACTGCGTCTGCCAGTTCCACAGGATGGTGGAGTCGTTGGTCAGGGCGAAGGCGGGGGTCACGAGGTTGGTGCCGGTGCCGGGCACGGCGCCGGTTCCTGTCCATCCCAGGCAGGTGTATTGGCTTCGCCCGAGCAGGGTGGGGGAGTTGGTGATGCGGCAGACGACGCTGTTGCTCCAGGGGTAGGCCGTCAGCCCCATCTCCGGATCACCGCGCGCGTAGGCGAAGTCACTGCCGACCATCAGGGAAACCGGGGCCAGGTCGAAGACGGCGTGGAGGGTATGGTCTTCGATCAGGCCGGAGAAGGTGTAGGTGGGGGAGGAGGTGGCGTAGAGGCCGTCCACCACCCAATAGACCAGCGCGCAGTTCTCGTCCGGAACATTGGTGAAGGCGGCATCACTGCCGGGCACAAACCAGTTGGTGCCTGCCGGCGTTACGGCGCCGTATTTTGTGCTGGTGGCCACCACCTGGCAGGGATTGGTGTTGAAGGTTGCGGTGACGGTGCGGGCCTGGTCCATGGTCAGCACGATCCGGCTTTGGTTGCTGTTGGCGGCGGGGACGTCGCCCATCCAGCCTCCAAACCGGTAGCCCTGCGTGATGGGGGTGGCGGTCAGCGTGACGTTGGAACCGTGGTCGAACCAGCCATTGCCCCGGTTGAGGACGCCGTTGGTGCCCTGGACGGCGGCCTCCAGGAAGTGCTGGGTTTTCCAGTTCCACGTGATGGTGGAATTGGTGGTGAAGGTGAAGGCCCCGGTCTGGTCGGAAATCCCGGAGGCCGGCACACTGCCGGCGCCGGTCCACCCCAGCAGGATGTGGCGGGTAAAGCCGTCCAGCACCATCGGCTCTTCCACGGAACAAGCCAGAACGCTTTCCCGGAGGATGGAGTGGGTGCCGTTGGAGGGGATGGGGGTTCCCTGTGCGCTGGTGACGGTCAGGGCATACACATCCGGCTCGAAGCTGACGTAGATGTCGTGGTCGTCCCGGACGTCCACAAAGGTGTAGGAATCCAGCCTGCCGGAAGACACGCCATCCACCAGCACGTCCGCCACGCGGAAATGTGCGGCGGGCACGTTGGTGAAGCTTTGCGAGCTTCCGGGCAACACGGCCACAAGGCCGCCTGGCTGGATGATCCCGTTATCGCCGGAGGTGGCCGCGATATGGCAGGCATCGGTGCTGAACTCCGCCGTCAGGGCATACGCCATGTCCAGCCAGAGAACGAGCGGGTTCTGCGAGGCCAGGTTGGTCGGGGCGCCGGCCCAGCGGACAAACCGCGCATCGCTGTTGGGGAGGGCCGTCAGGGTGAGATTGGTAGAGGCCGTGTGCCAGGCGGATTGGACATCCACCGTGCCGTACGCGGTGTAGGAAACGTTCAGCAGGAACTGGGTGCTCCAAATCCAGGCGACGCTGGAATTGTTGGTGAGCAGGAAGTGGCCGGTGTTGGTGCCCAGGCCGGAGGAGGGCACACTGCCGGCGCCGGTCCACCCCCGGCACAGGTACTGGGTTCTGCTGTCGCCCACGGGGGAGTTGGTGATGTAAGCGGAGAGCAGGATTGAAGCGGAGAACCAGTTGGTGCCGGGCTCCGGCCAGGCATAGGGCAGGGCGGAGGCCACAGCCAGTTCATAGACGTTGGTTCCAAATTCCGCCGTGATGCTGTGGTCGTTGATGACATTGTAGAAGGTGTACGGGTTGGTCGTGCCCACCGAAACGCCATCCACCAGGAGGTTGGTCAGCCGCCAGCCGGAATCGGGGACCATGATGAAGGTGACGTTGGTGCCGGGAAGCACGGAAACCACATTGGACGGCGTGACAACGCCGCCGGCGCCCGCGGAGGGGGTGATCCAGCAACGGTTGGTGCTGAAATGCGCCATGACATACCGGGATTGGTCCATCGACAACGTGAGGGGGTTGGCATTTGTGTCGGCGTCGGGCAGGTCGCCGATCCAGCGCGAGAAGCGCCAGCCGGGGTCGGGCACGGCGGTGAGGACGGCGGAGGTCTGTGCGTTGAACCAGCCGCTGGGGAGGTCCACCGTGCCATTGGGGCCGTGGTCGGTTTCCAGCCAGTATTGCACCTGCCAGATCCACGTCAGGACCGAGTTGGTTGCCAGGATGAAGCTGGTGCTCAAGGCGGTGCCGGACGGGGCCACACTGCCGGTGCCGGTCCAGCCCAGGCAGACCTGCTGGGTGAAGGCATCACCCACCGGAGAGCTGATGACAAAGGCCGTGATGTTGCTGAAGGAAGCGAGGGCATAAATGCCGGTGGCGGGGACGGGGCTTCCGTAGTCGCTGGCGACGGAAAGTTCATAGAGATCCTGCTCAAACATTGCATGAATGGTGTGGTTGCTCCGCACATTGGAGAACGCAAAGAAAGACACCCTGCCCGTGGAAATCCCGTCCACCAGCACATCCGCAATGCGGTATCCGGGCGCGGGGGTGATGTTGAAGTTGGTGGCACCTCCGAAGGTGACGCGCACGGTTCCCGTGGGCGAGATCGCGCCGTTGGGGCCGGAGGTGGCCAGGATCGCCGGACGGTTGCTGGTGAAGTGCGCCAGAACGGTCCGGCCCCGGTTCATGGCGAGCGAGAGCACGGGCGCGTTGGACTGGCTCTCCGTCAGGTCGCCTTCCCAGTGGCTGAACCAGTAGTTCGAGGCGGGCGAGGGCGTGATGGAAATCCCGGCCCCCGAGACAAACCAGTTGTTGCTGAGATTGAGCGAGCCGTTGGTGGAGAACAGCTCCAGGTAATACTGGGTCTGCCATTTCCAAATGACGGAGGAGTCATTGGTCAGGGAGAAGGGCCCTGTGTTGGTTTCGATGCCGGCGGGCGGCGCACTGCCGTTTCCGGCCCAGCCCAGGCAGACCCTCTGGGTGAAGCCCTCCAGGATGGGCGAGCCGGCGATCGAGCAGTCCGCCACCGTTCCGTTTGTGAGGACGTGTGCCCCGGGCGAGGGGGACGGGTTCCCAAAGGAACTGCTGATCAGCAAGGTGTGGGTGTCTTCGGCGAAGGCCGCGAGGATGGCGTGATCCGTGATGACGTTGGTGAATCCTGCGTAGGTGAAGGCATAGAGATTGGTGAGGCTCACGGCCAGGCCATCCACGGACAGGGAGGCGATTCGCCAGCCCGAGGCGGCGACGGCGGTGAAGCTGGTGGAGGATCCGGGCGGCAGGGTGAGGGTTCCGGAAGGCAGAAGGCTTCCGCCGGTCCCGGAGGAGGATTCGATCCGGCAGTTGTTGGTTCCAAACACCACGCTGATCGAGCGGGCCTGGCCCATGCTGATGGAGAGCGGGTTGTCATTGGTCCGTTGGGGCGGCACGTCCCCGCTCCAGCCGTTGAAGCGGTAGCCCGCGTCCGGGGTGGCGGCCAGCGTGCGCTGACTGCCGCTGTCACACCACTGGTTGGTGGTGTCAAGGGTCCCGTTGGCCGCGGAGACGTCCAGCCAGTATTGCACGCTCCAGCGCCAGGTCACGGAGGATTCCCGCCAGAGCGTGAAGGCCCCCGTGTTGGTTTGCGTGCCGGAGGATGGCGCATCGCCCGTTCCGCTCCACCCGGTGCAGATCACTCGCTGGGTGGCGCCGTTGAGGATGGGGGACCCGGCGACCGAGCAGGTGACGCTGGCGCCACCCCACAGGATGTTGGTTCCGGAAGGTGTGGCGATTCCATAGGGCGTTTCGACATAAAGGAAGTAGGTGTCGGGCTCGAACGCCGCCTGCAGGGCATGGTTGCTTCTCACATTGATGAAGCTCTGCCGGTTGCCCACCCCATTGTACTGGCCGTTGATGTACACCGCGGCAATGCGATATCCCGTGGCGGGGATGATGTCGAAATGCCGGGTGCCGCCATAGGCAACCGTGGTGCGCCCGGTGGTTTCGCCGGTTGGGAAAATCCAGCCATTGGATGGCGCGAGTGTGGTGATGGTGTACAGGATGGGGCTGAAGCGCGCGCGAATCGTGCGCGCCTGGTCGTTGGTCACCATCAAAGGATTGTCGTTGGTCTGCGCGGGTGGAACCTGTCCGCTCCAGCCCGCAAAGAGGTGGCCGATGGCGGGTCCCGCCAGGATGCTGGTAACGGCGCCCGCTGTCTGCCAGCCGGAGGCCACGCTGACCAGTCCATTGGAATCCAGCGGCGCGACATCCAGGTAATACTGGGTATCCCACAGCCACTCGATCTGGGTGTTGGTGTCCAGCACAAATACACCCGTGTTGGTGGCGGTGCCGGAGGGCGGCGCACTGCCCGTCCCCGCCCAGCCGGCGCAGACTTCCTGTGTGCGCGCAGAGGTCACGGGATTGGTCAGCACACACACCGCCAGGCGGCTTCCCAAGGCCTGTGAAACCGAGCCGATGGGCATGGGCAGGGCGGCATAAGATCCAAAGACATCAAAATTCTGCCACTGCTTGATGGAGGCTCCCGAATAGGCCGCGCCAACAAGATCCAGCCGCCCATCCTGGTTCAGGTCATCGGCGCAGACCGCCACCGCATTGTAAAACAAGTTGTCCACCTCCCGGAACGTCCAGTTGGTGCCGGAGCCGTCGTTCTGCCACCAGGCGATGTTGGGGGAGGTCGAAACGGAATTATCCAGGGCCGCCACCACGTCCAGGAACCCGTTGCCGTTCACATCGGCGGCCTGCAGGGAATAGACGATGGCGGGCGCCAGGCCGGTGGCCACGTTCTGCCGTGTCCAGGCCTGCCCGGAACCATCATTTTTCCACCACGAGATGGAGCGGGCCTCGGCCGCCACCACATCCATCTTTCCATCCCCATCGAAATCGCCGACCTGCAGGGCCCGTGCATTCGAGAGATTGGTGGCGATGAGGGTCCGGGTCCAGTTGGTGCCGGAACCGTCGTTCTGCCACCAGGCCAGAAGGCCGGCGGTTGAATGGTAAGACAACGCCACGACATCCGTGTAGCCGTTGGTGTTGATGTCCGCCGCCGCGACGGCCATCGCCGAGGTGAAGGCGCTGATCACCTGCTTGCTCCAGCCGGTCCCCGTTCCATCGTTGAGCCAGCAGGCCAGTTGGTTGCCGCTTTGCGAGGCGCCGAGCACATCGAGATGGCCATCGGCGTTCACGTCCGCGGCCCAGACCGCTTGTCCGGCACTGAACGAGGGGAGTGCGCTGGTGGTCCACGAGGCGCCACCGCCTCCGTTGAGCCAGCAGGAAATCCCGCCCGCATGGGCGGCCAGCACATCCAGGGTTCCGTTGGTGTCCAGATCGGCGGTGAAAAGGGAGCGGGGCGTGGTGAGATTGGTTACGATGGCACGCTGAATCCAGGAGGCGTTTTCATAGGCCCACCAAGAGATGTTGGAGGCAATATTTGCCGCTCCAATCACATCGTTTGTTCCATCGCCATTGATATCGCCCGTGGCGACGGCCACGGCGCCGCCCAGCGAGCTTCCGGCAATGGTTTGTTCGGAGAACTGAACACCCACCGAGGCGATGCCGGCCCGCCCCACGCGGGTGGTGACCGTGACCGTGTAGGAGGGGACGGCTTGGGCCGGCTGTGGGAGGATGCAGGAAGCCCCCAGCAACGCCGTCACCAAAAACCGCGGTATCAACACATTTCTTGCCGCTTTGGGCGGATTCACAACCGGATATTCCATGTTATCCCTCTGGACGAGCCATCCCAGAAACAAAGCATACCAAATACCACGACCCTTGTTTAAGAAGAGAATGCCTTGATCCGATAAGTTTGTTCATTGTATCGGAAAAAAAAGGGGGTCTATTAAGCGGTTTGCCGTGCATCCAGGCCCATTCATGGTTCTGTTTTCCTCTTCACTTTCACGGCTTCTGCTTCTCCAGCACCTGTTCCAACTCGGGAGGAAGGCGCAGGCCTGGATGATCGCGCCGGGCCTCTTTGATGACTTGAAGCGCCAGGTGTGGTTCGCCGTTGCGGGCATACGCCAAGGCCAGGC
>CAZFSE010000180.1:0-7443 GCA_964521805.1 uncultured Verrucomicrobiota bacterium
CGAAGGGTTTGGACCTCATCGTGGCGAACGATGTGTCGCGTGCGGATTCTGGTTTCGAGGTGGACACCAACCAGGTATTTTTTTTATCGCGCGATGGAGCGCGGCAGGAATTTCCCATGCTCGCCAAGAGTGAAGTCGCGGAAAAAATCGTCACGTGGATCGAACAACATCGCTGAGTCGCACGCGCGCGTTGCGAGAAAAAAATGAAAATATTTTTCGTAAACGGTTGACGGATGAAAAAATTCTGCTTACCTTACGAACCAAGAGCGGATGATACGCTCACTGATCTTTGAACGGCGAAAAAGTTTTTAAGCAGTGAATGGGTTGTAAAAAGAATGTGACTGCGCGGGAATGACGAGCCGAGATCGAGCCGGGAAAAAAGTTTCGCGGCGGCCATCGAAGAGGCGTCAAAAAAAATCAGCCGCGTGTTGCATGAGGGGCTTTTAAGAACGTGATGAACGCAACCAACTCAAGACTTGCTCTTGAGTACGAAGGGGGGGAATGAACAGATGGTAGCCAAAAAGAAAGTAGCGAAGAAGAAGGCCCCGGCTAAGAAGGCCCCGGCTAAGAAGGTCGCCAAGAAAGCCAAGAAGAAATAACCCTTAAGATTTGAGACGCATCGAGCAATCGTTGCGTTTTTATCAAAGAAACAGCGGTCAAGGCCCCTTGGGCATTTGGCCGCTGTTTCTTTTTTGGAAGGTGTTTATCCTTTTCATACAGCGGGGATTCCGCTACATAGAATCCGTGAGTTTCAACATGAGGCGAACATGATGAGGCGAACATGAACAGGCTGGCGAGAATCGGCCAGGCCGTCCTGACCAAGTGGTCGTCGCTTGGGTATGTGGTGGCGGTGGCTTGGGGCGTGGTCTCGCAGAGCCTGCGGGCTCGAACCTGGCCGCGCACCGTGCGCAACGTACTGGCCCGGCAGGTGCTCTTCACGGGGTATGAGGCCGTGCGTTTCGTTTCCGTGGTGGCCATGATGGTAGGCATCTCCGTGGTGGTGCAGGCTCAGGTGTGGCTGGTGAAGGTGGGCCAGTCCGCCTTGCTGGGGCCGGTGCTGGTGATGGTGGTCATTCGCGAGCTGGGACCCTTGCTCACCAATTTCATTGTCATTGGCCGCAGTGGCACCGCCATCTCAACGGAACTTGGCAACATGAAAGTCAACGGCGAGGTCCGGGTGCTGGATTCGCAGGGCATGGACCCGTTCACCTATCTGGTCGTTCCCCGCGTGCTGGGCGTGGCGCTCTCCGTGTTCTGCCTCACCGTGGTTTTCATCGTGGTCTCCTTTCTGAGCGGCTATCTTTTTGGCGTATTGATGGGCGTGGGAACCGCGCATCCCGCCCTTTTCTTTAACAGCGTGGTGCAGGCCATCCGCCCGGCGGATGTCATCAACCTGCTGGCCAAGACCTGGATTCCCGGATTGCTGACGGGCGCGATTTGTTGTACGGAGGGATTGAGTGTCCAGGCGGCGGTCACCGAGGTTCCGCAGGCGGCCAGCCGTGCGGTGGTTCGTTCGATCACCGCGTTGTTTGTAACATCGGCGCTGGTTTCCCTGCTGACCTATTTATAGAGGATGAGAATGGATCAGGCCTTGTTGAGTTTTGAAAAAGTGGGCGTACAGGACAGCCTTTCCGGCGCCTGGCTGTTGCGGGGAGCTTCGCTGGCTCTGCGGTCCGGGGAACTGGCTTGGGTGGTCCTTCCAGCGGCGGGCGAGCCGCCGCCACTGGCGGACCTTGCCGAGGGCTCGCTTGTACCCGGTGAGGGACGCGTATTGTTTCAAGGACGCGATTGGGTTTCCATCCCGCCCGCAGAGGCGGCGGTCCTGCGGGGCGCGGTGGGGCGGGTGTTCGATGATCATGGCTGGATCAGCAATCTGGATGTGGATGAAAACATCACCCTGGCCCAGCGTCATCATACCCTGCGGGCGGAGGGCGAAATTGAGCGCGAGGCGGAAGCGCTGGCGCTGCGCTTTGGACTGGAGGGCCTTCCGCGGGTGCGTCCGGCCCTGCTGAATCACTCGGATCTTCAGCGGGCGCAATGGGTGCGCGCCTTTCTCGGCCAGCCCTCGATGATTCTGCTGGAAGACCCCTTGCGGGATGTTTATGCTGAACATGTTGCGGTCTTGGCGGGGGTGGTGCGCGAAGCCCTGGCGCGAGGGGCCGTGGCGCTTTGGATTTCGAAAGAAAAAGAGATTCCGGATGGGCTGGCTTTTGCTGGCTTGCGCCGCTTCCGGCTCGAGAACGGTTTACTGGCGGCGGCGGGATAAGGAGGAAGAATGGCGAAGCCCTTCA
Source organism: uncultured Verrucomicrobiota bacterium (assembly GCA_964521805.1). GTDB lineage: Bacteria > Verrucomicrobiota > Kiritimatiellia > CAIQIC01 > GWF2-57-35 > CAZFSE01. The sequence continues at coordinate 2,292 of CAZFSE010000180.1, forward strand.
AGTTCAGATATGTCAATGAGATCGCCGGCAGTTTTGTTCTGCTGGTGGTTCTGGCGCTCATTGCGGGCGTGATCGTGGCGGGCCATGCCCAGCACTGGTTTGAGCCCGTGTACCACGTCAAACTGCTTTTCCCGGAAGAGGGTTCCTTTGGCCTGCAAATTGGCGCGGAGGTGGAAATCCTGGGGACGCGTGTGGGTTCGGTGCAGGATATCTCCGTGGAGGACAATGGCGCCATGACCGCCGATATCAGCATCCGGGGAAAGTTCATGCGTTTTGTGCGCATGGATTCCAAGGCCATTGCCAAAAAGAAGTTTGGCGTGGCGGGGGACTCGTACATTGAAATTACAAAGGGTCGTGGCTTGGAGCTTTCCAAGACCGGCGGGGAACTGATGTGCGTGAAGGATACGGAGCTGATGGAGACCATTCAGAATGTGGTGGATCAGGTTCGCGAAGCGGTGATCCCCACCATCGAGCAGGCGCACAAGGCGGTCGAGGAATATACCAAGGTGGCGGAGAGTCTGCACCAGCCCGAGGGCAACCTGCAACAACTGCTGGCGAATCTCAACACCCTCGCGGATGGCCTTCAAAAGGGAGAGGGCACCGTGGGCCAGATTTTGCGGGATCCCGCGATGGCCAATGAGATTCGCGCGATCACGGATAAAATCAATACCACGCTGGCCGAGGTTCAGAAGATTTTGCTGGATGTTCAGAAGACCACCCGGCAGTTGCCGGCTATGGCGGAGACGGTGGGGGGCGAGGTGCAGGATCTGCCGGGCATTGTCCTGCAGACCCAGGAAACCATGCGGGAGACCACGCGCTTAATTGATGGCCTTCAGCGCCACTGGCTGATCCGCAAGTATGTGGATCAAGTGGATCCCACGACGCGGATCCCTCCATCACAGGCTGTGCCGGGAGGTGCGCCATGAGAAAAGCTCTTTCCACGCTGGTCTTGTCTGCTCTTCTGGCGGCGGGATGTGCCTCGCAGGGGCCCGTTCGCCAGACGGACACGGCGATCGCCACGGCCGCTGATACGGCTCGCCTGGCCTTCCGGAAGGGGTCCATGGAGCAGGCGGCGGGTTTGTATGCCCGGGCGCTGAACCGCTCGCGTGCGGTGGATGATCCATTCGAGATCGCCAACAACGCCTACAATCTGGCTGCCTGCAAGATGATCTTGCGGCAGTATGCCGAGGCGGGAATTCTCTTGAATGAGGCCGCCACCGCCGCGGGCCGCGCCGGCGCGCCGCAGGAGGATATCGCGTTGCTGTCCGCCCAGGCCGCGCGCCTGGAGGGCCATGCCGAAGAGGCGCGTGCGCGTTTGAACACCTTGTTGCAACAGCCGGTGGCACCGGAGATTCGTCTGCAGGCCGACGTGATGGCCGCCCGGATGGATGCTGATGAGGGGCATCTCGATGCGGCCGTTGCCGCGCTGAAGAAGATTCAGTCCTCGTCCGTGGCCCGGAAGGCGGGCGATTCCATCCGCGCTGAAATTGAGGGCTTGGACGCGCACCTGGCGCAGATGAGCCAGCGTCCGGCCGATGCGGCGGCGGCGTTTGACCGGCAGGCGGAAGCCCTGCGGGGGGCTGGCCGCTATCGGGAAATGGCGCAGGCTTTGGGGAGCGCCGCCCAGGCGTACTTGGAGGCGGGGCAGGCGCCGGCGGCTTGGGAGCGGGCTTACCGCGGAGCCCGCAGTTTGTTTGCGCAGGGGGATGCCGCCGGTGCGCTACAGCAGGTGGAGACCGCGCTGACCGCGGTGGAGCAGGTTCAGGATGAGGCTCAGCAAAAAGCCACGGCGAGGCTCTTTGAGGAGATCCGTGAGGCGGTCAGTGCCGCTGAAAAGAAGGCTGAATAGGCCGATGCGATGGAACGTCTTAGGGGTATGTTTCAGAATAACGATGGAGGAAAGATGACAATGCAAAATCGATGGCGATTGGCTGGATGTATCCTGCTGGCTTTGATGGCCGCCTTAACGGCCTCGGCGGCGGTCAAGATGATGAGTGTGCAGGTGCGGAATGGGCAGGTGAGGGGCACGCCTTCCTTTTTAGGGGCGCTGGTCGGGCCCGTGGGGTATGGCGAGCAGGTGGAGGTTCTGCAAACGCAAGGGGTCTGGATGCAGGTGCGCACCCCCGCCGGCAAGAGCGGCTGGATGCATCAGTCGGCGCTCAGCCCAAAAAAAATCGTCATGAAGGCCGGGGATCAAGACGTCAAGACCGGCGCTTCTGGTGATGAATTGGCACTGGCCGGAAAGGGCTTCAACTCCGATGTGGAGGCCGCCTTCAAGGCGAAGAACAAGAACATTGATTTTACCTGGGTGGACCGCATGGAAAAATACAAGGTAAGCACCCAGGAGCTGGAGGCTTTCCTTAAAGAGGGCCAGGTGGTTTCAGAAGGGGGTGCCCAATGAAGAAAACCTTTGTCATTGGATTATCGTTTGTTGTGGGGCTGGCCTTTCTGACCGTCGGGTGCGAGACGCTGAAGATGGCGGGCGAATTGGGCGCGGCGGTGGGAGAGGCGACGGGGACGATCACGCCGGAGCAGGCTCAGTCCCTCAGCAAGACCACCACGGCCATGGCCAAGACCTTTGAAGACATCACGCCGGAGCAGGAATATTATATCGGGCGCTCGGTGGCGGCGACGGTCTTGAGCCAGTACAAGCCCTTCGACCAGGAGGCGGCCACCCGCTATCTGAATCTGCTGGGACAGTCGCTGGTTCTTTCTTCGGACCGCCCGGAAACCTTCGGCGGATATCATTTCCTGGTCATGGATACCGATGACATCAACGCCTTTGCCGCGCCCGGCGGGCTGGTGATGGTGTCCCGCGGGCTGGTTCGCTGTTGCTCCAATGAAGATGCGCTGGCGGCGGTGCTGGCCCATGAAATTGGGCATGTGGAAAAGCAACACGGCCTGCGCGCCATCAAGACGGGGCGGCTGACCTCGGCGCTGACGGTTCTCGCGGCGGAAAGCGCAAAATCGTTTGGCGGCCAGGAGCTGGCCCAGCTGACGGAGGCCTTTGAGGGGTCGATCAGCGACATCACCTCCACCATGATGAACAGCGGCTATTCCCGCAACCTGGAGTTTGAAGCGGACGAGGCGGCCATCAAGATCATGCAACGCACGGGATACAATCCGGATGGGCTGATTGAGATGCTGGAGCAGATGAAGAAGAACCTGGTGCCTGGACGCCATGACTTTGGCGCGACGCATCCGAAGCCCCAGGATCGCATAGACCGGATCAAGAAGAAGCTGGGCGCGAATCCTCCAGCCGTGGTGGAACCGCCTGCGCGAAAGACTCGTTTCAGCCAGGCTGTGGAACGCATTTAATGTTAAGAAAAATCCTCCAGGGCGTGCTGGTGGGCGTCGCCGCTTCCGCGGTGGCGCTTCTGGCGTGGCAGTTTAGATTTCTTGAACGGTGGGAATATGTGACGTGGAATATCCGGGCCTCGTACTTCGCGGCCCGGGAGGTTCCTTCCCCGCGCGTCAAAGTCATCTTGATTGACCAGGCCAGCCTGGATTGGGGGAAAAATGAGAGTGGCTGGCCCTGGCCCTGGCCGCGCGTGGTATATGGACCGATCATAGACTTCTGCCGGCGCTCGGGTGCGCGTGCGGTGGCCTTCGATATGCTCTTTACCGAACCCTCGATTATCGATGTAGCCGATGATGAGGATCTGGGCGCGGCGATTCAGCGGTCGCCGCCCTTTGTGGGGGCGATTGCGTTGGGAAAGGAAGCTGGCCTGACGACGAAATGGCCGGAGGAGATGCCGCGGCCCTCGCTGTCCATCGAGGGCATGCCGGAATGGCTGGTGCAGGTGAACAGGAACCGGCTGGTGATGCCGTCCGCGCTGTTTCCCGTGCCGGAGTCCGGCACCAACATGACATGGCTGTCCAATGTGATGGATGAGCCGGACATGGACGGCATCTTCCGGCGCCTGGCCCTCTTTCGGGTTTTTGACGGCGAGGTCGTGCCTTCAATGGGGTGGGCCGCCTGGCTGGCGGGGCGAACCGAGGAGGAAAAGGCCCTTCCGATGAAAATTGAGCGGCGCTGGTTGCACATAGGCGACCGGCGCATTCCCATAGACCGGGGGGGGCGCGCCATTCTGCGTTTTCGCGGGAAGGATGGTTTTCATGAAACTTATAATGCCGCGGAAGTGATTCAATCCGAATTACGCCTGCTGGATGGCGGCGAGCCGACGATCAAGGATCCGGATGTCTTCAAGGATTGCTATGTCCTGCTGGGCCCTAGCGCGCCGGCCTTGCTGGACTTGCGTTCCACTCCGTTGAGCAAGGTGACGCCCGGCGTTGAGTTGCATGCCACTGCGCTGGACAATCTGCTTGAATCCTTGTTCATACGCGATGCGCCGCGTCTTTGGACCCGGCTCTTTACGTTGTGCCTGGCGGTGCTGGCGGCGTTGATGGTCCGCTTCTCCCATAAGGCCTGGCAGAGTGTGGTGATTTTTGTGGTGTTTTTGCCTCTGCCTCTGTTGGCTGGTTTTTGGGCTTACCAGAAAGGCTTTTGGTTGCCGGTGGTGCCGGGTAGTCTGGCTCTGGCGCTCGCGCTCGTGGGCGCTGTCGTGGTGAATTATGCCACCGAGGGCCGCCAGAAGGCCTTCATCAAGCAGGCGTTCAAGTTCTATCTGAGTCCGTCGGTCATCGAGGAAATTTTGGTGCATCCCGACCAGCTCAAGCTCGGCGGCGAAAAGCGGTTGCTGACGCTCTTTTTCTCGGACATTGAAAAGTTTTCCTCGTTTTCCGAGCGGCTGGATCCGCCCACGCTCACGGCCCTGCTCAATGATTTTCTTTCTGACATGACGGATATCATCCTTGAGGAGGGCGGCACGCTGGACAAGTACATTGGCGATGCGATTGTGGCCTTTTGGAATGCGCCCTTGTCGCAGGGGGATCACGCGGTGCGCGCTGTGCGCGCCGCATTGCGTTGCCAGAAGAAGCTGGCGGAGCGGCGTGCGGAGTTCGAGGAGCGAACCGGTGCGCTGGTGAAGATGCGGGTGGGCCTCAACAGTGGCGAGGTGGTGGTGGGTAATATGGGTTCGCGCGAGCGGTTTAATTATACCGTACTCGGGGATGCGGCCAATTTGGCGTCGCGCCTGGAAGGCGCGAACAAGGCCTTTGGCACGTATTTCATGGTGTCGGAGTCCACCTG
>CAZFSE010000181.1:0-7257 GCA_964521805.1 uncultured Verrucomicrobiota bacterium
AGCCCGACGAGGTGATCGCGCTCTTGCAGAAGGTCAGCGCGGGCGACCTGCAGGATCTGGCCGGAAAAATATTGCGGCCGGATGCCTTGAGCGTGGCCATCGTGGCGCCCAACGGCGATCAGGGGCATGACCAGGGCGTTCGCGCCTGCGCCAAGGCTCTGTAGCAAGGACGAATCCCATGGCTTGGATTGAATTAGCATGGCCGCCCGGCGAGCCTCCCAAAAAAATGGGGGTGGGGGACGGGTTGCGCTTTGGGCGGAGCCCCGATTGCGATGTGGTGCTGGACGATGAGTCCATCTCCGCCAAGCACGCCTGGTTGCATCCGGATGGAGAGCGGTTCGTTCTGGTGGATTTGCACAGCGCCAACGGCATTCGCATCAAGGGCCTGAAGACCGAAGAGGGCGTGCTTGCGCATGGCGATGAGTTTGCCTTGGCGGATATTGCCGGGTGGTTCTTCAATCCTCCCGAGCCGGTGGAAGATCCGGCCCGCGATGAGCCGGCCGAGGCCTGCCCGGTCTGTGGATACCTCTTTGCCGGGCCTGCCACGCGCTGTCCGCGTTGCCGGCATCGCAGGGGAAAACCCGCGCTAACCGTCGAGCGGCAGGAGTATGATCCGCTGATGGCGCGCAAGCAGGCCCGAATATGGGCCTCGCTGGCGCTGGCGGGGGGTGTGACGGGGCCGCTCTTCCTGGGGGTCGGCTGGCTGGTGGGTGTGGCGGGCGGCCTGTACGTTCTTTTATCCGAGCATCTTGAGCCCGGCCCAAAAGATATCCGCATGGCCCACTGGGGCATCGGCCTGGGCCTGGTCTGGATCGTGGTCCTGATCCGCCTCCTATGGCGGTGAGGAATCCCGCTTCGAATGCTTATGCGCAAAATCCGGATTGATGTTTTGATAGATCTCGCGGTTGAATTTGCACGATAAGAAGTCGTTGCATTGTTCCGGCGTACCCCACCGCAAATCGTTGCGCAAAAAACCGTGTTCCTTGACGAATGCGATATCAATTTGTGCGCGAGCGCCATCCAATGGGCGATTATGGCCGCAATACAGGTCGTAAGCGACAAAGCCCCGTTTCTTCATATAGGAGACCACATCATGGAAATCGGGGAGATCGGGAGCAAATGGGAACAACGATACTTCCAACAAAACAACTTCGGTTCTGTCGAGGAGTTTTGGCGCACCATCCAGAACCTTGAGTTCATACCCCTGGACATCAATCTTCAAAAGAATCGGTCCCGGCCACTCGCCTTTATCCAACGAGTCCAACCGGAATGACGGCACGGTGCGCAAAGACACATCAGGGGTGGCATTCATGGGCCGAAGGCGCGACGTGGTCGTCAAGTCGGGTGTCACATGGATCGTCATCTCGCCATCGCAATCGCCTGCGCCCCCAATCCAATAGCGCGCATGGGGGAGCTCTTTGCACAGATTCACCATATAGGGCTCAAATTCCGCCACCGGTTCGATCATTGCAAGAAAGCTTTTTGGGAAAATCCTGTAGAGTTCGGGTGTTCCAAAGGCCACCCCGACGTCAACCGCCGTGCCCGGATAGAACCCCTTTGTATCGCGCAGAAAACGGGTTAAATCGTCGTTTGACTTGCGGAATACATGCAATTGTTCAATGAAGTCCATAAAGATTTCTCAGCCTCCGTCTGCAGAAAGGGCACATTCACTCGCTTGCCGCCCCGAACGCTACTGCCTGTTCCATGCCGCGTCAACAGGCTTTTTTCCTCAGCATCCCGCCGTCCTCCGGCGGGCATCAGGCGCGGTTGCGGCGGCTTGACAGCGGTCATGTGACACATTAATGTGCCACCTATGAAAACAACCACCATTCGCGAGCTGAAGCATGAGATGACCGCCGTTCTGGCCAAGGTGGCGGAAGGCGAGTCGTTTGAAGTGTTGCGGCGCGGCAAGCCGGTGGCTGTTCTTTCTCCTCGAAAACGGAAAACGCGCAGGGTCATGCCGGATTTTTCCAAAAGACTGCAGGCGATTTATGGCGATCGGATATTGTCCTCCACCGCCAGCGATTTGATTGCCGAGGCTCGTGGTGATACATGATGACGTACGCCGATACGGGTTTCATTTGTTCCCTCTATGCACCTGACGCTCATTCCGCGCGGGCCGTGGCTTGGATGCGCAAACAGACTTCGCCCTTGCCGGTCACCTGGTTGCATCAGCTTGAGTTCCGAAATGCATTGCGTTTGCGCGTCTTTCGCAAAGAGATCGTTCCGGCACAGCGGGATGCCTCGCTCAACGCCATGCTGTCTGACTTGGCCTCCGGAGTTTTCTCGCATGCCTATCCGGATTTGTCGGATGTGACCACCGAGGCGGAACGCCTCAGCGCTTTGCACTCGGAGAGGATCGGCACGCGCAGTCTGGATATTCTTCATGTGGCCAGCGCCCTGGTCCTTGGCCAGTCCGCATTTCTTGCCTTTGACCACCGGCAACAAGCCTTGGCGAAGGCGGCCGGTTTGCGGGTCCAGGCCCTGTGACCTCGAAGTGGCGGAGGCCGGAAATCATATCGTCAGCAAATTCGGGGAAGCTGTTCGCCGCTGAGCAAATCCAATATGCGCAGGGTTCCAATCCGGCTTTTGAGCTGGACGCGGGGGCGGGAGATGGCTTGAACGCGGCCAATCACGGCGGCCTGTGAGCCGCCGGGGCCCGAGCGCAGAATCTCCAGCGCCCGCGGTGCGTCGTGTGCATCCACAAAGGCCACAAAGCGCCCCTCATTGGCGACGTACAGGGGATCAAGCCCGAGCATTTCACAGGCGCCTTGCACCTCGCTCTCGACGGCAATGGCGGCCTCCTCAATCTGAAGTTCCGCGCCGCGCGTGGTGGCGATCTCCACCAGCGCGCTGGCCAGCCCGCCGCGCGTCAGATCCCGCAGGCATTGAATCCGGATGCCGGCGGCCAGCAGGGCTTGCACTGTCTCGGCCAGCGGGGCGCAGTCGCTCTGGATTGTGGTGGAAAAGGAAAGCCCTTCGCGCGCGGCCATGATGGCCACGCCATGGCGTCCCACATCCCCGCTGATCAGGATGGCGGCCTCCGGTTGCAGGCTGGAGGGCGCAATGACCTGCGCCGTCTCCAGCACGCCCACGCCTGCGGTGTTGATGTACAGGCCGTCGCCCTTGCCCTTGTCCACCACCTTGGTGTCGCCGGTGATGATGTGGACCCCCGCCTGGCGGGCCGCCGCCTGCATGGAGTGCACAACCCTGCATAGCGACTCCATGGGCAGGCCCTCCTCCAGGATAAAGCCGGCGCTCAGGTACAAGGGCCTGGCCCCGCTCATTGCAAGATCGTTGACGGTGCCGCACACCGCGAGGGTGCCGATGTCGCCGCCGGGAAAAAAGAGCGGGCGGACCACATAGGAGTCCGTGGTGAAGGCCATGCGTCCGGCGGCCACCTCGAAGACGGCGCTGTCGTGGCGGGCGCGCGCGAGTTCGTTGTCAAAGGCCGGGGCGAAGAGCTTTTCAATCAGGGTTCCCATCAGGGAGCCACCGCCTCCGTGGGCCAGCGTGATGGCGGGATACTCGCGGAGGGGCAGGGGACAGTGCAGGTTCATGGGCGTGTTCATGGGGAGGGTCTCCGTTTGTAGCGGTAATAGGCCGCGCAGGCGCCTTCGGAGGACACCATCGTGGCGCCCAGCGGGTGTTCGGGTGTGCAACGTTTTCCGAAGGCGGTGCATTCATGGGGTTTCTTCAGGCCCCGCAAAACCTGGCCGCTGATGCACTCGGCGGGCTCTTCCACGGCACAATCCGCCACATCGAAGCGGGTTTCGGCATCGAAGGCCCGATAGCTTTCCCGGAGGCCCAGGCCGCTGTGCGGAATGGGGCCGATGCCCCTCCAGGTGCGGGGGACCACCTCGAAGACCTCGCTCATGAGTTCCTGGGCCTTCCGGTTGCCCTCGCGCTGGACGGCCCGCGCATACTGGTTCTCGACATGAAACGTTCCGGCTTCCAACTGGCGGACGCCGTGGAGAATGCCTTGCAGAATATCCAGGGGCTCGAAACCGGTGATCACCATCGGAACGCGGTATTTCAGGGCCAGCGGCTCATATTCGGCCGTGCCCATCACGGCGCACACATGGCCCGCCGCCAGAAAACACTGCACGCGGGTCTCTGGATCGGAAAGTATGGCCTCGATGGCGGGAGGCACCCGCACCTGCGAAACCAGCAGGCTGAAATTGTTCAGGCCTTCGCGCTTGGCCTGGTAGGCCGCCATCGCATTGGCCGGGGCGGTGGTTTCAAAGCCGATGGCGAAAAACACGACCGGTCGGTCTGGGTTCTTGCGCGCCAGCTCGAGCGCATCCAGCGGCGAGTAGACCATCCGCACATCGCCCCCGGCGGCCTTGACGGAGAACAAATCCTGGCGGGAACCAGGGACGCGGAGCATGTCACCAAATGAACAGAAGATGACGCCGGGCTGGGCGGCGATGCGGATGGCCTTGTCAATCAGTTCCAAGGGGGTCACGCAGACGGGACATCCGGGGCCATGAATCAAAGTGAGGGTGGATGGGAGCAGGGTATCGAGGCCGTACTTGACGATGGAATGCGTCTGGCCGCCACAGATTTCCATGATCGTCCAGGGCCGGGTGACGGCTTCGCGAATTTTCTCGGCGACCCGCTGGACGGTTTTCTCGGCCCGATATTCATCCACATATTTCATGGCGTCAGCCTAGCATAGAAGGGACGCCCGCACAAAAAAAGAAACCGGGGTGGCGGACGAACCATCCGCCGCCCCGGCGTTTTTTAGTCGGTCCATTCGGTAATGGCGGCCACAGCGGCGCAATCCACGATATCATCCGCCGAGCATCCGCGGGAGACATCGTTGAACGGGCGGCGGAGGCCTTGAAGCAGGGGGCCGATGGCCGTGGCGCCGGCGAGGCGTTCCGTGGCCTTGTACATTGTATTGCCGCAGTTCAGATCCGGGAAGACCAGCACATTGCAACGACCGGCAATCTCGGAGCTGGCGCACTTCTTGGCGGCCACCTCGGGGATCACGGCGGCATCAAACTGGAATTCGCCGTCAATCTTCAGGCTGGGGTCGAGTGCCTTGGCCTTGGCGGTGGCTTCGATCACCTTGTCAATGATGGGATCCTTGGCGGAGCCCTTGGTGGAGCAACTGATCATGCCCACGCGGGGTTCATCCCCCGTCAGAGCCCTGAAGGTGCGGGCGGTGGTGACGGCGATTTCGGCGAGCTGGTCGGCATTGGGATTGATGACCAGGCCGCAGTCGGCATAAAACAGCGCGCCATTAAAGCCCCACTTGGGGTCGGGCATTTGCATGATGAAATAGGCCGAGGCGGTCTTGATGCCGGGGGCGGTCTTGAAGAGTTGCAGGGCGGGCTTGGTCTTGCTTCCGGTGTCGTGATTATAGCCCTTGGGATTGCCTCCGCCGGAGACGTAGCCATGGGCATCGCCCGCGCAGACCATGGCGGCGGCAAAGGCGCAGGTGTCCTTGAGCCAGGCGCGGGCCTGGTCTTCCGTCAGCCCCTTGCTTCGGCGCAGATCGAGCACTGTCTTCAGGTAATCCCCCAGGCGCGGGGCGGTTTCCACATCCACCACCTCCACGCCCACGAGCCGGACGCCATTGTCGCCCGCCAGCTTGCGGATGGCAGCCTCGTTGCCCGCGAGAACGGGCTTGGCATATCCTTTCAACACCAGCTTGGCTGCCGCCTGCAAGTTGCGGAGGTCGTCGCTTTCCGTCAGAACGATTTTACGCCCGAGGGCACGGGCCTTTTCACGGATGGTTTCAAGAACGGTTTTTGCCATGGCATGTCCTTAAGATTACGGGATAAAAACTCCAGGGAACAGAAGACCAATACCGGAAACAGGGCCGGGTGTAAATCTGGTTTTTATGGGGGATGGGGTTTGCCAGGAAATTCGAGTTGTGGAGGGCTCGTGGACGCAGTAAGGTGAAACGAACGAGGGAGGATCAACGCCATGAACCTGGACACGGACAAGATTGATGAAATGACGCTGGCGCTGATGTTTTTGGTGATGTGGGACGAGGAGGGCGAGTCCTCCAGGGCCTGGAAGGGATTCGAGTGGGAGACCATGAACCGCCTGCATGAGAAGGGCTGGATTGATGACCCCAAGGGCAAGGCCAAATCCGTTTCTGTTACACCGGAAGGCCGGAAAAAGGCGGAGGAGTTTTTCAACCGGGCCTTTGTCCGGCCTGAGGAAGGCGCCGCGGCGGGTTGAGCGGTCTGTTACTCCGGGGCGAGATAGTGGGGCCGGGAGGGGAGGAGCGCAAAGACGAGGGCGCCCAGGATCAGGGCGGCACCCGCCGCCATGGGAGGGGTCAGCCGCTCGCCCAAAATCCACCATGCAAAGAAGGAGGCGAGCACTGGCTTGAGGAAGAAGAACATGGAGCCGCGCGCCGCGCCCACGGTGACCAGGCCAAAGAAGAAGGCCGCGTAGGCGATGGCCGTCGCAAAGACGGACAGGTACAACAACCCTCCCCACGAGATGCCCGTAAAATGCGCCAGCGGAGGGCCCTCGAAGATCCATGAGAAGGGCAAGAGCAGGGCGCTTCCGATCAGGCCGGCAAAGCAGGTGATGACCAGCGCCCCATACCGGGGCATGTATTTTTTGGAGAGCACGGTGTAAAACGCGAACACGATCTCCGCGCCCAGCATGAGCAGAATGCCGGTGATGGATTGCCGGTCGGCCTGGCTCTGCTGGACAAAGACGGCAATGCCCGCCAGGCCCATCAGCACACCCGCGATGCTTTTCCAGGACAGCTTCTCCTTGACCAGCCACGGCGAAAACAAAATGACGAAGACGGGGTTGGCGCTGAAGACAATGGCCCCGACATTGGCCTGCATGTGCTGGAGGGCCAGGTTGAACAGGCTGATGGAGGCGGCGACTCCCACGGAACCCAGCAGGAACAGCCGCCCCGCATCCGCCCAGGTCAGCGGCGCCTGCCGCCAGCGCAGGGTGGCCAGGGCCGGGATCAACAGCAATGCGCCGGTGATGGCGAATCGCGTCACCGCCAGCAACAGCGGCGGCAGGTGGTGAATCATGACCTTGGAGGAGACCTCGACCGTGCTGAACAGCACGATGGCCAACAGCATGGACGCAAAGCCAAGGCCCTGCTCCCTCCAGACCTGCGATTGTTCCGTCCACTTCATGATGGCCGCCGATGGTCCATGGTCCGGGTCCTACTAGCAAGATTTTTTCCAAGGATTGGAAAAAATCTGAAAAAAAGTTCCAATGCTTGGAACATTTTTTGATGAGGTGAAGGACCTTAAGGGT
>CAZFSE010000182.1:0-5828 GCA_964521805.1 uncultured Verrucomicrobiota bacterium
CTTCTTTGGAGGCGGCGCCTACGACCAGGACAACGCCTTCCGCCAAGGATTGACGGTCGCCCCCTGGCCGCCGGATCACCCCCCGCCAAACACCGTCGCCGCCCCGGACGGACAGGAACTCATTCCGCTCCAGATGAGCGGAGAAATCTGGCGGACCGGCATCTTCTACGGCACCTGCCTGAGCACCTTTGGCATTTGCTGGAATGAAGACCGCCGCGCCGATCTGGGCATTGCCCAGCCGCCCCTGCGGTGGGCCGATCTGGCCGATCCCGCCTGGTTCGGGCATCTGGGCGTGGCCGATCCCACCAAGAGCGGAAGCATTGCCAAAGCCTTCGAGATGATCGTCCATGAGCAGTGCCACATGGCGGTCGCCGCCGCGGGCTTTTCGGATACGCAGACCGATGAGTTTGAACGCCTGATTCAGCAGGCGGGCCTGGCCCCCGGGATCATGCCGGAGAATGTCCCCGCCGCCTATCAATCCGCCGTGGAACAAGGCTGGCTCAACGGATTGCTCCTCCTCCAGAAGATCGGCGCCAACGCCCGCTACTTCACCGATGCCGCCGGCAAGGTTCCGGTGGATGTGGCCATGGGCAACGCGGCGGCGGGCATTTCCATTGATTTCTACAGCCGCTACGAAGCCGAGGTCAGCAAGGGCCGCCGGGGAACCACCCCGATGCGCTATGTCACCCCCGCCGGCGGATCCAGCGTCAGTGCCGATCCCATCGCGCTGTTGCGCGGAGCTCCCCATCGCGAAACGGCCGTCCGGTTCATTGCCTTCACCCTGAGCGAGGCGGGGCAAAAGCTCTGGAACTACGCGCCCGGAACCCCCGGCGGACCGGAGAAATACGCCCTGCGCCGCCTGCCCATCCGGCGCGATTTCTATCCCGCCACGCCCCCCTCCCCAGCCTTCGCCGCACACCAGCCCTTTTTGACCGACGACCTGGCGGACCCGGCGGTCAATCCTTATGAGCTGGCTCGCCACTTCACGTACCACCCACGCTGGACCGCCGGGCATTTTAATTTTCTGCGCGACTTCATCCGCGCCATGTGCCTGGACTCCGGCGAGGAATTGCGCGCGGCCTGGGGCGCCATCATCCGCCATGGCGGCCCGGAAAGGCATGCGGCGGCCCTGAAAAAGATGGAACGCCTGCCGAGCAAGCCGGAACCCATCACCTGGGCCTCTGCCCTGCAACTCTCCCGTCGCCATGACCGCATGGACCTTTTGCGGGAATGGACCCTGGCCTTCCGCAAGCAATATCGGGAAGCGGAGGAAGAGGCGGAAGAGAAACCTGAGACCTGAAACCGGAAACTTGAAAAGAGCGGAAGATGATACGATCTGTCATTGAACAACAGCTTATGGCGCCACTTGTGATTTTTTGGAGGCCCATCCGGCAGGCCCCGCTTTCTTCCATTTTCCCCATTTCCCATTCTCAGGTTTCAGGTTTCAGATCTCAGGTTTCAGGTTTCAGGTTTCAGGTTTCAGGTTTCAGGTTTCTCCAAGGGGTTTCCCATGATGCGTAACCGGACTGCCTGGTTCATCTTTGGCCTCACCGTACTGGTGCTGGGCGCGCTGTTCTTGTGGCCGCTCTCGCGCGTCATCAGCGGAGGATTCTACGTGGGCGGGCAATGGACCTTGAACTACCTGATTGGCGTTTTCCAGAACCCTGTCTACGCCGAGGGCCTCTTCAACAGCCTCCTGCTGGGACTGGGGACCACCACCCTGGCCATCCTGATTGGACTGCCGCTGGCCTGGCTCTCGAACCGTTACGATTTTCCTGGAAAGACCGCCTTATCCGGGCTTCTGTTGGTGCCCATGATCCTGCCGCCGTTTGTCGGCGCCATCGGGTTCCAGCAAATCCTGGGCCCGTACGGCGCGCTCAACGCCTTGCTCCATCTGGGCCCGGTGGACTGGCTGGGACGCGGGCGCTATCTCGGCGTCATTCTCCTGCAAGCCCTCTCGCTGTATCCCATCCTCTACCTCAATGCGACGGCGGCGCTGGCCAACATTGATCCGGCCATGGAGGAGGCCGCCGAGAATCTGGGGTGCACCGGCTGGCGCAAGTTCCGCCGCATCACCCTGCCCCTGATGATGCCCGGCCTCTTCGCCGGCGGCACGCTCATCTTCATCTGGAGCTTCACGGAGCTGGGCACCCCGCTGATCATGAACTACACCCGATGCGCGCCGGTGCAGGTCTTCGATGCGCTCAAGGAAATCGGCTCGAATCCTTTTCCGTATGCGCTGGTGTTGGTCATGCTCGCGGCCAGCGTCCTGCTGTATGCGGCCAGCCGCTTCCTGTTTGGGCGCAACGCCTATGCCATGCAAGGCAAGGCCATGACGGCCAGCACCCTGCGCCGGGTGCGGGGCCTGCGCGCCCTGCCGGTGCTCCTGCCGTTTGCGGGGGTCATCGCGCTGGCGCTCTTGCCCCATGCCGGGGTCCTGCTCACCAGCTTCTGCGAGCCCGGCAGTTGGTACCGGACGATTCTCCCCTCTGCCTTCACCGGCGAGAACTATATGGAAGCGCTGGGGCACAGCATGACGGTGGCCAGCATCCGCAACAGCCTGCTGTTCTCCAGCCTGGCGGTGCTTTTCGACATCGCCCTGGGCCTGGCCATTGCCTTTGTGGTGGTGCGTTCCACTCTGCGTATGCGCGGCCTGCTGGACGCGCTGGCCATGGTGCCACTGGCCGTGCCGGGCCTCGTGATGGCCTTCGGCTTTCTCTCCATCAGCTCCCTGCTGAGCAACACCGCCTGGGCCGCCGCCCATCCGTTCTGGCAATCGCTGGTGGATGTGCGGGCCAATCCCACCCTCTTCCTGGTCATGGCCTACTCCATCCGCCGCCTTCCCTACATGGTGCGCTCCGCCGTGGCCGGCCTTCAACAAACCTCCGTCACGCTGGAAGAGGCCGCCTCCAACCTGGGCGCTCCGCCCCTGACGGTCGCACGCCGCATCACTTTGCCCCTCATCATGGCCAACCTCATCGCCGGCGCCCTGCTCGCCTTCGCCTTCAGCATGCTGGAAGTCTCCGACAGCCTCCTGCTGGCCCAGCGCGCCGACTACTACCCCATCACCAAGGCCATTTACGAACTCTTCCAGCTCATTGGAACCGGAAAATATGTCGCCAGCGCCCTCGGTGTCTGGGCCATGAGCTTCCTCGCCATCACCCTCGTCGGCGCCAGCCTTCTCCTGGGCAAAAAACTGGGCGCCCTGTTTCGGGTGTCATGAGCATGGGCGCATGGCCAAGCTTCGGCAAAGCCCTCGCCGGAGGGCTGGCACTGCGGCAAACAGGTACAGAGAGGTTCGCAGGACGGGCCTGACGCCGGAAAATGCGCCCCGCGGGAAAATTCACGCGCCCTCCTATTGGATGGGCGTCTCCGAGGTTTGATCTGTCGGCACGGCTTGCGTGCCGGCAGGAACGACCACCACACACTTGCGCCCCTCATCGCCGCAGGGCTCGGAATAGGTTTCCACCTGGGGATTCTCCTTCAGCGCCTGGTGAATGATCCGGCGGTCAGCCGCGCCCATGGGCTCCAGCTTCACAGGGGCCCCCTCACGCACCACCCGCTCCACGGCCGAAAACGCGTCCTGGAGCAGGCGGTCTTTCCGTCGTTCCCGATAGCGCTCCACATCCACCACGCAATGTACGGAGGGTTCCTGCTGGCGGATGGTCATTCGGTTCAGCAGGAATTGGAGGGCATCCAGCACCTGCGCCCCCCGGCCAATCAAACGCCCCGCATCCGCCGATTCAACATGAAACACCACTTCCCCTTCCGCCTGGCTGAAGACCTCCACCTTCGCCTCAAAGCTCATCAGCCGGAGAATGTCCTCCAGCACGGTTTTGGCATGGTCCACCACTTGTTGCACTGATGTCTCACTCATAAGACCCCCCACTTCTTACTGGTCACTGCGCACTGGTCACTGATTACTTCTTCACGCCCTCTTGCTTCTTGCTCTTCTTCTGCCAGAGCAATTGAACAATCATCAGGCACTGGTTCGTCGTCCAATACAGCGACAGGCCGGAGGCAAATCCATAGAAGAACACCAGCATGATGACCGGCATGAACATCATCATCTTCTGCTGTTGAGGATCGCCGCCCGTGGGTGTCAGCTTCTGTTGCCAGGCCATCGTGGCCGCCATCAGGATCGGCAGGATGTTCAGGGAAAGGCCAAACGGCAGCATCCCGGCAAAGAGGTTCTCCGGCGCGCTCAAGTCCTTGATCCAAAGGAACGAGGAAAATCGCAGTTCAATGGCGCTTCGCAACACGACAAACAGCGCAATGAACACCGGGATCTGGATGAGCATCGGCAGGCATCCGCCCAGCGGGTTGACCTTGTGCTCCTTGTAGAGCGCCATCATTTCCTGCTGTTGCCGCTTGGGGTCGTCCTTGTACTTTGCGCGCATCTCCGCCACCAACGGCTGGATGGACTGCATCTTCTTCATGCTCTCGGTGCTCTTGTGGGTGACCGGCCAGAAGACCACGCGGATGATGATGGTCAGGAGCATGATGGCCAGCCCGTAGTTGTGCGGCCAGATATAGTCATGGATCCAGTTCATGATCACCAGCAGGACCTTGCCCACCGGACGCCAGAACCCGAACTCCATCACGTCCACCTGGTGCAAGCCATACCGGGTCAGCTCGGAATATTTCTTGGGGCCCACATAGCATTGCGCATTGCGGGTCACACTCCCGCCCGCGGGAATCGTGAGTTCTGCCAGGAGGATGGAGGCGGAGACCTCTTCCGCTCCGGTCATCTTGGGCTTGAAGGAGGGGTCCTTGAGTTCCCTGGGATCCACGGCCCGGCGCACTTGCACCACACAGCGGTCTCCACCGCCCTCAGGTGTAAGAATCTGCGCAAAGTAACGGTTCTTTACCGCCGCCCAATCCACGGGGCGGCTCAACGGCCAGTCCACCACCACCGGAATCCGCGGCAACTGCTGTTCCTCCTGCACCTGCTTGAACCACTTGTCAAACCCCTTGGACCAATACTGGACCCCATCGCCGCCCGGCGAAAGCGTATCCACCCCCATCGGGGTCACGCCCTTTTCCACGGCCTCCCCAGGCAAATTGCTCATGGGCCCCAACTGAAGGCCCGCGGCAGAAATCACCCAATCTTCCGATGCGGAGTGGCTCAACACATCGCTGACCTTCAACAAATAGTCATCATCCAGCGCCAGCGTGCGCACCAGCGCCAATCCAGAAGCGCTGTGACCCTGGATCCGCACCGACCGGCCATCCGCCGCCGGCTCCAGCGTGAAATCCGCCCGCTCGCCCAACCCCTCCAATCCCTCCCAGGCCAGCAACTTTCGTGCGGAAAAATCGAGCTCCACCGGAAGGCTGTCCGGGGCCGCCGTCCGGCGGTAGCCCTTGAGCAACGCCGACTTGACCGCGCCGCCATGCGAGGAAATGACGACTTCCATCTTGTCGTTGGACAACACCACGATCTCTTCCGGCTTGCGAGGAACGGAGGCCTCCACGGCAACGGGGTCCGCGGGCTTCGGCTGTTCCGGTGTGGCGGCAGGCTCCGCCAACGCGGTTTCGCGCGGAAGCGTCAACCCCTCCGCGGCTCCGGGCGCGGGGATTTCCGCCGCCGCCGGGACCTCACGCGCCGGGAAAAATTTCTTCACCACCTGCCGGTCAATGACGGGCCACGCCATCCACAAACCGAACAGCAAAATGATAATCAACAAATCCTGTTTTTTCATCTCAAATGACCTTTCCAGCCTGCTGAACCCTTGGAGGCGGAACAACGTCCACGCCCCCGGGATGAAAGGGATGGCATTTGCACACCCGGAGGAGGCTCAGCCACAACCCTTTTAACAGACCATGTT
>CAZFSE010000182.1:5928-7255 GCA_964521805.1 uncultured Verrucomicrobiota bacterium
GGTCCGGTCAGCGCCTGCATGGCGTCTCCTTTAGACCGCAAGCCGTTTGCGCCCCTTCCGGCGGCGCGAAGACAACACGAGGCGGCCATTTTTTGTCGCCATGCGGTTGCGGAACCCATGGGTGCGGGCACGTTTAATTCTTGAAGGCTGATATGTACGTTTCATGCTTCCTGTTTCCTATATGTAAACCCTAGGCTTTTATCAGCTTTCGCCCATCTGTCAACCCCTTATGTCCTCCAACCCATCTTTTCGCGTTTTTGACACAACCTGATTCAGGGCCTGCACCCCGCTAAAAAGAGGGAAAACAAGAGGTTTGAGTGCGTTGTGGCGCATAGAGATCCCTCGATCTTTGATTGCCCGACAAGTCCAAAGATCTCTGTTGCCGCCTGGCTTCAGACCTTGCGGGTTCCACCAGGGCATCGCCCATTCGCAAGGTGAGTTTCGTCTGCATGACGTATAATGCAGTCCATTGCCCCGGCGTAGCGCCGGAGCAATGGCGGCGGATTTCATCCTCATCGTTGCTCGGCGCAACGCCTTCGCAACAATGCGGATTCGGCAGACAGCCGTCCACGCGAGCAGTGCATGGCTCGCATTTTACTATTTCATCAGTTTAAGGATGTGTGGGCCAAATACGAGTGAGCCAATAATAACGGCTCCGATTGCTGAAATCAACACAGCCCCCGCTGCAACATCTTTGGAATGCTTGACCAACGGATGAAAATCAGGGGATGCGACATCGGCTAGAAATTCAAAAGCCGTATTGAGTGCTTCGGCAGTCCACACAGCCATGATGGCTAATACGAGCCAGCACCATTCGCCAGAGGATACTTTGAGAAATATTCCTGTGCTGATCACAGCAAGCGTCGCACACGCGTGTAACCACGCATTGTGCTGAGACTTGATCATGGTCCAGATGCCAACAAAGGCAAATTTACAGCTTCGAATTCTGCCTGTGAATTGGAATGGCCCGCTCATTGTATTATCCATGCAAACAACCGCGTTGAGGCTGAGGCGGCCCCGGGTCGCCGATCGCCCAATACCATTTGTTCCCCGCCTTCACTGGGAGGCCCCCTAAATCAGTGGATGACCTCCCAGCCATCCCCGACAAGCCGGGGTGACGCGAGCGATACTGCTCAAAACGAGGTCGGCCATTCAGCCGCCTCAAGCAAACAGAGGAGGGCATCCGGTGAAGAGTATATTCCAACGCGCCAATCCCGCAATCCAAGAATTGTTCCAAAAAGCGGGCAAGGGTATGTGGCACAATCCGGGAGAGACCGCGGCTCGCGGTCCGTAATGGCCTCGCTGGCATCGGTCCGTCTTCGTTGCG
>CAZFSE010000183.1:0-7236 GCA_964521805.1 uncultured Verrucomicrobiota bacterium
GGGTTTCCCAGTCGGCGGCGGAGGGATCGCCGGGGGGCGGTGGTTTGGAGGGGTTAAAGCGCCGGTCGAGAATCATCTCGGCGCCCTGGGCGGGCCAGGCATTGCCCTGGGCGATCCACCAGGCGCGGAAGGCGGCGGCATACTCGGAGGCCATGTACCGCATGATTTCCGTGGTGCCGCCGATGTTGCGCCAGTCCACCTTGACGGGGCGGCCATACTGCTGTTCATGCCAGGCGGAGAAGGCCCGCCCAAACTCGTACCGGATCGCTTCGTTCATGGGCGAGAGGATGACCAGCACCGGATCGCCTTCCCTCCAGCGGGTCTGCGCTTCATCCCGCCGGAAGATGAAGGGGAGCGCCAGCACGGCGCCCAGCAGAAAGATGACGATTCCATTGCGCATAAAAAGATGATGGGTTAATTTTTCAGCACGACCACGTCATCGGGTTCGACCCAGAGGGAGAGGGGGGCCTTGTCTGCCGCCATTTTGGGATGCAGTTCGATGGCCTTCAGCAGGCAAGGCTCAGAGGCCTCGGAGGGCAGGAGGATTTGATGCTGGGCCATCTCGCCCATGTACACCGTGTCTTGAACGTGTGCGGTGAAGACGTTGGGGGCGTTGGGCGGCGGCGTATGCAGATGAAAGACCTCCGGGCGGAGTGAAATCCAGGCGGGATCCCCGATGTTCCAATCCTTGGAAACCGCGGCGGCGCTGGTCCATTCTCCGGCGGCACTGCGCAAAACCAGCCCGTCCGGTGAAATGGAGGCGACGGTGGCCGGCAGGAAGTTGGTTTCTCCAATGAACCCGGCGACAAAACGGGTGGCGGGCCGCAGATAAACCTCCTGCGGACGGCCCATCTGCCGGATGCGCCCGGCCTCCAGCACCGCCAGGCGGTCTGCAATGGAGAGGGCCTCCTTCTGGTCGTGCGTGACGTACACGGCGGTAAGGCCGGCGGCCTTGCAGATGCTCCGGATTTCCGCGCGCATTTCGATGCGCAGTTTGGCGTCGAGATTCGAGAGCGGCTCATCCAGCAGGATGCAGCGGGGCTGAATGACGAGGGCGCGGGCCAGGGCCACGCGCTGTTGCTGGCCGCCGGAGAGCTGGTTGGGCTTGGAATCCGCGCGGTCCGCCAGGCGGACCCGTTCGAGCGCCTCCCCGGAGCGCCGCCGAATCTCGGCGGGAGAAATCCCCCGCATTTCCAGGCCGAAGGCGACATTCTCCCGCAGGGTCATGTGCGGCCAGAGTGCATAGCTTTGGAAGACCATGCCGGTATCCCGCAGATGGGGCGGGGCGTGGGTGATGTCATCGCCGCCAATGAAGATGCGGCCCTCGTCCGGATCGCACAGGCCGGCTAGGCAACGGAGCAGGGTCGTCTTGCCGCACCCGCTGGGACCCAGCAGAAAAAAAAGCTCCCCCGGTTCGATGTGCAGGCTGATCTGATCCAGCACCTGGCTGGCGCCAAATCGTTTGCTCAATCGCTCAATCTCAATGGGAACAGGCATGGCGGGCATTCTTCCGCGTCCGGGGCGCGTGGTCAATGCCGAAAACGATAAGATGTCCTCGCCGACAAGGCTTAATCATGGTCGCACGCTGTGGCCCCAGCGACCTTGTGTCGCGGGCTCGGACCGCCGTCCTTTGTGCGGCATGGACCTTCCGGCCCGCAATACGGCCGCCGTTTTCGCGGACACGCTTCGGTTCCTATTTTTGCCTGTCCCCGCGTTTTTTTCCAGCGGTTCGTAAATAAAAAGAAAAAAGCATTGAACAGGGGTGGAAATCAGGGTATTTAGTAAAACGTTTTAGCAGAGGTGGTGAGGCCCGCCCTGCCGAGGATAACCTGAGGAGCCGCAAGATGAAAAAGATGAAGCTGTTTGCGTGGTTGGGTTGTGCGATTTTGATGGCGACGATGGCGTGGGGGCAGTACCCCTATGGGGCGAGCGACATGACGTACGGCTTGCGCTCCCGGGTCGCGGAGAATCCGTCGTTCACCTACACGCCCAGCCCGGAAGACTGGCGCGACATCAATATCTACCAGATTTTTACCGACCGCTTTGCGGACGGCGACAGTTCCAACAACCAGCTTCAGCCCACGTGGTATGTGGAGGGAAAGAGTTTCCCCCAGAACCGCAATTTCCACCATGGCGGCGACTGGAAGGGCCTGAAGAACAACTTGGACTACCTCTCGGGCATGGGCGTGAAGGCCATCTGGATGTCCGGCGTGCAGATGAACGACCAGGGCAAGGACGTGAATTACACGCCGTACCACATGTATCATCCCACAGACTTCTTCCGGGTGGACCGCACCATGGGCACCTTTCAGGACCTGAAGGACTTGATTGATGCCTGCCATGCGCGCGGCATTTATGTGATTCTGGATGTGGTGATCAATCACACGGCGGACAAGAACGGCCTGCGGAACGGGACGGACGACAAGTACTACCATCCCAGCGGCGGCGCGAACTTTGGCTGGTGGAACGATGCGCGCCAGCATGCCGCGCCCTTCAACGATCTGCAATGGTTCCACAACAACGGCACGATCAACAACTGGGACAGCCATCCGGAATACATTTACGGGCAGTTCAAGGGAACAGACGATTTGAAGACCGACGCCTCGCAGGTTCAGGGCTGGCTGGACGAGGCGTTCAAGAACCTGATTGACGCGACGGATTGCGACGGGTTCCGCGTGGACGCGATCAAACATGTGGAATACAACTGGTGCAAGGCGTGGGCGGACAGCATGCGCAAGCATGCGGCCACTCGTGGCAAGAGCGATTTCATTCTGTTTGGCGAGTACTTCACCTACAACAACGGCACCCTGGCGAGCTATTGCAAGGACCCGGGCTATTCATTCAATTCCGCTCTGTTTTTCCCGATGAGCCAGACGTTCAAGAGCGTATTTGTGGATGGGGGCGGGTCCGGACAGCTGACCTCCGCGCTGAACGAGAAAAGCCAGTATGGCGAGGGCGCCGACCGCTTGGTGACCTTCATTGACAACCATGACGTCAATCGCATCGGCCTGCAGGCGGGCGGCGATGTGGGGACCATCAACTGGGTGATGAAGCCTGCGTTGACCTTCCTGTATACCGGCACGCCGGTGCCCTGCCTGTTTTATGGAACCGAGCATGCCTTCCAGCAGGGTGGGCATTGGAACGGGAGCAGTGCCGGACCGGACAACGACGACGCCGACTGGCAGAGGGAATGCATGTTCGACCGCGGCTTCCAGCCCGGCCCCGCGCAGGGCAACAAGCTGGCGGCCACCGATGCCCCGCTCTACCAGCACATCGCCAAGCTCAACCAGGCGCGCGCGGCCTACAAGAGCCTGACTCGCGGCTCCTTCCAGGAGCGCTGGCAGAGCGGCGGACGCGGCCCCTATGCCTACAGCCGCGTCTATGGCGACGAAGAGGCGCTGGTTGCGCTGAACACGGCGGATGGCAATCAGACCATCAATCCACAGGTCAGCAAGGCGGACGGAACCGAATTTGTCAACGCGCTGAACACCGGCGAAAGAGTCACGGTCAGCGGAGGGCGTCTTTCGTTCAGCCTCAGCGGCAAGGAATCGAAGATTTTCGTGGCCGGCCTGGCGCCGGTTTCCCTGTGGGTGCGCGGCACGCACGGCTTCCCGGCCTCTGGCTCCGTGACGCCCCAGACGCCCATTTACATCAACACCGAGGCTGGCCCGACCGGCGTGGTGGCCAGCGCCAAGGTGGGCTTTAGCGCGAACAACGGCGCGACGTGGGAGCTGGTGAGCATGACGGCGACCAACTGGTCCAGCCAGGGTGGAACCTGGTACTTTGCGCGCCTGGGGCAGTATCCGGCAGGCACCGTCATTCAGTATTACATTGAAGTGGCGGATGGCTCCGGCAACAAAAAGTGGGACAATAATGGCGGGCAGAATTTCTCCGTCACGGTTGGCCAGGCCCAGGGCGTTTGGATCCGCAGTACGCAGAACTTTCCGGCGGATGGCGATGCCACCGACGCCACGGACCTCTATATCAACACAGAGGCGGGGCCCACGGGACTGGTGACCAGCGTGCGCGCGGCCTACAGCACGGATGGCACGACCTGGATCCGCACCAACATGGCCTTGAATGCCGAATGGGGGTCGGACGGCGGCCACTGGTATAATGTGAATCTGGGCGCGTTCGCGGCAGACGCGACCGTGCGCTACTTCATTGAGGCCACCGATGGCTCGACCACCAACAAGGACGACAACGGCGGCCTGAATTACCAGGTGTCCATCCGCTCCAGTGGCGGGGGAGACTTCTGGGTGGGCAACACGACCTTCGAGCCGGCCAATGGCGAGATCACCTCCTCCTCCACCATTCTCATCACCTGTGAAACCTGGCCGATTGATGCGGCCACCAATGTGGCGATGGCGTACACCGTGGACGGGGGTTCGAGCTGGGCGCTGATGCCCTTTGAGTATGTCACGTCCACCAACAACAACGACATCTGGCAGATCACCCGGGGCCCCTATCCGGATGGAACGACTCTGCGATTTGCCGTGCTGGCGCAGGGGGTGGGAATCGAAGGCTGGGACAACAACGGCGGCCAGGACTTCCGGGCCATTGTGGGCGAGGTGGGCGCCTACTGGATGGTGGAGTTTACACCGTTCATCAGCACCCCCGGCTCGCCAGACAATCCTGGTGATGCCTTTGACCTGGCCACCAGCGGTGGCGCCTTGACGACCAGCGGCACCAATGGATTCGGCAGTTTTGGCCAGGTCTATGTGAATGTGGACGGCACAAACCTCTATGTCGGCGGCACGGGCGTGGCCCTGCCGAATGACAGTGAAAACAACGCCTATATCGTATTCCTCAGCGGCGGGGCGAATGCCGGCAGTCCGAACTTGTGGAACTTCAGTGGAGCGCCCGAAGGGCTCGACAAACTGCACAACACCGCCTATCAGCCGTCCGCCAATATCGCGATATTATTGGGCGATGTCTGGGGGGATGGAACGTTTACCAACTTCAGCATGTACAAGGAAGATGGGTTCCAATTTGGGCAGGGGGTGTTCGCCCTGCCGGGCGGAGGCTCCGCCTTTGCTCCGGTGAGCGGCGCCCGGTTATCCCAATTCGGCGGCTACGGACCGGGCAATCGGCTGGCGGCGAATTGGGAATGCTCCATTCCTCTGGCGGCCTTTGGCGTGGCCGATGCGGCCGCGCTGACGAACCTTTATCTTTCCGGCCTGATGGTGACGGGAAGCACCTCCAACGACAACCGCTTCGTTTCTGGCCGATACCTGGGCGACAGCGCCACACTGGGCAACGAGGAAGAGCCGGACGAGTGGGGCAATTTTGCCTTCAGCTTCGTCAATCTGGGCGGAACAAGAGTCTATCCGCCGCAGGTCTCCGATGAAAACTTCGGCGTGCCCAATTCCTGGATCAATGAGCGCCTGCCCGGCGGGCACAGCATGACCATGAACAGCGATTATGACGGGGATGGCATTCCCGACCGGGATGAGTTTTTCTCCGGGCTTGACCCGACCAACAGCGATTCGCTGATGATTTGGAATTACCATTCAAGCCGGCTGGAACTGTACAAGTTTGGCGGACAAAGTGTGGACTACATCATTGAAACAGCCGATCTCCTGGATCCTTCAACGCGGCAGTGGAATTGGGCGGCGCGCTCCACCGTTCCGCGCACGGATGGGCTGGTGGACATCCCTCCAGGGATCTTCGGTGGAACCAACCTGCTGATGCGCGTCAGGGTGGCGATTCCTCCTGTCAGCGGCCCCGTCGAGAGCGTCACGGTCAGTGCCTTGCCCGCTGGGGCAAACTTTAGCGCGGCCAGCATCAACGTGACCTTGAGCGTCAGTGGCGTGAATGTGACCAGCTCCACCTATACCGTGCAGGGCGGATCGGCCACGCCCTATGCGAACGGCGAGGTCATCAGCATCGGCGCCGGGATGAATGTGGGCGACAGCCGCACTCTGACCCTCCATGGCGTAACCGCCAACAACACCACGGATGAAGAGGTTTATACCTTCACCAAGATGGCACCCAATTTGCAGGTTACCTGGGCAGGCCATGTGGGTACCGATCCGGCCTCCGGCGCCTGGGACACGAACGAGACCCTGACCATCTCCTTCCAAACCGCACCGATTGGCGCGGCGGTTCTGGCCGGGATGGTGTTCAGCGCCAATGGCGGCTCCTCCTGGGCCTACACCAACATGGTCAAGGGCGCGCCCAATGCCAGCAATGACACCTGGTCCGTGACGCTGGGCGCTTATCCGGCCGGCACCGTGGTCCAGTTTGCGCTGGAAGCCAAGGACAGCCAGAACAATTCCACCTGGAACAATAACAACAACAATAACTACAGCATCAGCGTCAATGGCGGCTCGGAGCCCGGCGGAAGCAAGCCCTACTCGACCAATCCCACCAAGGGGCAGTACCGCTCAGCGGGCATCACGATTGACGGCGCCAACACCAGCGGCGAGTGGACCAGCGCCATGCTGATTGCGCTGGACAAGTCCAATGACGATCCCCGCAGTCTGGGCGAAAACTGGACCATGCACGAGGCGCCGATTGACTTCACGCACCTGTGGGCCTGCTGGGATGATGAACACGTCTATCTGGCCTGGCAGTTGGTGGACGTGACCGACGTGATTGATCCCTCCAACGCGGGGAGCGGCGATCCGATCAACCGCAACGACGGCATTCTGATCTGGGCGGTGCTGGACACCAAGACGGGCGGATGCCAGACGGACATGTGGTCCAAGAGCAACCGCTGGACGGGCGCGAACACCCCGGACTTCCAAATCTACATGGCCGGCAGTCTGTGGCAGTCCTACATGTCCCGCGAGAGCGGCGGCATCTTCCCCGTGGATGATGGCGGCGTGAACTACAAGAGCGGCGCGGCCTGGGGCATCACCCATGCCAAGAGCGCGGCCCTGATCGCCAGCGACATCTGGGGCGTGATGGATTGCGACAATCGCAATGGTCTGGAAAGCGAACTGCGCGATTTCAAGACCACCGGCCATGCCCGGACCGACCGCGACAGCTTCTACGAGATCAAGATCCCGATGTCGGCCCTGGGCATTAACCGCACCCAGTTGGAAAGCGCGGGCATCGCGGTGATGTTTGGCGCGGGCGGGCTCTCCGCCATGGACAGCATCCCGAACGATGCCACCACGACCGACACCCCGGGCGTGGAGGTGTGGAACTCATCCAGGGAGTGGGCGGACGCCGACAATTTCACGGCCCCCTTCGCGCGGATTGGGAATTAACGCGGGCTTGTCATCC
>CAZFSE010000184.1:0-7193 GCA_964521805.1 uncultured Verrucomicrobiota bacterium
GCCGTCAATGGGGCAGGGGGGCTGGAGGTGGGCGGCAAGAAGTATCGGATCGAGCTGGCCATTGAGGATAACGGGAGCAAGGCGGATCAAGCCGCCCTCTGCGCGCAGAAATTGATTGCGCAGGAGCGGGTGCTGGCGATTGTCGGCCCGAATGCCAG
This sequence comes from uncultured Verrucomicrobiota bacterium, assembly GCA_964521805.1. Taxonomy (GTDB): domain Bacteria; phylum Verrucomicrobiota; class Kiritimatiellia; order CAIQIC01; family GWF2-57-35; genus CAZFSE01. The sequence continues at coordinate 159 of CAZFSE010000184.1, forward strand.
CCTGGGGGCTGTGCCGGCCTCTTCCATCGCGGAAAGTTCGAAGACGGTGCTGATTACACCCTGGTCCACCAATCCAAAAACGACGCTGGATGCGCGCACCGGCAAGCCGAAGAAATATGTATTCAGGGCGTGCTACACGGATCCCTTTGAGGGGCGCATCCTGGCCCGCTTTGTGCGTGATACGCTCAAGCTCGACCGGGCTGCGGTGCTGTATGATGTGGCCTCCGAGGCGCCAAAGAGCCAGGCGGAATTGTTCCGCCAGATTTTCACGGAAACGGGCGGGGAGGTGGTGGCGTTTGAAACCTACACGACCAGCGACCGGGATTTTTCAGCGCAACTGACCAAGATCCGCGAGGCCCAGCCCCAGTTGATTTTTTTGCCGGCCTACTACAATGATGTGCCGCTGGTGGTACAGCAGGCCAAGCGGCTGGGGATTGATGTTCCCTTCCTGGGAAGCGATGCCTGGAGCAGTCCGGATCTGATCCAGCTTTCGCAGGGCGCCGTGGAAGGGTTTTACTTTGCGAATCATTACGCCTCCGACGCGGCCACGCCGGTGGCCAGGAACTTCATTCAAGCCTACGAGAAGCAGTATGGTAAAACGCCTGATGACATTGCCGCGCTGACGTACGATGCCTTTGGCCTGCTGTTCAAATCCATTCAACTGGCGGGCAAGCCGGAGCGCCAGGCGGTCCGCGATGCGCTGGCCAGCATTCCGGAGTATGAGGGGGTCACGGGGAACATGCGCTTTCAGGAAGGCTCCGGCGATCCGATCAAGAGCGGCGTGATCCTGCAAATCCGCGACGGGCAGTTTGTCTGGGTCTGCAATGCCGCTCCTTAGTGCCTTAAAGAGTCAGAACTGCGAAAAAAAAATACGAATGTTCAACGGAAAAAGACGCAGGAACGGACGCGGTGGGTTGCACGGGGCGGCGGGGCGAAACAAGCCGGCCTGCGGCGCTCTGAGGGAGGGCGGTTTCGCCGAAACCGCCGATGGATGGTCATCCCGAGCGCAGTCGAGGGATCTCTCGCCGCCCCCCCTCCTGTTTCAAGCCACACAAAAAGCGGCTCTGCGCAGGCGGGTGAAAAAACTTTTATCTCATTGGGTTTTGGGGGCCGTCCTGCCCCAGGAAAAAAACGTGATTTATTTTCTTCAACAAACGCTCAACGCTCTCCAGCTGGGAAGCCTGTATGCGTTGATTGCCCTGGGCTATACGATGGTCTATGGGATTCTTCTGCTGATCAACTTTGCCCATGGGGACTTGTTCATGATGGGCGCCTTTGCGGCGTTTGGCATTGCGTTGTGGCTGGGCTGGCCGTTTGTGCCGACGTTGTTGCTTTCGATGGCGGCGGTGGCGGCCTTGGGGGTTTTGATTGAGCGATTGGCCTACAAGCCGTTGCGCCGTGCCCCCAAGATGTCGGCGGTGATTACCGCGCTGGGGGTGGGTATTTTTCTGGAGCACGTGATGCTGGTCTTCAATCCGTACCCCCGGCACATGCCGGAATTGATGCCGGTGCATCTCTGGACGCTGGGGCGCTTTTCCATCTCCTCGCTTCAGGTGTTGATCATCGGTCTTTCCATGGGCCTGATGTTGTTGCTCGACTGGGTGGTGATGCGCACCGGGCTGGGGATGGCCATGCGGGCCATATCCTGGAACAGCCGGATTGTTCCGCTGATGGGGGTGCCGGTCAACCGGGTGATTTCGATCACCTTTGCCCTGGGCGCGGCCCTGGGCGCGGCGGCGGGAACCTTGTACGCCATGGCGTACCCGGTGATTGATCCCTACATGGGCGTCCTGGTGGGGTGGAAGGCGTTCATTGCCGCCGTCATCGGCGGCATTGGAAACATTCGGGGCGCGGTGCTGGGCGGTTTCATTCTGGCGGGGGTGGAAATTGGGGTGGCGGCCTTCCTGCCGACCACGTACCGGGATTTCATCTCGTTTGGGTTGTTGCTGATTCTGTTGGTGGTGCGTCCGTATGGGTTGCTGGGACGTCCGCGAGTCGAGAAAGTGTAACCATGAAAATGCGCTGGTTGATCGGGGTTCTTCTGCTGGCGGGGCTGGCCGTTTCCTGGGCCATTCCGCATTTTGAGTGGCTGGATCCCTATGTTCAGCTGGTTGTGATGTATTTGGGCATCAACATTATCCTGACCGCCAGCCTGAATCTTGTGAATGGCTACATGGGGGAGTTTTCGGTGGGCCATGCGGGCTTCATGGCGGTGGGGGCTTATGCCTCGTCGGTTCTGACGGTGAATGTGTTCCCGGTGGAAGGCTCCGTGTTCTATTTTCCGCTGGCTCTGTTGGGGGGCGGCTTGGCGGCGTCCATAGCCGGGCTCCTGGTTTCGATCCCCTCGTTTCGCACGCGGGGGGATTATCTGGCCATTGTCACGCTGGCTTTTGGGATGATCGTGAAGTCGGCGCTGGAGAATATTGAAAGCGTGGGCGGACCGCGCGGGTTCATGGGGATGGAGCAATTGACCACGCTCCCCTGGGTGTATGTTTCCGTGGTGGTGACGATCTGGATTCTGCGCAATCTGGTGTATTCAAAATATGGCCGGGGGATGGCGGCCATTCGTGAAGATGAGGTGGCGTGCGATCTGTGCGGCGTGCATACGCGCCGGGTCAAGATATCCGCCTTTGTCGTTTCCGCCTTTTTTGCCGGGGTCGCGGGCGGGTTGTATGCGCACCTGTTGCAGTTCATCAATCCCCGGATGTTTGACATCCTGAAATCAACGGAAATTCTGATGATGGTGTATCTGGGGGGCATGGCTTCGCTGGGGGGATCCATTTTGGGCGCGGCCATTTACACGGTGGTCATGGAGGTCTTCCGGGACCAAGGGGCCTGGCGGATGGTCCTGATGCCCTTGATCTTGATTCTCCTCATGATCTTCCGTCCACGCGGCCTGTTTGGCCTGCGCGAATTTTCCTGGCTGGTGCCCTTGCGGGACCTGGTGTTGCTTCGTCCTTCGCGGAAACGAAAGGAGAAGGATCATGTTTCTGCTGGAGGCTAAGCATGTCACACAGCACTTCGGGGGGCTTTGCGCGGTCTCCGATTTCAACCTGCACCTGGCGCCGGGGGAACTGGTGGGGCTGATGGGGCCCAACGGTGCCGGCAAGACGACGGTGTTCAACATCTTGACCGGCGTGTACCGTCCGTCCGCCGGGCAGATCCGTTTTGCGGGGGAGGAGTTGATTGGGCTGGGGCCCAGCGACATCCATGCGCTGGGCGTGGCAAGAACCTTCCAGAACATCCGCCTGTTCAAACAAATGACGGTGCTCGACAACGTTCGCTTGGCCCGCTATGCGCGGCTGGGCTACAACCCGTTGGAGGCGCTGTTTCATGTGGGCCGCTTTCGTGCGGAAGAGCGGAAGATTCTGGCGCATGCCCGGGAACTGCTGGCGCTGTTTCAGATGGAGGAACAGGCGGGCGAGCGGGCGGAGAATCTTTCGTATGGGCGACAGCGGAAGCTGGAGATCATTCGGGCGCTGGCTTCCCAGCCGAGAATGCTGTTGCTCGATGAGCCGGCCGCCGGAATGAACCCGCATGAGATCGAGGAGCTGATGGCTTTCATTCAGCGCATTCGGAAAGAGTTTGGGCTGACGATCCTGCTGATTGAGCACCAGATGCGGATGGTGATGGGCATTTGCGAGCGCCTGGTGGTGCTGGATTTTGGGGCCACCATCGCCGAGGGCCTTCCTCAGGAGATCCAACAGCATCCGCTGGTGCTGGAAGCTTATTTGGGGGAGGAGTCCGTAGGATGAATGAAAAGCCTCCTCTGCTGGACGTAAAGGATCTTGAGGTTTCGTATGGCCGTTTGCGTGCCGTGAAGGGTATTTCGCTGGAGGTGCATGAAGGCGAAATCGTCACGCTGATGGGCGCCAACGGGGCGGGCAAGTCCTCGGTGCTGTCTGCGATCTCCGGGCTGGCCCCGTTCCGGGGGTCCATCCAGTTTGACGGGCAGGATTTGCGGAAGGTTGCTGCGGACCGGATTGTGGCGCGAGGGATGGCGCATGTCCCGGAGGGGAGGGGTATCTTCAGCAATTTGACGGTGCGGGAAAATCTGCGGCTGGCCACCTGGACCCGAAAGGACCGGGAGGGGATTCGTGACGATATGGAGCGTGTGCTGGACCAGTTTCCGCGCCTGCGCGAGCGCCTGCAACAGATGGGAGGGACGCTTTCCGGTGGAGAACAGCAGATGCTGGCGGTGGCGCGCGCCCTGATGAGCCGGGCCAAATTGTTGTTGCTCGACGAGCCCTCCATGGGCTTGTCTCCCGTGCTGGTCCGCGAGATTTTCAGCATCTTGCAGGAGATCAACCGGCAAGGGGTCACACTCCTGCTGGTGGAGCAAAATGCCAACATGGCCCTGCGCATCGCCACACGAGGGTACGTGCTGGAAACCGGCCAGGTGGCGTTTAGCGGCCTTTCGGACGAGCTTCGGAATCATCCTCGCATGCGCGAGGCGTACTTGGGCGGGTAAGGGCCTCTCCGTGGTCATTTTGGCTCTGCGGGGTTTTGAGCCGCCCGTCTAAACAGGGCTGTCTTAATCCTGTAGAATACAGGAGGAAGCGCGCTTATGACAAAGGGTTCCATTATTCTAATCCTGCCGCCGGGCGCCAAGACGGAGGAACTGCGTGCGCAGGTCGTGGCCGCCGGCTACCAAGTGCGTGGCTCCTTTGTTCGGCCCACCCTTGCGTTGGAGCATTATGACCGGGGGAATGGGCATGGAGCGTGTCCTGACCTGATTCTGGTTGACTGGGATCTGGCGGAGTCGGCGGAGGAGCGTAACGCCCTGCGGCTTCTTTCCCTTTGGCATGACTTTGCCCTGCTCTTTCTGGTTGATCGTTATCGCCTTCCACCGCCGGATGGCGTGCTCAACGGCAAGCCTTTTTTCCAGCTGGTCAAGCCCTTTGATCTTCTGCAGGCGCAGGCCATGATGGATGCGGCCATGTACCAGCGCCAACTGGAGGAGGATCTGCGCGCCAACCAGGCGGAACTGCAGACGATGAACCACGAGCTTGAAAACCATGTGAACCGGCTCCTGCGCACGCGCCATTTGGAGGTGCTTGGACGAATGACCGGCGGGATCCTGCATGACTTCAATTCCCTGCTGATGGTCATTCGCAACCAGGGCGAAATGCTTGTGGCCGAGCATCCGGACCTTCGGGAGGGTTTTGCCGTGATTGAAGAGGCTCGAAAGAATGCCGCGCGTTTAATCGAGCGTCTTCGCGCCTTCAGCCAGAAGCAGACGCTGGTGCCTGTGGCGATTGATCCCTCCGAGATGGTGACCGGCCTGGGGGGCATCTTGCGAGGGCTGGTGGGCGTCAGAATTCAACTGCAGATAGAAGCCACGCCCGGCGGGTCGATGGTCCTGGTGGATTCGGTTCAGCTTCAGCAGGCGGTCATGAATCTTGTGGCCAATGCCCGTGATGCCATCCCTGAGAATGGCCACATCATGGTCCGGGTCTTTGAAGAAGCGGCGGACGCGCCCGAGCATGTGGGCGACTCGCGCCTGGACCCCTTGCACCGATGTGTGATTGAGGTCCGTGACGATGGCTCCGGCATGGACGAGGAAACCCAACAGCATCTGTTTGAGCCGTTCTTTTCCACCAAAGGGGAAAAAGGCACCGGCCTGGGGCTCTCGACCGTGTATGGATTTGTCAAGCAGAGCGGTGGCTACATTGAAGTTGAAAGCCAAAAAGGAAAAGGCACAAAGTTCCGGATCACCTTGCCCGTCATGAAAAAGAAGGAAGGGTGAAGGCTAATCCGCACGGACGGGTTCGACGGAAGGGCCCTGAGTCAGCGCCAGCTTGCCGAAGCCTGATTCCAAGGCCTTGATGTGGGTCATGGAACAGCGGATATATCCCACCGAGAGCCCGTAGTCGGCGAGCAGGGGCACCATGCTCCAGTCGGGGACCTGGGCGGCGAGATCCAGCAGATCATGATCCTGGGAGGCGTTGGCCACATCCTGCAGGGAGGAGGCCCACAGTTCGAAGCCAATGTCACGAATGGGCTCGCCCTTGGCGGGTTCCACTCTGACGCGCACGGACGGCAGGTTGGTGCCCATTAATTTCAGGGGCAGGGGGCGGTTTTCGGTCTTCACGCAGAAGGCCCGCACGGCGCCATCCACATCGCAATGGATGCGAAAATCCGAGTCCGGTGAGATCATCTCCTGCTTGCCGTAATACACCTCGGAGAGAATCTTCAGAAAATGCGACACATCCCGGCCTTGCTCCACCAGGTTTCCAGTGCCCGGCAGGTTGGTGGTCACGGTGTCCGCCAGATAATCTTCCAGCCGGTAATTCAATTCTCCGGACTCCAGGTCATAAACAAAAAGATTTTTCGTCACCTTGCGGTGGCCGATCAGGGGATTGAGGTATTCGTCAGTTTTCTTGACATACATCAACGTGTTCAGGTCTGGCATGGTCAGCACGGAGATGATCTTGTCGTTGATGGAAATCCGGTTGCGGCTTTTGGCGTTGGTTTCATGATCGAGCGTCCAGAAGCTGAATTCCACAAAGCAGGCGGAGGTGCTCACGCCGGTGATGCTGTTGGACCAAGTGCCTTCCGTGGTGTCAATGGTGGCCTTGGCCAGGCTCATCAGCTCCAAAAAAAGGAAGCGGTAGGCCACATCATACGAGATGGAAACGGTGGGCTTATCTGGTGTAAACCGGGATTTCAGGTCTTCGATGATCCGGGTGTCCTGCGCGAAACAGGCAGAAGCGCCCAGCAAGAGACCCGCAAGAATGGATGGAACAGCGATTGTTTTCATAACATTGAGTGGCGCATCATTGCACTAAAGCCCGTGGTTATGCAAGCGAAAGCGGGCGGGGAAAAAGGGTGTGCCCCCCGAGTCCTGTAATCTGAAATGAGGAAGAAATAGCCTTGCGGCCGGCGCCGCTCCCGGCTACATCAACAGGGGGAGGGGATGTGGCACGATGAATCCGTCCGGCTTTTCGGCTTTGAATTATGTGGTTTTGGGCGTGTACCTAATACCATTTGTTCCCAGTGAATGGCGGGGAGGCGAGGGAGCGCTTAAGCGAC
>CAZFSE010000185.1:0-7138 GCA_964521805.1 uncultured Verrucomicrobiota bacterium
CCCCCTGACTGAGCCCGCCCGGATATTCGATGGCCTGCCCGGATATTCGGACAGGGATGACTCTTACGGGTAATGGTCGCGAGCCACCCTTCCGCCCCCATCACTCCTCCCCCACCATCAAAAAAACAATCGTGTCATTTTCACTCACGATCGTAAGCAAAAATGACACGCCATACGCCGCCACCATATTCTCTGAAGGCCATCTATAAACGCGCACGCACCTCTTGAATGAGCTGACGATGCAACACAAAAACCTGTTCTCCCAAGTAATCCGATGGCCAGAGAATCCGGGGCAACAAGGGATCATCCTGCATGGAGATTGAATAGGCATTGGTCTCACTCCTTGCCAGATCCAGAAGTTCAGAAGAGGTGGCGCCCCCCTCCTTCAGCTTGGCCAAATTCTCTGTGTACACCGTCAAGTACCATTGTTGTTTTTCATGCAATTCATAGAACGGCCACGCGCTCTGTGCCAATTCCACGGGATCCCGACCCAGTACAGTTTCCATGACAAACAAATAGGCATAGTTATGCACCGCGGCGGCGCTCGACAAATCCGCGAACTCCGGACGGATATCCCACGGCGTGATCCAGACGCTGTTTTGAAGGCATCCCAAGCGCAAGCGCTCCAGAAACGCCCGCAAAGAATCCCGGTAGGGTCTTTGCTTCTCCGGCACATCGTACATCAACACGTACCAACGCCCGTCCCATTTCCGGTTCCAATACCGGGTAGGCCTCAAACAAGCATCCCGGCGCTCTGCCCCCCGCGGTGTGATCTGCAACACCGGCGCCCCTCCATCCCGCGGCCTCCGTGCAATCAATCCAGCTTTATGGAGCCGGTATAGAGCGGAGCGATAGCCAGTCGCCTTTTCTTTCTGGTTCCAGCCCCTCAAATACGACTGACCGCTGGTCAACAACAGGTCGCCCAACTCCTCCACCGTATCCAACACCTCGTCCGCCACCTTCCTCCGAATCACCGTAAACGAGTAATCCGGATGATAAAACTTCCTCCACCCCATCGCACACCTCCATCTTTAGCGTGTCATTTTCACTCACGATCGTAAGCAAAAATGACACGCATAGGAAGAAAGAACGGGCAGACTCCCCATTTTATTGGGGTGACGTTTCATCTGCTTTTATCGGATAACGGCAAGGTTGCCGAGGAGAGCCACAGGATTCCGGTCGGAGGCTTCGGCAACCACACAGACCGATTTCCTCAGGCGTGACGGGTGCCGAAGTGGGTTTGAGACCGAAAAACACACAATCACCGGGTGCTCCATGCAGGAGATCCCTCGACTTCTCGCTCACCCCAACAGGGACGGGACTTTCTGAATGGCCTCGGCCACCTTGGAGGCGTCTTTGCCGCCAGCCTGCGCCTTGTTCGGCTGGCCGCCTCCGCCTCCCCCCGCCACCTTGGCCACCTGCCCAATCAGCTTGCCGGCGTGGAGGCCTTTCTTCACCAGGTCATCGCTGACCGATGCCACAAAGCAGGCCTTGCCTTCGCATGTGCTTCCCAGCACGATCACACCGGACGACAGCTTGGCGCGCAAGACATCCATCATCCCCCGCAGGGCATCCATGGACTGCTCGCCCACCGCTTCGGCAATGAGAGGAACGTCCTTGACCATCTGCTGGCGTTCGATAAGCGACTCAGCCAAGCCACCCGCGGCCTTGGCTTCGTTCTGCTTGAGCTCCTTTTCGAGCTTCTTGTTTTGCTCCACAAGGGTGTCTATGCGCTTTTCCAGCTCCTCGGGCGCGGCGCTGAACCGCTGGGAAAGACCGCGCACCAAATCATGCTCGCGCCGGGTCATTTCATACGCCGGCCAGCCGCAGACTCCTTCAATACGGCGCACACCAGCGGCCACGGAGCTTTCGGAGACGATGCGGAAGAATCCGATTTGCCCGGTTTGGGAGACATGTGTTCCGCCGCACAGCTCCCGGCTTACGCCACCCATGTCCACCACCCGGACTACATCGCCATATTTCTCGTCAAAGACCGCGATGATGCCGGAGCTGGGGATGTCCTTCAGCGCCATCTCATAGGTCTTGACCGGCAGGTTCGCCATGATGAAGTCGTTGACGCGGCGCTCGATGGCCTCCAGCTTGCCGCTCGGAATCGCCTCGAACCACGAAAAGTCGAAACGAAACCGGTCCGGCGCCACCAGGGATCCCGCCTGTTTGATGGTTTCGCTGACGTTTTCGTGCAGGGCGCGGTTCAGCAAATGGGTGGCTGAATGGTGCCGTATCAGGCGGCCCCGGCGGTCGGCATCCACGGTGGCGGATGCCTTTTCGCCACGAGCCATCGTTCCCTGCGTCATCTTGCCCAAATGCAAAACAATCCCTTCCGCGGGCCGCCGGGTGTCCCACACTTCAAAGGTGCCATGCGGGCCGCGGATCACGCCCTTGTCACCCACCTGGCCTCCGGACTCGGCATAAAACGGGGTCCGGGCCAGCAGTAGTTCCCCAGATTCGCCTTCAGAGAGACGGTCTTTTTCCGCCCCATCCGATAGCAGGGCCAGCACTTCCGATTCATCCTCCAAGGTCTCGTAGCCGCTGAAGGACGACTTGATGCCGCGCGCCACCAGTCCGGAAACCAAATCCATCTCCCGGTCCAGCGCCCCATCCTTGCGCGCGTTTCGCGCACGTCCGCGCTGTTCTTCCATCAGCGCACGGAAGGCCTCCTGGTCCACGCCCAGGCCGGCTTCGGACGCCATCAGCAGGGTCAGGTCCAGCGGAAAGCCAAACGTGTCGTACAGCTTGAACGCCTGCGAGCCGGGGAATACCGTTTCCTTCCGGGCCTTGAGCCCCTCCACCACCTCATCAAAAAGATTAATGCCGCGGTCGAGGGTGACCGCGAAACTCTCCTCTTCCGCCTTGAGTGCGCGCAGTATTTGCTCGCGCTGAATATTCAGCTCGGGAAAGACCCCGCCCATCTCGGCGGCCAGCACGGGAAACAGCTCGCACATGAACGGGTCCTTTAACCCGATCTTGCGGCCATACCGGGCGGCGCGGCGCAACAGCCGGCGCAGGACATATCCACGCCCGTCGTTGGACGGCATGACGCCATCGCCAATCGCAAAAGACAGCGCGCGCAGATGGTCGGCAATCACGCGCATGGCAATCGCCGCATCCCCTTCATAGGCGCATCCGGTCATCTCCTGAAGCTTTTTCAAAATGGGGGTGAACAGGTCGGTGTCATAATTCGAGGTCTTGCCCTGAAGCACGGAGACCACGCGTTCCAACCCCATGCCGGTATCCACATGCTTGGAGGGCAGTTCCTCCAGCGTGCCGTCACTGCGGCGGTTGTATTGGATGAACACCAGGTTCCACAGCTCAATAACTTCCGGCGTGCCGGCATTGACCAGCTCCGGCCCACAGCCGTTGGGCGTCCGGTCCATATGAATTTCCGAACAGGGTCCGCAGGGTCCCGTCTCGCCCATCTCCCAAAAATTATCCTTCTCGCCAAAACGCAGAATGTGCGCGGGGTTGACGTCCGTGACTTCCTTCCACAGGGCCGCCGCCTCGTCATCGTTTTTGTACACGGTGACCCAGAGCCGGTCCTTGGGCAGTTTCCATACGCCCGTCATCAGCTCCCAGGCCCAGGAAATGGCCTCGCGCTTGTAGTAGTCGCCAAACGACCAGTTGCCCAACATCTCAAAAAAGGTGTGGTGATAGGTGTCGAGGCCGACCTCCTCCAGGTCATTGTGCTTGCCGCTGACGCGAATGCACTTCTGGGTGTCCGCCACGCGCTTGTAGGCGCTTTCGCGCGCGCCCAGAAAGATCTCCTTGAACTGGTTCATGCCGGCATTGGTGAACAGCAGGGTCGGATCCGCCGGCAAAACCACCGGCGAGCTGGGAACCACCGTATGTTGCTTGGATTTGAAAAAATCCAGGAATGACTGTCGAACCTCTTTTGCGGTCATCATCACCAGTACCTCTATAAGTGGGGCGGCCCCTCCTTGCGGGCCGCCCCTGTGCCTTCAGGACGCTTCTTCTCGCGGCGGTTGCTATTCCTCTTTGGCCTCTGCCTTGGCCTCCGCCACCTTGCCGGCCTTTCCCGCCACGGCGGGCGTGTGCCCCTGGCGGACCTTTTCCATTACCTTTTCACGAATCAGATTCTCCAGAGCCGGATCGTTCTTGAGATTGTCGCGGGCGGCATCGCGGCCCTGGCCCAACTGCTGTCCATCAAAGGAGAGCCATGTTCCGCGGCGGTCAATCAGCCCATGCTCAATGGCGGAATCCAGCACCGCGCCGGTCCGCGAAATGCCTTCCGCGTACAAGATGTCGAATTCGCCCTCTGTAAACGGCGGGGCCACCTTGTTCTTGACCACCTTGCCCTTGGTGCGGTTTCCGATCGCCCTGCCGGTGGAGTCCTTGATCGTCGCCAGGCGGCGCACATCAATACGCACGGAGGAATAGAACTTCAACGCGCGCCCACCAGGCGTCGTTTCCGGGTTGCCAAACATCACGCCAATCTTCTCGCGAATCTGGTTGGTGAAAATACAGCAGGTCTTGGACTTGTTCAAAATGCCCGTGAGCTTGCGCATCGCCTGCGACATCAGCCGCGCCTGGAGCCCGACGTGCGAATCGCCCATCGCGCCTTCCAGTTCCGCGCGCGGCGCCAGCGCCGCGACGGAGTCCACCACCACCACATCCAGCGCGTTCGAGCGCACCAGCTGGTCGGTGATCATCAAAGCTTCCTCACCCGAGTCCGGCTGGGACACCAGCAGATCATCCAGGTTCACGCCGATCTTCTTGGCATAGGCCGGGTCCAGCGCGTGCTCGGCATCAATAAAGGCCGCCATGCCGCCCGCCTTCTGCGCGTTGGCGATGATGTGCAAGACCAGGGTTGTCTTGCCGGAGGATTCCGGGCCAAAAATTTCGATGACGCGCCCGCGCGGCACGCCGCCAATGCCCAGCGCCAGATCCAGCGTCAGCGCCCCGGTTGAGATGCAGGGCATGCTGACCAGCGACTCTTCCGAGCCCAGCCGCATAATCGCCCCTTCCCCAAATTCCTTCTGGATTTGCGAAAGAACCGTGCTGAGTGCCGAGGATAAATTCTTGCCGATGCCCGAGGTCGTGTTTGCCTGATTTTTTGCGGCCATGCTACTGAGCTCCTTTTAGTTTCGATTCATGGTAAACTGAGTACCGAACTCCCTGATGCCCCAGATGGCTCTGCATCATAAGAACGCGGCGAACCTCCACGGTTCCGAAGTGCGTATTGTTAGCGGACTGCAGGGCTGATGTCAATTCATCCGCCCGCCCAGCGGAACGAACGCGCCCCAGCGTCAAATGAGGCAGGAACGGGCGCTTTTCCAGCATAACCCCAAGGGCCTGAATTCCCTCCGACAGGCGGGACTGAAGCCGGGCCAGCCCTCCGTACACATCCCGCACCCCCACCCATAACACGCGGGGTGAACGCGGCGATCCAAAAATGCCCGTCCCAGCCAGGTCATAGGAAAAAGGCGGGGTTTCCGCGGCGGCACAATCCAGCATCTCGGAAAGCTCCGCCAGCCGCGCCCGAAACGTGTCCCCCAGAAAATTCAGCGTAAGGTGAAGCTTCTCCGGGGCGGTCCAGCTCACCCGCGCGCCGGCCTGCTTGCAATGGGCGATCAGCCTTGCCGCCTCCTTCCGGGCCCGCTCGCTGATCTCCACCGCCAGGAATATCCGCAACACATCACTTTCGCTCATGACCGACTCATCACCGATGAAGAGTCCCGGTCAGGCGGGACAAGCCCTCAGCCATCAGGCGATTGACCACCGCGTAATTTTCCTGCGGGGCAGACAGAATCGCCGCTTCGGATTGAACATGCCGCGCTTCCCTCAACTCCTCCCGGCAATTTGCGACCAGCGCTCGCGCGGAATCCGGCGTTGCTTCCAGATGAAACTGCAAACCCACCACGGAGGCCCCCAGTTGAAACGCCTGATGCTTGCATGCCTCGCTCTCCGCAAGATGAACCGCGCCGGGCGGCAGATCAAAGGTCTCCCCATGCCAGTGAAAGGCCGTCACGGATGAGGGCAACCGGAACACCGCGCCGTCCATCGAGGGCCTTCCCTGCACAGGGAACCAGCCAATTTCCTTTTCAGGATTCTGATAGACGCGCGCCCCCATCGCGTTCGCAATGAGCTGTGCGCCCAGGCAGATCCCCAAAACGGACGCTCCCTGTTCAATGGCCTGTCGAATAAACTGCTTCTCCGGCACAAGCCAGGGATATTGCTTCTCGTCATGCACGCTCATGGGGCCACCCATGATAATGAGCAAATCCACCTCGCTCACCTCCGGAAAGAGGGCCGCCTCAAAGAGACGGGTGCAGGACGTCTCATGGCCGCCTGCCCGGAGCCAGGGACCGATACTGCCGAGTCCTTCAAATGGAACGTGCTGTAGATAATGCGTGCGCATGGATCACCCTTCATCATTCAACCGTGCATGATAACCTCCATAAAAAATGTGAACAGTTTTTCTTTTGCACGGTCATACAGATGGGCGGGCGAGAAGCAAACAGCACGAAAGGCCCTTGTTTTACCAATGTCCATACCCTGAAAATCACCCGCCCGGGGTATGGGGGTATCCCCCTGCGTGGTGTACACTGAAAGTGGGCGAGTCGAGCAACGACGAAAAAAAGGTTGAGCATGAATCAGAACGTTTTAATTTTAATCGTCGAGGCGATGGCCATTTATTGCCTCGTGTTATGGGCCCATTCCTTGCGGAACCGCTTCGGGCCCGTGCATTTTTTTGCTTTGATTGGCGGGATTACGGCGATCATGTCGTGGATCACCGATGCGGGCGTCATGGTTCAGGCGGGCGGCATCACATTCGTGGTGGGCTCCACGGTGTTTTACACGGCGCTATTGCTGGGGGTCTTCGTGGTCTACGTGTTTGACGGCCCCCGGGCAACCCGCATCGCCATTTCCACTGTGGCCGGCGTGTCCCTCATGGTGCCGCTCATTACCCTGGCCTTGCATTACCAGACAAAGTTAATCGGCCAGCCGCATCTCGCACTGGTGCCTCTGCCCGACTTGCGCACCAATGCGGCCTCGATCCTGGCCACCCTGGTAGACCTGTTCTTCCTGGCCATCGCCTGGGAATTTCTGGGCAAGCCGCGCCTCAAGATCCCCTTGTGGGTCCGCGCATTTCTAACCC
>CAZFSE010000186.1:0-6880 GCA_964521805.1 uncultured Verrucomicrobiota bacterium
GGAAACAAAGATAACAAAGATATTGCAGAAGAATCAGTTCCATCTTTTTCTTCGTTGCCTTTGTTGCCTTCTGTGAAAAATCTTTGCTGTTGGGTTGTCGGCAATGTCTGCTTTGGATACTTTTGAATCATGAGGTAAAGAATATGAAGACCATGTCAGCTACTGAAGTGGTGCGCAGTTTTAGCCGTGTCTTGAAGGCCTTGGAGCATGGGGGTGAAGAGATTGTCATACTGCGTAACCATCAGCCGGTAGCCCGGTTTGTACCTGGCACTCCTCGCATGACGGCGATTGAGGCTCTGTCTGATCTGCATCGAACGCTGGATGATGACGAAGGGGACAGCTGGCTGGCCGATGCGCGGGGTCTTCAGGTTGTCGAGATGCCCGAGACGCCGGGCTGAGCAAGCACTTCTTGAACTTTTCTGACCAGGTCATTTGTGGTGAAGGGTTTTTGGAGGAAGTGCATGCCACGTTCCAGAACGCCGTGGGGGGCGATGACATCCGCCGTATAGCCTGAGGTGAACAAGCACCGCAGGGTGGGCCGTATCTCCTGCAGTTTCACCGCCAGCTCCAGCCCATTCATGCCGGGCATGATCACATCGGTGATCAACAGGCTGATCTCCTCCGTCTGGCGGCGCGCCAGCTCCAGAATCTCGCCGGGAGTGCCGGCGCTCAAGACCTTGTGCCCCTGGGTTTCGAGTATATTTTTGACCAAGGCGAGGATGGCAGGATCATCCTCGACTAACAGTACGGTTGTGGAAGCCCCCTGGGCGGGGGCTTGTCCCTGGGCGGGTTGGACGGGGGGATGCTCTTTTTCGCCGGTATATCGGGGAAGGAAGATCGTGAAGGTTGTGCCCTCACCGGGCCGGCTTTGCACGTTAATAAAGCCATTGTTCTGCCGGACGATGCCGTACACCGTGGCCAGCCCCAGCCCGGTGCCTTTGCCCATTTCCTTGGTGGTGAAAAAGGGCTCAAAAAGCCTGGATCGTGTTTCCGCATCCATGCCACAGCCATTGTCGCGAAGAACGAGTTGAATGTACTGCCCGGGAACATAGCCGGGTTGATTCTCGCAGTCGGCTGGAGTGAGGGTGATGTTGGCGGTTGAGATGGCGACTTTTCCAGCGCCTGTAATGGCATCCCGCGCGTTGACGCACAGGTTGGCCAGGATCTGGTCAATCTGGGAGGGGTCTATTTTAAACGGCCACAAGTCCGAAGCAGGGGTCCAGACCAGCTCAATGTTTTCACCAATCAGCCTCCGGAGCATTTTCAACATGCCTTCGATCGTTTCGTTTAGGTCCAGGACTTTGGGTTCAACGGTTTGTTTGCGCGCAAACGCCAGAAGTTGCCGGATCAAATTGGTTGAGCGCTCCGTGGCCTTGTAGATTTCAACCAGTTCGCCATGTATTGGATGATCCGGCACCACCTGATCCAGGGCCATTTCCACGTTGCCCATGATGGTCTGCAACATGTTATTAAAGTCATGCGCCACCCCTCCAGCCAGCCGTCCAATGGAATCCATCTTTTGCGCATGTTGAAGCTGTTCCTGCAGTTTTGACCGCTCTTCCTCCGCTTTTTTGCGATCGGTAAGGTCTTGGCCAAAAGCGCAGACATAGTCATGGCCGCCGATTTGAAAGCGGGACGACAGCATTTCCTTTGGAATCTTTCTGCCATCCTTGGCGACATGCACGGTCTCAAAAGGCGGGGATTGGTGGGGCGTATTCAAATCTTCAAAGTGCTGGTGAAAGGCGGGCCCAAACAGGGGATCAAAATCCGAGACGCGCATCTTCAGCATTTCTTCCACGGTGTACCCCAGGCTTTGGGCCGCCGCGCGATTGACATAGACCACCTGGCCATCGGGTTCAACGAGGAAAGCCTCCTGCCGCGCATGATCCACCATGAAGCGAAAACGAATCAGATCCTCTTCCGCTTGCCGACGCTCTGTGATGTCCACTTCAACGCCATCCCAGACCAAGTGCTGGCTGGGGAGGCGGCGCGGCCCCGAGGTCAGCATGCGCCAGCGCTGTTTTCCAGATGGAAGGTTCATCAGCACTTCGGCATGAAAAGGTTTCATCTCGGCCAAGGCGGCGGCTTCATTGTCACTGACCAATTTTCTGGACTCCTCGGAAAGCTGTCGGTAGATGAGGGAGGCATCCGCTATGGCGTCCTGAGGCGAAATCTCATGCAAGGACCTGACCCCCGCGCTGACATAGGTGAAACGCCGTTCCTGTTTGCTTGAACCGGTATCAATCTGATAAACCATGCCGCCGGGAAGATTGTCGCTGAGCTTGCGCAGACGCTCCTCGCTCTCCATCAGGCCAGCCATGGCTTTTTGCGTGGCGACTTGATCGGAAAGGATTTTTCCGGCCAGGACGGTGGCCAGTGGGTAGAGAAGCAGAACTGGAGGGCCAATGCGCAACATGACGCCGGCGGCGATTTCGCGGGGCAGGGTGGCCATGAGAGCGACCATGGCCAGATGGACGGCCAGACCAAAGAGATAAAGATGCCGGGCCTTGGGTGGCACCTGGTCTGGTTGAAGCCAAGCGTGGGCGATCAAGCCGATGCCCGTCGAGGACAGAACCACAAGAACCCCCATCACGACACCGGAGCCGCCCATCATAAGGCGAAATACCGCGACCGGCAGGGCGGCGAAAATGGCGGCCAGCGGGCCGAAAAAGAGGGCGCACAAGCTGAGCATGACCGAGCGTCCGTCAAATATCAGCCCAGGCCCGAAATTCAGGGGCTTTAGCATTCCGAACACCGCGGCGGAACCAAACAGCACCCCCTGCATCAGCACCCCGGCCCGGGTACGACGCGGCCACCGAAGATCAAGGAAGCCGGAGACAATGGTGAGGGCAATCAATAACGCCAGATTAAGGATTAAATCCATATAGATCATGGCTGGCCACACTGTGCAAATGCTGTTGTTCCTAAATCTTTCGCACTCATGTACATGTTATCAAGGAATCACGAACAAGGCAATTCCGCGTTGCATGTTTTTCGGTGCAACACGTTTCACCCGCGTTCTCCCTTTACAAAAAACTGACGCCTCGGGGCATGGCGGGGATCTTGAAATAGGCGGCAATGGATTGGGCGATGTCGAAGAAGCCTTTTCGCACGCCCAGATTTTGGGGGGCGCGGCCCGGCTGATAGACGAGGAGGGGGACAAACTCGCGGGTGTGGTCGGACCCGGCATAGGTCGGGTCGTTGCCATGGTCGGCGGTGATGATGAGGACATCGTCGCGCGTAAGAATCGGCAGATAAGCCCCCAGCCACTGGTCCGTGATTTCGACGGCCTTGGCATAGCCCTTCGGGTCGCGCCGGTGCCCATACAGCATGTCGAAGTCCAGGAAGTTGGCGAAGATGAGCCCATCCTTTTTCTCGCGCGTCCAACGACTGACCAGCTTGGCGGAATCCAAGGTGTTGCCGGTATGGCTGGCCTCCGTGATGCCGCGGTGGGCATAAATGTCTTCGATCTTGCCGACCGCGTAGACAGGCACGCCACTATCCACCAGTTTTTCCAGGATGGTGGGCTCGCTGGGCTTGAACGCAAAGTCGCGCCGGTTCTCCGTGCGCTTGAACGCGCCGGGCTGGCCGATGAAGGGACGAGCGATGACGCGCCCAATGCGGAGCTTGTCGCAGAGTTCGCGGGCGATTTCACAGCCCTTGTATTGTTCCTCGATGGGGATGATCTCCTCGTGGGCGGCGAGCTGAAAGACGGAGTCGGCGCTGGTATAGGCGATCCAGGCACCGGTCTTCATGTGTTCGGGCCCCAGTTCATCAATGATGGCGGTGCCGCTGGCGGCCTTGTGGCCGATGCATGCGCGTCCGGTGCGCTGTTCAAATTCGCGAATGAAATCGGGCGGGAAAGAGGGCGGCCCGGGCGGGAAGACATGAAAGCCGGGATTGATCTCGAGGCCGGCAATTTCCCAGTGGCCGGTGATGGTGTCCTTGCCATCGGAGACTTCCTCCATCGCGCCAAACGAGGCGATGGGATTATTCACGGGGGGGACCCCCTGGATGGGGAGCCCCTTTGGGATCAGGGCGGGGATATTGCCGAGGCCCATGGCTTGCAGGGTGGGGACCTTGAGCCCGCCCGCGGCGGTGGCGAGATGGGGCAGGGTGGCGGAGCCGGCATCGCCATATTTCGCGGCATCGGGCATTTCGCCAATGCCCACGGAATCCAGAACAATCAGAATGGCCTTCATGTCTTCCCCTCCTTACGCGCGCTGTTTTTCCTGCGATTCATCGTCAAAAAAAAGTTCCAATCCTTGGAAAAATATACGCCACTTTTTCCAACCCTTGGAAAAAAATGAAAAAAAAGTTCCAATGGTTGGAAGATTTTTAGAGGTCTTCCGTGACCTGGTCAATGATGCCGGCGATGACGGAGCGGATGGGGGCGTTGGGGTCCTGGAGGATTTGCCGTGCGCCATTGCCTTCGTCCACGATCAGCACCCGGTCGCCCTCGCCGGCATCCACGGTATCCACCGCCACGAGATAGTCACCAGCGGGGGTTCCATCGGGCTCCGTCTTTTCGACGATCAGAAGCTTTTTCCCGTCATGCGAGGGGTGGTTGATGGTGGAGAAGATATTGCCGATGACACGTCCGAGGATCATGGCTGGCCCTCCCAGTGGGGGGCGGTGACGCCATCCACAATGCCGATGATGGAATGATCCACCGGCACAAAGGTGGTTTCCAGGGCCATGGCGGCTTCACGCCCGCCCTCGAAATAGACCAGCTCGCCGGGACCGGCCATGCGGGTGGCATCGCAGGCGACCACGGCTTTGCCCTTGGGTTTGCCGGTCTTGTCCAGCGGCTGGACCCAAAGCAGGGGGACGGCTTCCAACCCCTTGTACACGACGCAGGCGACGACCGTGCCGATGACTTTGCCCAGTTGCATATCAGTCAACCTCCCCATCGAGTTCCAACAGCGGCGCATCATGGAAAAAGGTACTGCCGGAAAATTGACGGCCCAGGGCCTCATGCGGGGCCGCGATGATGCGGGTGGTGACCGGCACGTTGAGCCCTTGCAGGAAAGAGGTCGCGATCTCCAGGGCCGCATCAATGTCGTGGAGTTCTCCTCGATAGAGGCTGAGGCCTTTGCCGGCGAGGCGGCTTTCTCCCAGGCGGATTTCTACCAGCTCCACCGGCGTGCCCTTAAGGGCCAGTTCGGCGGCGCGGACATTGCTGGAGACGGTCGGGGTTTCAATGATGGCCAGCGCCCCGCCGGCGGAGGTATTGCGCTTGCCGAGGATGGCATCGTGCAACTGGGGATGGACATCCGGCAACATGACGCGGTCCAGGATGGTCTCTCCGCCCCAGTAGAGACCCTCCTGGAAGGATTCGTCCACGGAGGCGGTGGTGCCGCCGATGAGGACAAGGTAGCGTCCCTCGGTGATGATGCCGGACTTGAGCAGGGCGATGGGGGATTTCTTGACCATCGCATCCAGGGTGAACATCCCGGCGGCAATGTCGCGAAACTCGATCAGGGCAATGGCGGAATAGGTTTTCATCATACAATTCTAAAGTGATCCACCAGCACACAGCGGCGCAGGCGGGAGAAACTCCGGGGGGTGGTGAGGCCCTCCCCGGTGGGGCTGGCGATGGTGAACGAGGTGCATCCCTCGCCGCCGAAGCCGAGGCCCGCCTGCGAACGCCCGTTCTTAACGAAAATACTGCAATTGCATTCGCGCGCCATGCGGCTGAGATGGTCCAAATTCTTCGAGTGCATGATGGCGGTATGGCGGCATCCGCCCTCGATCTTGATGGCCAGATCAATTGCGTAATCCGCATTGGGCACGCGAACCACCGGCATGATGGGCATCATCTGCTCGGTCCAGAGCAGAGGATGATTTTCGTCCACCTCCACGACGCCCAGCTTGATCGTGCTGGGCGCGGAAAGGCCCATCTGGGAAAGGATGAAATCGGCATTTTTTCCGATGAGCTTGCGGTTGATTTCGGCATGTTCCCGCGGGCCATGCATCTTGGTGAAGACGGTCTGCTCGACCTTGGAGAGGTGGGCCTTGTCAATCAGGGCCGCGCCAAACTGCGTCATGGCCTTGAGCAGGGCATCGGCGACGGAGGCGACGACGATGACCTCCTTCTCCTCGACGCAGATGATGTTGTTGTCGAAGGAGGCGCCGAGGACGATATCGCGGGCGGCTTGTTCGATGTTAGCGGTTTCATCCACGACGACCGGGGGATTGCCGGGGCCGGCGCAGATGGCGCGCTTGCCGCTCTGCATGGCGGCGACCACCACGCCGCCACCGCCGGTGACGACCAGCAGGCGGATGCCGGGATGCTTCATCATGTCGGTGGCGCTTTGAACAGAGGACTCGGCCATGCAGGTGACCACGTTGGGAGGACCGCCGGCGGACACGATCGCCTGGTTGAGCAGGGCAACCGTCTGGATGGAACAATTCTTTGCGCTGGGATGCACATTAAAGACCACGGCATTGCCGGCGGAGAGCATGCCGATGGCATTGCAGATGATGGTCGAGGTTGGATTGGTGGTGGGGGTGATGGCCCCGATAACGCCATAGGGCGCGGGTTCAGTCAGGGTCAGCCCATGATCGCCCGTGGCGGAAACGGGGTACAGATCCTCGATGCCGGGGGTCTTCTCGGTGACCAGTTGGTTCTTGATGATCTTGTCTTCAAAGCGGCCCAGCTTGGTTTCCTCGAAGGCGGCCTTGGCGAGGGCCGTGGCATTTTCCATCATGCACTGCCGGATCGAGGCAATCACCTTACCGCGGGTGGCGAGCGGCTGGGCGCTGAAGACCTCAAAGGCCTTGCGGGCGGCGATGACGGCGTCGTTGATGGTGTTGAAAATGCCCATGCCGAGGCCGGCGGAGCGGGGGCGCGGGCGGTGCTCGAGGTGCGCAGCCA
>CAZFSE010000187.1:0-6873 GCA_964521805.1 uncultured Verrucomicrobiota bacterium
CCCCGTGAGCCACCCCGCCCTCCGCCCCTTATCCAGCCCGAAGATCTTCCAGAAATGTCCGAACTGCAAAAAGATCTGGCGCTGGCCATGGACTTTCAGCGGGCCTGCCTGGACCGCCCGCCGCCCAAGGTGCCCGCCGTGCATGTCGCGGGTCATTTGCGGCTGGAATTTCACCACCGGTTCAAACCCGCCCAACGATTGGGGGGCGCGTTCTTTGATCTGCTGGAGGCGGGTCAGGATTGCGCAGGGATTTTCATGGGTGGCGTCATGGATCGTGGAACCCGAAGCGCGATGATGGGGTCCGCCTTGCGCACCCTGATTCGGGAGCACAGCCGCAACGCGCGCAACGCGCGGTTCTTCATTTCTGAATTAAACAAGGCCTTCTGCCGCATGCTGGAGGGTCTGCCGGCTCCCATTGCGTCCTCTGCCTTCTATTTTGTGGCGGACACGACGGGACGGGCGGGGACGTACTGTTCGGCGGCCCACCCGGCGCCATGGCTGGTGCGCCGCAGTTCCCACCGGATTAGCCGGCTCGAAATGCCGCCCTCCATGGGGGCGGCCCTGGGCCAGGCGGCGCGCGAGGAGTACACGGCGGGCCAGTGCCGCCTGATGGACCAGGATATGTTTATCTTTTTCAACGAAGGGGCCTGCCAGGTGGCCAATAATGAGGGCGCAGTCTTCGGGCTCGACCGGTTTCAAGCCGTGCTGGAGCGCTATTCCCACAAAGGGGCGGAGGAGCTTCTTGACCGCCTGATGCGGGCCATCATAGGATTTGCCGGTGACCGTCCGCTCGCCGATGATCTGTGCCTGCTGGCCATGGAGGTGACCTCCAAGGCGGAGGAATGAAAAGAAGGAGGCGCAGGACTGTGGCGGGCCATCACGAATGGCGTGATCCTGGATTCCGCCGCCGCTCAACACCGTCACCAGCGCGCCTGCTGTGGGGCCCGCAAATGCCTTCTACCGGATTGTGCTTGGTGACTGACGCCGGGGCCCTCCTACGGGAACTCCACCGTGACGCGGAAATAGGCGTTGGTCGCTGAAACGGAATCGGGCCGCAGGGCATCCGCTCCGCCGGTGCCCCAGCGAGGGCCGGCGCCCGGGACATTGCTCCACGCGGGGAGGACCAGCGACTCCGCCCTCTGCAAGGTGTACAGGCGGTTGGTCGCGGACGGGGCAAACGCAATATCCGGCACCTGGGAGGTGGCGGCCAGTTGCGCCACATGGAAAAAGGAGGCCGAATTGGTGGGGTTGGTCTCCGCCAGATACTCATGCCAGTCAGGGAAGCGGTCCTCATCCTGGTCATCGCCGGCACCGTCGCTGACGTCCAGATTCTCGAAATAGGTGAGTTCCCAAGCGTCGGGAAGGGCGTCGCCGTCGGTGTCCTCCGGGGTGGCCACCCGCAGTTGCACCCCCGTGGGCAGATAGCGGACAATCAAGAAGCGTCCGCCGGAGAGCGCCGGCAGGTTGGTGGCGGCGAAACGCCCGGTCATGGTGCTGGACAGCAGGAGATCCAGGCGCGTTGCGGGCGGCGGATCGTATCCCTCCAGCAGGTCCACGGTCAGAATACCGCTTACCGTGCCCGCACCGCTCACCGCGACCTGGTCGTGGGAAACGCCAGGTTCAGCCCCGGCGACTTCCATCAGCAAAGTGGCCTGGGCGCCAGATTGCTGGTAGTCGCCGATGATTTCGAGACGTCCGGGGGACTGGCCGGGGGAGAGCGTGCCCTGGTTGTGATACAGATTTTTTTCCATAAGTCCAGATCCGCCCAGCCGCCCGCCACTCATGAAGAAAGACATGCCTCCACCCCAAGTCCCTCCATTAAGCAGGAAGAGGCCGTCACTCATTTCACCAATGAGCTGGGCGGTCCCTTGTTGAAAAACGGAGGTGCCTCCTCGATTAAAGAAAACCATGTTCACCGCCGTTGTGCCGCCGGCCGCAAAGAAGACCCGTCCGGTGTTGTTGTAAAATTGGCCGGAGCCGGAAATCGCGGGATTCGTGCCGCTGAAGGTCCAGGTGCCGGAGGATTGATTATAGAGGTTCCCGCCTATTACCTGCAACGGTACCGCGCTCGTGCTTCCAAGCAGGCTGACAGCGCCACAATTGACAAGAGATCCTTGCAAGAGCAGAGGGTTGGTGGAGCCCGATCCACCGATCGTCATGTGGCCTTGATTGGTTAACCGGTAGTTGGGATGCACATTCATGGTCCCACCCAGCCACTGGAATCCGCCGCCCTGCAGATTGAAGGCCGTGCCGGTCCCTCCATAACTGAAGAAAAGCGCTCCGGTTTGCATCCTCCACTTCCCGTCGCCTGTGGAGGAGAAATCACCGGAATAGAGGTTGGTGCTGTTGTCTGAAGGGGTGAAGACGGACTGGGGCTCCAGCGTATAGAAACCATGGTAGTTGGTTCCGCGACTGCTGGAGACCTGAAAATGACTGCCGGTGCCCAGCCAGAGCGTGCCACCTCGATTATGGAAGCGGACGGAGGTAACGGCAATCGTAGTGAAGGGCTGGGCGTAAAACGTGCCGGTGTTGTACAAGTTGCCTGTCCCCTGCAGGGTCCAGAGCTGGGAAGGCGCCTGCTGGACCGCCATCATCCCCTGGGTGGTGTTGTGAAGATCTCCGTTTAATTGCAGGGACGGGGTTTGAACAAACGTCATATCGCCATCATTCCACAGCGTGCCCTCGACCTGGCTGGGCGCGGCGCCTGTTAAGCGTAGAAATCCCCGATTCCATAAGCTTCCGCCGCCCTCCAGCGTGGCACTGTACCACACGCTCGTGCCGCCCGCGGCCCAGACCGCCACGCCCTCTGCGATATCGAGTGCGCCCCCATTCATGTTGAGACTGGAAACCACGACGTTTTGCGTCACGGAAACCAGGTGGCTGATCTGCGCATAATCCCCCGTGCCGGGCCACCGGGAGATGGGCGAGGCATTGGTCCATGTGCTGAGGCTGTGCCAGGAACCCTGTTGAACGCTGAAAAAGTTGGTGCCCTGCGCCCACGCCATTGCAGGCAATAATGCCATCATCCACATGCGTTTCACGGCAAAGGTCATCTCTCTCATCACAGCCTCCTTTGTCTGGCGATAGGCCGAAGCCGGCACGCTCATGCGGCCTCGGAGATGACTATTCTTCCCGGCAGACGCGAAAAGGTCAAGAGCATCCCCCTTAGGCAAGCGATCCCCTCCTCGGAGGGGAGCCCGAAAGGCGGGGTGGGTATTACACCACGGAGAGCGAGGCCCATGGCCGCGTGGCGGAGACTCGGTAATGCTTCAGCGGGCGCGCTTGCGGCGCACAAGACCAATCAATCCAAGGCCCAGGGCACTCAAGGCCAGGGTCGCGGGTTCCGGGATCACCTGGAGGGCGGAAAGGTTGTCGTACAACGCATTGCCCCCGCCGGTGATTCCACCCGCCGTCCACATGCCCACCACGACACGGCCGTGCGTCGCACCCGCTGGAGCAATAAAGGTTCCCAAATCGATTTGGGTCCACTGATCGGAGTTGATGGTGACATTGAAGCCACCGCCGGTGTTGAAGGTTTGCTCGACTGCCGTGCCGACGGGATCATCACCAGAGCTTTTATCCCGCCACTCCCACTTCACAAATCCGTTGGCGTCGCCCCAAAGACCATCCCCCGCGGCGCTGGCCACCCAGGCGGCGAAGGTGTACGTACTGCCCACCTCCACCGTGAAGTCCTGAAAGACGCCGGACTGGTACCATTGCCGGAGAAACGAGAGGCCCTCCTCGGGATTCATGCCATAGAACTCATCGGTCGTGGTCTGGCCGCCCCAGGCACTCCAACTCGTGAGCGCATCCTCAAAACTATGATTCAACAGCAAGTTGGCCTGCGCCTGGCTGGCCAGCACCACACACGCAACGACAACGCCCAATTTCATTGCTCGCATAAATCCTCCATCCTGTCTCGCCTTTATCCAGGGACCGTTCCCAGATTGGCTCGTTTTTACCGCTTCCGGGCGGGCGTTGTCAATGCGGTTATTTTTCGTTTTCCCGGGCTCTGCGCTTCAGCACCAGGCGCGCGGCTGGCCGGTGGAGGCGATGACACTGGTCCACAAATCGCTCTCCGGGGAGACCGTCTTTTTCCCGCTAACCGCCAGCAGAATGGGCAGATGGGTGAAGCATCCGTACCAGTAGCCGATCAGGACATCGGTTTTCCCGGCCATAGCGGCATGGACCGCCTTGCGGGCAAACTGATCGCAGAGCAGGCTGTCCTCGGCGTCGGCCGGCACACTCCGGATGATGTAGCTCGGATCAATGTACTTCAGGCTGATGGGGATCTTCTGTTCCGCAAAGAACCGGGTGATGGCATTCTTCAGGAATACACCGATGTCCTTCTGGAGCTTGTTGCCGGAGGCATCACGTCCCGGATCGCCGGGCATGAGATCCTGCCCGGCGCCCTCCGCCACCACAACAAGGGCATGATTGCGGTTGAGAATGCGGGTCTTGAGGGTGTTCAGAAACCCCTGCCCGCCCTCCAGGTGAAGAGGCACCTCGGGGATCAACACATAATTCACTTCCTGGCTGGCCAGTGAGGAGCCCACGGCAATAAACCCGGAATCGCGGCCCATGAGCTTGACCAGGCTGATGCCGTTGCGAGCGCCCTTGGCCTCCACATGCGCGCCTTCGAGCACCTTTGAGGCGGTCTCAATGGCCGTAAAAAATCCGAAGGTCTGCCGCACAAACCGGATATCGTTGTCAATCGTCTTGGGAATGCCGACGATGGCGAGGGGCAGGCCGCGGCGTTGCGCCTCTTCCGCAATGGCATGGGTTCCCTTCTGGGTGCCATCGCCGCCCACGCACAGCAGGATGTTGATTTTTTTTTCGACCAGGAAATCCACCATGACGGAGGGTTCCTGCGCGCCGCGCGAGGAGCCCAGGATTGTGCCGCCCTGCTGGTGGATGTCATCCACCAGGTCGGGCGTGAGACGAAGCGGCGGCAGGCCGCATGCGGGGTTAAGCCCTTCATAGCCATACCGGATGCCAAGAATCTCCTGGACGCCATAGTTGTAATGCAGTTCCAGGAACGCGGACCGAATGACGTTGTTCAAACCGGGGCACAACCCCCCGCACGTCACGATCGCGGCGCGGGTTTTGGCCGGGTGAAAAAAAATCTGATCGCGAGGCCCCGCCTTTTCAAAAGATACATCCGGGTTCGGATGCCGCATGTCGGATTCGACCTGGTAGCGGATGCGGGCATCATCCGGCACAAAGTTGCCGATGCCGTCACCTGGTTTTCGGGACAGCAGAAGGGGGGAGGGGAACGCGCGGGCGCCCAGACTTTTAATCGCGGTGCTTTCGGGGGTGAGCATAAGGGTCTCCTTCAACGGAAGTGTCACAGAAATTCGGGAAGCATTTTTTGAACCTTGATCAGATTGGTGATGCCGGAGGTTTGCAGGGGAATGCCGGCGGTAATCACGGCCGTGTCTCCGGCCTTGACCAGGCCCGTGGCGCCGGCGGCGCGCATGGCGCACTTCATCAGGGGCTCAATGGCTTCCTCCACGGGCAGTTTCACCGGCAGGCATCCCCAGACCAGGGCCAGGCGGCGATAGGTGGTTTCGTTGGGGGTGGGCGCCAGAATCGGACACGCCGGCTTGTGCTTGGCCACGAAGCGCGCCGTGCTTCCGGACTGCGTCAGGGTGATCAGCGCCGCGGCGCTGACATTTTCCGCCAGCTCGCAGGCGGCCTGGGCCACCGCCATCTGCTCGTCCTTGTCCTCATCCTCGTATTTGTGGGTCCACTCCGTGAATGGGAAATTTTTCTCCGTCTCCATCGCGATCCTGGCCATGGTCTGGACGGCCTCGACCGGGTAATTTCCCGAGGCGCTTTCCTCGGAGAGCATGATGGCATCCGTGCCCTCAAGAATGGCGTTGGCCACATCGCTGACCTCCGCGCGCGTGGGCCGGGGCGCATCCACCATGGACTTGAGCATCTGGGTGGCCGTGATCACGGGCTTGCCCGCCCGGTTGGCCTTGGTGATGATCTGCCGCTGGAAGAACGGGACCTGCTCCAGTGGAATCTCCACCCCCAAATCCCCGCGGGCCACCATCACGCCATCCACGGCGGCTATGATGGCATCGATGTTTTTCAGCGCCTCGTGCTTTTCAATTTTGGCGATCAGCGGAACCTCACGGCCCTGCTGTTTCATGAAGTCGCGCGCAATCTGCACATCGTTGGCCGTCCGCACAAAGGAAAGCGCCGCATAATCCACGCCCTGCTGGAGCCCAAAGGCGAAATCGGACAAATCCTTCTCGGTCAGAATCGGCGCGCGGATCGAGCGGGAGGGCAGATTGATGCCCTTGCTGGAGCTTAATTCGCCACCCACGACCACCTCGCAGAAGATGTCGTCTCCCCGCACCGTCTTCACCTTCAGCTCCAGCGCGCCATCCGCCAGCAACAGCGCGTCGCCGGCCTGCACGTCGCCCGGCAGTTCCTTGTAGGTCACGGAAACTTCCCGCTGATCGCCGGGAACGTCCCGAGCGGTCAGGATGAATTCCTCGCCCGGCTTCAGGCGGATGGGGCCGGACGCAAACCGGCCTATGCGGATCTTGGGGCCCGCAAGGTCCTGCAAAACCGCCACCGGCTTGCCCAGCCGCGCGGCGATTTCGCGAATCGCTGTGATCTTCCGGGCATGTTCCTCCTGCGTGCCGTGCGAGAAATTGAGCCGGGCCACATTCAGGCCGGCCTGGATCAGCTTTTCAATGGTTTCCGGCGCCTCGGAGGATGGGCCGATGGTGCAAACGATCTTTGTTCTGCGCATGATGTTTTCTCCCCAACCCCGCCCTTGGACAAGGTCGTGCGGACAAAGTAGCGGCCCGGCCATGATTTTCCAAGCCTTATTGGACTTCCATGGAGGGCGCC
>CAZFSE010000188.1:0-6871 GCA_964521805.1 uncultured Verrucomicrobiota bacterium
TTTAAGCTTGTGGTCGCGGGTTCGAGCCCCGCCCGGCTCACCATCCTTTTCCCTAGAAAATAAGGCGTTTTGCCTTGTTTTTGCCACTTTTCCAGACAAGGCCCATTTTTCAGATAAGTGCGTATAAATGCCCATTATAGTCAGAATTATTGTCAACGATTGTCACCTATCTGAACGATAGTTCACCGTTTAAAAAAACGTGGCTTGTGTTCGCCCCGCCACTATTGACAATCCATTGACAATGTCCCATCCATCGCGCCGGGTGCCGGTCGGGTCATAGCGGGCGCAGGAAGGCCACTTGCGCTTGCCGGAATGGTCATACACTCAGCCCGGCCAGCCGCTCGCCTGCCGCCGCCAGTTGAGATTCAACCGCCCCACCGTTCAGATCTTGCCCCTCTGCCCATCGGTCCAGCTTTTCAAGATCGGCGTCAAACGCCGGGTCATCGCCCGGCGTATACTCCACCCATCCGGCGCGCATCTTTGCGACAAGCGCCGCGATTCGTGCGCACCAGAAACTTGAAATATGCCAGAAAGCGGCGTCTCCGTGTTTTTTTATGAGTGTGGCTATCCCGCCTATGATCTTCGGTTGTCGCCCACGTTGCGGATGTTCAGTCATAAGCCAGTAGAACGCTTCCCACAAGTCGTCAACCGGCATCCCGGCCTTGCGCCAGCGTGAAACCTGTTGTGGCGTGGAGTCAAATATCGTTGCGATTTCTGCGTTCGTCATGGTGCTACCCCTTGCGTTCGTGTTTATGTTGCCGCATGAAATTATTTCCCTCTACGCGGGAAATGACGAGGGACGGGAAGCCCCGCCCTGTTTTACCGCCGGAAGGACCCATATACGGGCGGGTGGTCATACAGGCCCGCCCCCCTCGCCGTCCAGCGCCGTAATAAACTCAGCAATCTGCCGCCGGTACGTCCTCAGCATCGCCAAGACCACAGACGCCGCGCCAGCCCTATCCCCGGCGAAGATGAACGGGACGTGGTAGCGGGTCATCCAGCTGGCAATGCTTCCAATGACAGCGGACGGATGAACCTTGCTCCGGTATCCGCCTGCCATAATGGTTTGCAGGTCGGATTCGACTACTACGGCCCGGCAGGCATAGGACCGCAACCGGAGCAATTCCCGCTTGAACCGGTCGCGCTCAGGCCCGATGCAGTTCAGCAGGTCGCCCAGCTCCTTGCGCTCAATCGCACAATGATCCTCGAAACCGGGCATTGAATAGTCCCCAGTTGCCAGCGTTGCCGGAATGGTCTTGATCC
Organism: uncultured Verrucomicrobiota bacterium; assembly: GCA_964521805.1. Classification (GTDB taxonomy): domain Bacteria; phylum Verrucomicrobiota; class Kiritimatiellia; order CAIQIC01; family GWF2-57-35; genus CAZFSE01. The sequence continues at coordinate 1,264 of CAZFSE010000188.1, forward strand.
CAGCCGGGAAGGACAAAGGGCATTGCTCCCTGCTATCCACCAGAATGACAAGCTCACCATCCATTATGGCACCCTCCGGCAGTACCTCGCCCATTGAATCCAGCGCCAGCAGAAGGCCCTGAAGGCCACCCAGCGCCACACCATGTGGGTGTAGGTATTCATGTCCGGCCCTCCAATGAACCGGCAGACAGCCCGGCAGGGTCCTGTAGGGTGGTACAAGACTCCGTGCCGGGTGCCGCCGAAATAGGGTGAACACCAGAACAGCAGATTTCTCTATTTGTCCTAGTTTTTCTATTGTAGCAAAGTCTGAAAAAGGGTGTTCTGGTGTTCGGATTCATCAAGACAACCTCCAAACGCGGGTACGGTCGTCACCCTTTTGGGTCTGCGTGATTCGATCCGGATACCGCCTCCGCAACCTGCCCAGATACGTGCCGCAAGCGTTATTCCAAGACAGCAAGCGCCGCGCCTCATAGTGGAACGGGCAAACGGAGTCCACCAGCGCTTGTTCAAGTTCCTCTGCCCGGCCCTCCCAGAATAGAGCGTTTTCCAGCAGGTGTTCCTGAATGATCGTCCACAGCTTAGACTCTGGCGCAAGGTCATTAAGGCGTTCCAGCAATTCCGGGTCATGGAAGTGGGTTACGCCATACCGCTCACAGCTCAGCTCAGGCGGGATTTCAAGCGCCTGAAGGTGTGCAACGAATCCGGGAAGCTCTGCCATAAGAGCCGCCCAGAAAGCCGCCTTCTGCTCTGGTGAGTTTGTAGCCATTGGGAGCGCCGTTTGCTTCGCCTTCAGCAGGATGATCTTGTCCGCAATGGATTCATCCATCGGCGGGAGTACCATCAGATTTTCAGGTTCGTCATTTAGGGTTATGGTCAATCGCCAGAATGGGCGAAGCATTATCGGCGTGCCGCCCTTAGCGTGGCAAGACTGATCCACGTTCACACACAGCGCCTTGATCTGCGCTCCAAACTGCCGCCGCGCGGTCATGCCAGAAAGAGGAAGTTCATCTTCCACCATCAAGTGTTCCGCGCCAAACAAGTGGGCATTGAACGGCGTTGCGCCTGCCATGAATTGATAAGGCCTCGCCGCCCTCCCTCCCAGCAGGATAGTGATGATTTGCTGAAGTAGGGATTTTCCACAGCCGCGTGGCCCGGCAATCGCAAGCGCCTGTCCGGGTGTGCGAAGTCCACTCGCCAATGAACGGAGCGAACACTTTAGCCACAGGCAAAGAAAAAGCGATTGTTGCTCATCCAGCAAGCCGCCGATGAAGGCCCGGAGCAATGGCCATTCGACGGACGAATCCGCCTGAAGGATGTTCGGCGAAGATGTGGCCAGAAAACGAATGTCTCCCACCGCGTGAAGCCCGGCGTGATAGCCAGCCACAGGCCCGGAAAAATGAACGTTGTTTTGAGTCTGGCAAGCAATCAACTTGGCGTCCATCGGCGAAGCGTACTCGCCCGGCCTCGCCCGGTCGTCAAATCCAGCCGCCCGGAGCAAGCGCCGTAATGATGTTTCATTCAGGCGTGTCCATTGCTTGCGTGAGTCCCGCACAAGATACTCTTTCCGGGATTGGTCATAGAAGGCTTCCACGTCCGGTAAAGCGGGCGTTTTTGGTGCCGCTGAATAGGTCCTGCTCATTGTGCGCCGCCCTTCCAGCTGGCCAGCGCCCACAAGTCGCGCTCAGCCTCGAATTGATCGGCGTCAATGCTGGTCAAATCATTAAGGTCTGCCACCGCCTCGCCGCTGGTCATGCTCAGGCCAGCCAGTGAAAAGCAGTGGACGTCTGCGCCTGCCGCTCGGAGCTGTGTTTCCCAGCAGACCGCCGCTTTCTGGCCCGATTCATCAAGATGTGGAAAGACTCGGACGGCCTTATTCTTAAACATCGGCAGAGCCTCAGCCGGAATCTTGTTCGACGCGCCCAGCATCGCCACCGCGCCAGCATGATCCTGCTGGCCCTCTGCCACAATGAAGTGGTGCGCCGCCAGCAAATCCGGCCCGCCCTCGCAGAGCAGGACGTTCGGGAAGCCTTCACATTCCGGCAGACCTACCGGCCAGGATTGCGCGGAGCCGGGAAGCGTTTTAGCCTTCACCGCCCGCCCATCTTTGGTATGGAGTGGCCCGCCATCCAAGCGCCTTGCTTGTGCCGAAATGCGCTTTGAATCCGTCAACAGCCAGCAGGTAACAAGCTCGCCCTGATCCTGAAGCTCAGCGAAGTGGAGCAAGCCGCGCTCAGCGGCAAGGTGAAGGCCGTCAATGGATAGGTTGCGAAGCCTGCTAAGCTGGCCCAGCTCGCCCGCCGTACCCTGCCGCAGAGGTGGAAGCCTGAATGGCATGGGTTCCTCTTTGCGTGCCGCTGGTGGACGCTCGACGCCTGCCCATGAAGCCAACTCCATTAAGGCCGTCTTGGTGTCGCAACCCTTCGCCCGGCAATAAAAATCAATCGCATCGCCGCTCTCGCTGGTCGCATGGTCTTTAAACTTTCGGCCATTGTCATAAACAGAGAAAGACGGGTTTGCATCCTGCCTGAATGGTGAACAGCAAGACTTCCCAGCCTTCCAGCCGGGAAAAAGCCGCGCCGCCACGTCAATGACGCTGATCCGGCTTTTGATCCGGTCAACCGCATCCGCCACCCCGGACGCGCTCATTTACGCCACCGCCTTGATGGTCCGTTTCCGCAGGAAGGCATCAATATCCGCTTTGCGGACAAGCGCGACACGGTGGGAGATTTTGGCCACCGGGATAAGCCGCCTGCTCATCCATTCGGCAAACGTGCGCCGGGAAACACGGCCGTACGCCGCGCCCTCAACCGGTCGCATCCAGTCGCTTCCGTTGTCAACCTCAATCGTTTTCTTCATACTCTGGTCTTTCCGGCCTCATCGGCCTAGAGGGTGCATCAATCTGCACGTCCTCTTACTCATAAAGCCAAACTGTAAGGTTTTGCTTTCAGATGGACGCCAAACAATGCCCCTCCTACCTATTAGCCAAACTGACAAGTTTTGCCCCACGGATAGACGCGCAACAATGCCCCCCTGTATATAGGGCGTTTTGGCAAGTTTTGAAAAAAGCCCTTATTTTTGGGCATAAAAAAGGCACCCCCGTTTTAATGGGAGTGCCGTTCAGACCGCCTGAATGGTGTTTGTTCTATCCTGCCGCGCCCAGCTGAATGACGTTGTCCTCGACGTGTGGCGTTATGGCCCAAAACTTCGCCGCCTCTTTCGGCGTGGCCAAACCTCTGTAATGCTTGTACAGGATTCCCGCATCCCCAATATGGCCCATCTGAGCCGCCAGCTTTCCGGCGTCCTGGTGCTGTGCAAAGTGGAAGGTTGCGTAGCTGTGCCGCAATACGTCCGGTATCCATGTCTTGATTCCAGCGCTCTGCATGATTCGAGCCCTCGCCCGCCTGAATGTCATGGGCGCAGGTGATACCGCGCCGGATTTCTTTTGATGTGGTGCCAGCCATTGAACAAGGTTCTCGCTGATCTCCACAATTCGAGCCCGGCGCACCTTGCTGGATTCCGGCGTCACGCGGATGATACGTTCGGCCAGGTCCACATGCTCCCACGTAAGGCCCGCCACCTCGCCCGGCCTCAGCCCGGCAAATGCCATTATGGCGAGTGAAGGCACCATGTCAGGACAAGTCTGTTCAGCCGCACACAGCAGAGCCTCAATGGTCTTAACCGGCCAGAAAACGGGCATCTTCTCATCCATCACAGAGCGCTCTATCCGGTCCACTGGATTTGCTTCGAGTATGCCTTGCTTCACGCCATAATTGAACCATGCCCGAAACATGCGCCGGTATCCGTCTGCCGTTGCGCCGGTCAAACCCTTCTCATCCATCCATGTGACAAGCTCCGGTGCCGTCACGCTCACAGCAGGCCGTTCCCCATGCGCTTCACACAGCCGGTTAATCTTCTGCCGCCGCTCTGCATAGGTCGTTTTACGACAGCCGCGCCTCAGCAGGTCCGCAAGGAATTGTTCACCCAGCGCTTTAAGTGTCACGGCATCGCCTGAAGGATTGTGCCTAAGCCAGAACCGCGCCGCCGTTGACAACGTGGACGAACCGGCCAGCAATTCAAGTGCCTGCTTGGCGTCCAGCCGTTGCGCCGGTGTCAGGTCAAAGGCCGATGCACCCAAGTTCTTAATGTCTATGGTCTGCTGGTCAATGAAAACCTTTGCCTCTTTCAGCGTGGGATAGCATTTCCTGATCCGCTTCCCGCCGGTGTACTTGTCCACCATGACATAATCCGGGCGAAGCATCCTAATGACGAACCCTCGATACAGTTCCCGCTTAACTTTCGTCCGGCCTTTTTTCATAAATGCGCCTCCATTTGTATAAAAGCACATGTACGCTAATGCCTGAATATTGTCAATAGATTGTCACTAGTGAAAAGATGATTTCTCCTTTGTTGTTGCCCTGTAAACTTTTGTGTATTTCTGATCACAAACCTTTTAAGCTTGTGGTCGCGGGTTCGAGCCCCGCCCGGCTCACCATCATTTTTCCTAAAAAACAAGGCGTTTCCCTCTGCTTTTTCCCGCTTATCGCCTTACAAACACCCGGCGGCGGAGCCCGCCGCCCTCCAGAAGAATCCTATCGGGAGTCTAGACCTTGTCCCCTGGAGGGCGGTCGGCCCGGCAGGTAGCAGGCGGGCCGCCTTGTAAGTATTGAGCAAAATTACAACAATTACAAGGGACAGTCACCTGAAGTCACGCAACGCCAGCAGGGACCGCCAGCAGAGACAGGCACTTGAGTGGTCACTTGAGTAGTAGTCACCTAGTGCGGCGAAAGGATTCATACATAAGGGGCAGGCTTTTTCGAAAAAACTCGGCGAAGCAGGAGTGTTTTTCACACGAACAGGAGAATCGGATTAAAAAACAGGGGCCTTGGATGCCTCCAGGACAGACCCCTTGCGTGTGGCAGGAATTGCAAAAGGATTTTTGGACCGCTCAGACTGCGCGCAAGGGCTTGTAGCAGTAGAGCAGGCTCTCATCAGGGGCCCGAGCTTTGACAAACCCCCTGTCCCGGGCCTTCAATCTCCCAAGAGAAACCATCTCCAGCAAGAACAGCTCTGAACCAATCATCAACCCATCCACCCAATACCGGACCCTGCGGACTGTTGTGAATTCGGCCTCCCCGTCCGTGTCTGGCGCGGAAAAGGCCGCTTTCAAGGCCTCGCGAAAGTCGTCGGGCGTTTCAAACGGATAGTCCATCGCCAAAAAGGGCAGGAGCACGTCTTTGATGTTGGCTTCAAAGGGATGGTGCCCGGTGCCGCACCAGGCCCCATAGCTGGAAAAACGCCAATCCGCCGGATTGCGCGCAATGCCCGCGCGAACCGGGTTCATTTCCACATACTTGCAACATTCCAGCACCGCCTGGGCGGATCCCAGCAAGGTATGCTTGAACCGCTCCGCCCATACGTGGCCCCGCCGCCGGGTCTTGCGGGTGCGGTTGTACCAGCGGGCGAACTCCTGCTCCAGGGTCTGCATGTAGTGGCTGATGTCCCGCATGCGCGCCCCGATTCGGGCACACCGGGAATCCTCAGGCGTCAAGGGGTCGCGGCGTTTGTGATAGGCGTTGTACCGTGCGCAAACCTCTTCGGGCGTAGGCGG
>CAZFSE010000189.1:0-6863 GCA_964521805.1 uncultured Verrucomicrobiota bacterium
GCGGGTCTGTCCGGCAGAGGTCGAGAAGAACGGGGTGCGGACGGCGGTTCCATCGCGCTGGGAGCCGGGCGGGACATAGGCCTCCAGCGGAGGTTCCCAGACGTTCCCTTTGGCGTTGACGCCCCAATGCAGGGTTGCGCCCTGCGGGCTATTCGTGAGCAGAAAATGGATCAGCTCCTCGGTTGAAGGCTCCGCGGGCGTCCATTCCAAGCCTGATGCTTTCGCCAGGGCGGGCAGAAGAGCCGCCAGCAAGAACCCCATCATTTGTCGTGCGCGAGGTGTTTTCATGGGCGGTAGCATACCCCTTGCCGGCTGTTTTGTCAGGAGGTTCATCCCACCAATTGCAGGACGCTTCCGGTGAGGGCATTGGCCTGCGCCAGGATGGCCGTGCCGATCTGGGTCAGGATCTGGTATTTGGCAAAGGTCATGGTCTCTCGTGCAACATCCACATCTCGGATGCGGCTCTCGGTGGCGCGGATATTTTCCTCATAGTTGCGCAGGCCGGAGAGGGTTTGTTCCATGCGGTTCATTTCAGCGCCGACGACCGAGCGGATGGAGCTGAGGTAATCCGTGCCTAGGTTTAGCTTGTCCACGGCGGCCTGGGCCAGCGATTGTTCATCAATCTTCAGATGCGCCGGGCAGATCAGGCTGGCCCAGGTCACGGCCCTGCTGGCGGAACCCAGAAGAGTCATGTTGACCGAGCCATACCGGTAGGTGGTGTAGGAGCCGATGACATGAAAGGCATCGGCCTCGAGCACGATGTTTGCTTCCTTGAAGATTTGGTTGCTGTCGGGGCCCACCTGAAGCGAGACCTGCAGGGTCGAGAAATCCTGGAAGTCCGCAACGCCGGGGATGGCTCCGATGTGCTCCACGTTGCTCCACTCGAAATAGTCGCCCGTGCTGTAACTGCCGGACGCGGGCGCGGCGATATCGAGCGTGAAACCGGACGTCCCTTCTAAGTTGGCGCGCGTGGCGCCGCCGTTGGGGGCGGCGGCGATCGTGCCATACACAAACCCGGTGGTCATGTTGCGAATGGTCCATTCCTGCGCCATGGTGTCATAGGTGGCGCGCCAGGTGGCGGAGGTGACGTCATAGCCATCCTCCTGAAAAGTGACCGTGGCGGTCACCGGAGGGGCAGGGGCCTGCGTGAACGTGGAGGTGGGCAGGACGGGTGGAGTGTGGGCGGTGTTGCTCCAGGTGAAGCGGTCGCCGGTATTGTAGACGCCGCCGGTGGGGGCGTTGATGGTGTAGCGGAAGCCGTTGGGGCCCTGGAGATCAATGAAGCCGCCGGCATTGGGGGCGGCGGCGATCGTGCCCACGTTCGCTCCGCTGGTTACATTGCGGATCGTCCATTGCAGGGCGATGGCGTCATAGGTGGCGCGCCATTGCGAGGAGGTGACGCTGGTGCCATCGCCCAGTTGCGACGTTCCGCTGGTAGCGGTGGTGGGGGTGGTGGAATCCACAAACGTGGTGGGTCCGGCTCTCCAATCAACGTGCGCGGTATTGTTCCAGGTGAAGCGGTCGCCGGTATTGTAGACGCCGCTGGTGGGGGCGTTGATGGTGTAGCGGAAGCCATTGGGGCCTTGGAGATCAATGAAGCCGCCGGCGTTGGGGGCGGCGGCGATGGTGCCCACATTGAGGTTGGTGGTTATGTTGCGGACGGTCCAGAGCTGGGCCACGGCGTCATAAGTGGCGCGCCAACTGGCCGTCGTGATGCTCTCGCCATCGCCAAGCTGGGCCGCGCCGCTGGTCCCTACGGTGGGATCCGTGTTGTCGTGCAGGAGCGGGCTTCCCGTGTTGGCGGCCACCGCCGCAGTATTGGACCAGTCGAAGCGGTCGCCGGTGTTGTAACTTCCGCTGGAGGGCGCGTCCAAGGTAAAGGTGAAGCCATTCGCACCTTCCAGCAGGAGGGCGCCGCCAGAGTCCGGATCGGCCGTGATCGTGCCCATATCCTGTCCGGTGGTTTCATTGCGGATGGTCCATTCCTGTGTGTCGGCGTCATAGACCGCGCTCCAGGCGCTGGTGCTGATGCCTGAGCCATTGCCGGCTTGCGAGGTCGAAGCAGAGCCGGTCGTGGGATCGCCGGTGTCCGTGTAAGATGGAACTCCGACCGATGGTGGCACATAGGCGGTGGTGGACCAGGTGAAGCGGTCGCCGAGTGTGTATTGCGTTCCGCCCGCGGGCACGGCGATGTTCACGCTGAAGCCATTGGCCCCCTCCAGATTCAGAGAGCCTCCAGCGTTGGGAACGGCGGCAATCGTGCCCACATCGGTGGCGGTGGTTTCATTTCGCACGGTCCAAAGGCGGGTGACGGAATTGTACGAGGCGCTCCAGTCCGCAGTGCTGATGCCTGAGCCATCGCCTTGGGCGCTGGTGGTGGCTGAACCGGCGGTGGGCGTTTGGTTGTCAATGAACGAGGTCCCGCTCAGAACCGGGGCGACGTACGCCTGCGTCGTCCAGTTGAACACATCGCCATTCGTGTATTCGGTCCCGCCACCCGGCGCGTTGATGACCAGATCGAAGCCATTGGCGCCTCCGATTTGAAGGATCGAGCCGCCGCCATTGGGGGCGGCGGCAATCGTGCCGATGTCGGTGGCGGTGGTTAAGTTTCGGACGGTCCAGAGCCGGGAAACGGAATCATACGTGGCGCGCCAGCTGGCGGTGGTGAGGTCCGTGCCGTCCCCGAGCAGGGTGGCGGAGGCACTGCCCTGGGTGGGCGTGCGGTCATCCGTCAGGACGGGCGAGCCGAGCGGCGGAGGGACATAGGCGGTGTTGGTCCATGCAAAGCGGTCGCCGGTGGCATAGGTTCCGCTGGCGGGGGCCGCAATGGTGTAGCGGAATCCGTTGGGGCCTTCGAGATTCACAAAGCCGCCGCCATTGGGGGCGGCGGCGATCGTGGTGACGTCGGTGGCGGTGGTTTCGTTGCGGACGGTCCAGAGCTGGGCCACGGCATCGTAGGTGGCGCTCCACTCGGCTGTGCTGACGCCCGAGCCGGTGCCCAGCATGGTGCTGGTTCCGGAGGCACCGGTGACCCCCCGGTTGATGAAAGAGGTCACGCCGCCGGTGGGGGCGACATACGGCACATTGGTCCAGCGAAAGACATCGTTGGTCCCAAACGTTCCTTTCTTGGGGGCATCAATGACAAAGCGGAATCCATAGACCCCCTCGAGGGCGACATCCACCCCCTCATCCGGACGGGCGGAGACCACACTTTCCACGGTGCCGGTGGTGACATTCCGGAAGGTCCAGGTCTCCGCGATTTCGTCATAGGTGGCGGTCCAGGTGGCGGCGGTCATCGTGGAGCCGTCGTGCCCGATAACGCTGGTGACGCCGCGTGCCCGCGTCGGGAATCCCACGACCAGATCGCCTTCCTTGGAGGCCTCGCCCGTGCCGCCCCGGAAGAGATAGAGTCCATTAAATTTTCCCGCCGCCGTTGCGCCGGTGGTGATGCGTTGGATTTCCTTTTGCATCTGCTCGAATTCGCGCTGAAGGTTGTCGCGATCGGTCTTGGACTTGGTTCCGTCGTTCGCCATCACGGCCAGCTCATTCATCCGGGAAATCATGTCCTGTATTTTTTGGAGCCAGCCGTCCGCGGTCTGGAGATAGTTGATCTTGTTCTCCACGTTGGAGGCTGCGGCGGAGGTATTGCGCATTTGGGCGCGCAGGCGCTCACTCATGGCCAGGCCGGCGGGATCATCGCCCGCCTTTTCAATGCGTAAACCGGAGGATAGGCGGGACATGGACTTGCGCAGGTTCGACACGCTGTGCGTGTAGTTCCGAAAGACCGAAAAGGCCGGTATATTGTTAAATACCTGCATAAGCACACCGCCCGGGCAGACCTCCTGCCCCGGCTCTCAACACTGTTTATGTCCAGCGCACCACCACGCTGTGTTGCAACACCTTATTATTAAGCAGGATGGATGCCGCGGGGATAAGGTGCGAAGGTGCGAAGGTGGGAAGGTGCGAAGGTAATGAATATGGTGCAATAATTGCCGGTGGAGGCAAAAGGTTCAGGCAGTCTAGACCTTGTCCCCTGGAGGGCGGTCGGCCCGACCGCCGTGTGAATGTAGAGCAAGGAGCGTGTTCGCAAAAGGCTCGTTGAGTTAGACGAGGTTTTGGGCGGAACGTTCCGCCTGAACGGAGTTGAAAAGCCCTGCTAAGCGCAGCTTTTTCAAGGTACGTGTTGATGCATTTTGTTGAGGATTTATGGGTTCTGTTACATGCGCCGGAGTTTTCTCATAGCGCTCATCCATTTTGCTGGCTTTGCGACCAGCGACAATGCGATCAGAAACACAGCAACTCCTGTGAAGAGATCGACGTACGTGAGAGTCAGGTCGGACTCTTTGTACTGCCAGTGCCCAATGATTATAGCACTGCGAATAATATTACGAATAGTGCTGACGGCGAAATAGATTCCGAGACAACGCAGGAGCATCCGCTCGATCTGGAATGCATAGACGTGAAGGTCGATCCGTTCGCCTTCACAGGGGAGCAGGCGGTTGGCGAACTGTCGAAGGGCTCGGATGGTCAGCAGTCCAAGAACCACACCGATACCTGCGAGAGCAAAGACCACTGGAAGGTTGTCAATTTGCCGGTACGAGAAGGCAACCAAGATGGGGATGGACAGAATGATGCTGAAAATGAGGTAGGCGGCAACGAGCTTGGCTGTGACAGATGTGATTTCTCGACCAGTTAAGATGCGGGGTGATGCCGCAGGAGATGCTTCTTTGTCAGGAGGTCGAGTAGCGAGCTCTTCCTGAACGATGGCAATTCGGTCTGGCCACTTATCCTTGTCAATATTGTGAAGAATGTCGGCCAATTCGGCACGTGTGTACTTCTTGACACGTTCCTCAAACGGTATTTCGTTCATCATATCCTATCGCTTCTCCCGCTCCGCCGCAAAGGCCAGGCAAGCACGGATATTTTCTTCCGTAAGCTCAGGAAAGTCGCTCAGGATTTCCTGTACGCTCATGCCGGCGGCAAGGTACTCCAGTACATCGGATACGGTGATACGCATGCCTTGAATGCAGGGCTTCCCACTTCGCTTGCCCGCCTCAACAGTTATAATAGTTGAGTAATCCATAGGCCAAATTTACTCAGTTTGCCGCCAACCACAACTTCTTTCTTGCGACAGTCACTCCTGGTTTGTCGAGGCCTCTGTCTGCGCCAGCAGAAGCGCGGTGACTTCGTCGAAGCTGGCGGCGGTCCGCTCGGGGTGTTCGGGTTCGGCACGTCCGATGCCGTAGGTCACAAAGATCCGTTGGATGCCGGCATGGCGGGCGGCTTCGAGATCGGTGCGGTGGTCTCCGATCATCCAGGAAGAGGACGGCTCTGCGCCCAGCCGCTCGATGGCCAGCCGCAGGGGTTCGGGATGCGGCTTGAGGTGCGGGGTGTCCCCGCCACCCAGGACCAGGGCGAACTCGTCCGCCAAATGGAAATGCTCCAGCAGGGCGCGGGTGGGTTCCGCGGGTTTGTTGGTGACAAGCGCCAGGGGGTGGCCGGCCTGGCGCAGGCGGCGAAGCCCCTCCCGGACGCCGGGGTAGAGCGTGGTGTGGTCGTGGAGGTGCGCGCGATAGTGGGCCGCACAGCGGGCCACGGCCTCGTCCAGCGGGGCTGGATGGCCCCGCAGGGAACGCTCAACCAGCTTGCGGATGCCGTCCCCGACAAAGCTGGCCGTGGTTTCCACGGGCAGGGGCGCCAGGCCATAATCCGCCCGCATGCGGTTGACCGCCGCACATAAATCCGCGCGGGTGTCCATCAGCGTGCCATCGAGGTCGAACAGCAGGGCGGAACGTTTGCTTTCCAGGATCATGGTTAGTAGTGAAAGGCGCTCTGGCCGATGAACTCCCGTAACAGGGACGTGGGGGGGACCAGGTCCGCGGTAATCGCCAGAAAGCGCGACAGGAACCCCAGGATGCGCCGGGCCTCGGCATATTCCGGGTGGTCCGGTTTGACCTCGAACAGCAGGGATTCCACGAACGGTTTCAGGACGGCCAGCTCGTAGTCCAGCGCCGAGTTGAAGGCGATGTCCGCCTCATGCTGGTAGGGGAAGATCCATTTCTTTTCGCCGGCGCGGACATTGGGCCACATCTGCAATGTCATCAGCGCCGAATTGCCGCGGAAGCGATGGTCGCGCACGAGCCTTCGGATCAGGCGGTTGTCGGTGGTGGAGACGCGGTTGTGGAAGTCGAGGTTGAGCTGGGTGAGGGCGCTGACATAGACCTTGAACTTGCGCTCGTGGGGGAGGACCTCCGAGAGGCGCGGGTTCAGCGCATGGATGCCCTCGACGATCACAATCTCATCCTGCTGGATGCGCAGTTTGTCGCCCCGGAACTCCTGCCTGCCGGCGGGGAAATTAAAGCGGGGCATTTCCACCGTCTCCCCGGTGTCGAGCTTTTTCAGGTGCTCATTGAACAGGGGCAGGTCAATGGTCTCGATGTTCTCAAAATCGAGCTCGCCTGTAGGAGTTTTCGGTGTTTTATCCCGGTCCACGAAATAGTTGTCCACGGAGATGGTCAGGGGTTTGAGGCCGTTGACGCGCAACTGGACGGCCAGGCGCTTGGCGAAGGTGGTCTTGCCGGAGGAGGAGGGGCCCGCGATCAGGATCCATTTCAGCCGGTCGCGGTGGTGGTGAATGTGGTCCGCGATGCGCGCCACCTTTTTTTCGTGAAAGGCCTCCGAGATCTTGATGAAGTCCCCGATCTCGCCGCGCGCGATGATTTCATTGAGGCGCCCGACGGTATTGACGCCGAGGATGCGGCCCCATTCCTTGTGCTCCTTGAAAATATTAAACAGGTGGGGCTGGGGCTCGAAGGGCGGCAGATGGGTGGGCTTGCCCCGTTCGGGGAACTGGATGATAAATC
>CAZFSE010000190.1:0-6862 GCA_964521805.1 uncultured Verrucomicrobiota bacterium
TTGCTGGGCGGGGGGATTTATGCGGGGCCGGGCGCCCGGATGATCAGCTCCAGCGCCGAGGACATGATTCCCTCGCTCTACAACAACAAGGCCGAGATTTGCGGGGGCGGCATCTGCGTCACCGGGGTGAATTCGCTCGTCAGCCTGAGCAATTCAAAGATCGGCTCCGGTTTTGTGGAGCTGGGCAATCAGTGCCTCTCCACCAACATGCTCGACGGCGGCGGCGGGATCGCGGTGCTGGCGGCGGGCGAGGCGGAATTGCAGAACTGCTGGGTCAACAACAATGGTTCACATAGCCGCGGGGGTGGCATTTACGTGCGTTCCGGCACCCTGTCCATCAGCGGCGTGCCGGGCGGGTCGCTGGTTTCGGAGGTCTGGCCGCCCAACCGCATGCTGAACAACTGGGCGAGCAACTCCGTCTATGGGAATGGGGGCGCACTGGCCCTGGTGGATGCGCGGGTGGAGATGGAAAACGTGCTTGTCGCCAGCAACCGAGCGACTCGCGGGGGTGGCGTGCATGTGGATTACGCTTCGTATGCGCGGTTGGTGAACCTGGTGATGTTGACCAATTCCGCCTCGCTGTTGGGGGATGCCATGCGGCTGGCGGGCAGTAGCACGGGGGAGGTTCTGCACTGCACGGTGTTGAACAACGGGCGGGAGGGCTTCAGCCTGGGATCGGGCCTGAGCACACTGACCAACTGCATTGTGAGGGGGCATTCGGTGTTGCAAGTGACCGCCGGGCGAGGCGTGGGCTACAGCAGTGTTCAAGGCGGCTATCCCGGCGCGGGCAATCTGGATGTGGAGCCCAACTTCTTTGATGTGGCCGGGCTGGACACGCGGATGCTCTATGGTTCGCCGGGCATGACCAGCGGCATCACGCGCGCAGATGTCGTGGAGGACGCCATCTGCACCCCGCGCCCCAAGGGCGGCCAGAGCGATATGGGCGCCTTTGAGTATGACGGCGATGAATACGACAGCGACCGGGACGGGATGACGGACTTCTGGGAAGTCCAGCACGCCCCCACGCTGAATCCGCTGTCCTCCGCCGATGCCCTGGTGGATTCCGACTCCGACACCTTCCTGAACCTGCAGGAGTTTATCGCGGACACCAACCCCACGAACAGCAACCACTTCTTCCAGCTCGTTCATGTGGATCGAAACCCGGGCGGAAATTCAGCTCGCGTCACCTTCGTCTCCTCGGACGCGCGCCAGTACAGTCTGGAATATGCCGAGAGCCTGCAACGCCCCGTTGCATGGAAGCTGGCCCTGACCAACCGCGCCGGGACGGCCATCGAGATGACCCTTACGAACATCATGGCGGCCACCACGGGCCGCTATTACCGCGTTCAAGTCAGCCGGCCATGAGCATGCGGGAAATACAGGATGCCCTGGCACACTGGGAACAGCAGGGCTTGAAGTGTGCGGTGGCCCTGCTGTTTCGTGCCGATCACTCGTCGCCCCGCCCGCCGGGCGCGCGCCTGGCCATGAACGAAAAGGGCGCCACGGTGGGCGCGGTTTCCATGGGCTGTGTGGAGGCGGATCTGCGCGCGCATCTGGAGCAGGTGATGCGGGAGGGCCGCGCGCGGATCGTGCAGTACGGGCCCGCGGATGCGCCCTCTCTGGAGGTGGGGCTTTCCTGTGGCGGCGCGATTGATGTGCTGGCGGAGCCCCACCGCCCGGACGAGGTGTGGCGCGAGGTGCAGGCGTTGGAGGTCCGCACCCGCGCGGTCCTGGTGACCTGCGTCTCGGAGCCCGGCTTGGGCGCGCGCCGGCTGGTTCTTCCAGATGGGCGGACCGTGGGTTCGCTGGGCTCAGCGGCCTTGGATGCGGCGGCGGACCGGCTGGCGGAGGAGGCTCGGCGAATCGGCGGCACACGGCGGGCTGAAGCGGCAGGAGCCGTCTTGTTCGCGGAAGCCTGGCGGGAGCCTGCGCACATTCTGCTGGTGGGCGCCTCGCCCATTGCGGTGGCACTCACGCAGTTGGCGCATGACATTGGCCTGCGCGTGACGGTGGTGGACCCCCGGCGCGATTTTGCCGCGCCAGAGTTGTTTCCGATGGCGGACCGGATCATTTATCAATGGCCCGAGGAGGGCCTGGCCGAGGCGGGGTTCAACCGCGACAGCGTGGTGGCCGTGCTGGCGCACGATGCCAAGCTGGATGTGCCGGCACTGGCCGCCGCCCTGCGCGCGGACTGCCAGTATATTGGCTTGCTGGGAAGCCGCCGCACCCAGGAGCAACGGCGGACGGCCTTGCTGGAGCAGGGTTTTTCCGAGGAGCAGGTGGCCCGCATCCACGGGCCGATCGGCCTGAAAATCGGCGCCATCGAATCCGGCGAAATCGCCGTCTCCATCCTGGCTGAAATCGTGGCGGAACAGCATCGAATAGAGCGGGTGTAAAAAAAGCGGCTGGGTAAAATGTGATGATTAAATTACTGCTCATTCTGGGCATCATCGGCTTCGTCCTTTCACTAGCAAGTGCTGGATTTGCCCTTCTATGCCTTGGAGCTGTAGTTATGAGTGATGCGCCAACCACCGCACATTTGATTTATAGAGTTGCCTTGCCAATGCCCATTGTAGCTTTAGTCATCGAAGCCATCGTAGTCACAATGGCACTTCGATGCAAAAACAGAACCCATTTAACGGTTTCGTTGTTTGGACTCGGAATAGCCATCATCACAGTGCTATGGGTCAATATTGGGATTGAAGAAAATGCAGGGCAATTCAATGAAATATCACAATCCAAGATATGACGCCTCTTGCCGCTTCGAGATTCTGCGGAATTCTCGAAGACTGCTTGGCCTGCTTCTGCTCTTCGCCGTGCCGGTCTCTGCACAGATGGAGCCGAATTTGCTTCAGGATCCGAGTTTTGAGGGCACCATGGGCGAGGATGCTTTTTCCAAGCACTGGACGAAATTTGGGCGGGCGTTCTGCGAGAACATCACGCCGCGAACAAAAGTCTTTGTGGCGAAGGCCTTTGGAAATTTTGATGGGAAGGCCAATTATTCTGGTGTTTACCAAGATGTCCCGGCACAGGAGGGGAAGCGCTATGTGGCCACGGTACACCTGAGGCACAACAGCGGGGATGCGCTGGAAGGCGGCAACGCGGCATGGATCAAGCTGGAGTTTCTGGACGAAAAACACAAACAGCTCAAGGCGCAGGAGTCTCCAGTGAGGCTTCAATCCAAAAGCGCATCCAATCGCTGGCTGTTCTATTCCACGGGGCCTTGCCTCGCCCCGCCCGGCACTCTGCAGGCGCGGCTGGTCGCGGTCTTTGAGCAGAAGAGCGATGCGGCAGGAGCGGTGCTGTTCGACGACGCGGAGCTGAAGGAATTGCCGTAATTGGCCCAGGCTCCCACAGGCACAGGCGACAGGGTAACCGTTTAGCCCATTCCGAAGCGTTAGGGGAAGTTGGCGTGGAGGGTGGCTTGAGCGGTTTCGAGGTCGGCGGTGAAGATTAGTAAACCGAGGAGACCCCCGCCCGAAGAAACCAGGCCTCCTCGATATCCACCGGCTGGCCTTTCTTGAAATCCAGCTGGCGTCCAAAGACCTCGCCACCCTCCACCCGCACGCGCAGATCGTTCAACAGCAAAAGCGAAAAACCGGCAAACAGGCGGTTTTCATCCAGAATCAGGCGCCGGCGCTCATCCTGACTGCGCAGACGCCATTCCCGGTCCGGATACATCCCCGCCCCGGCATAAACTTCCCACTCCAGATTCGGCGTAAACGTCAGGCGCGACTCTGGATAAAACAGGTCCAAGACCAGGCTCTCATGGATCAGCCACCGAAGCCCAAGCCGGGGATCAAAGTCCCGGCGGTACCCCGGGAAAATCTCCACCCCCGCCAGCAGGGACACCTGGGGATGCGGGCTCCAAATGACGTCCGCTCCGAAAGGGACAAAGAGGTCGTCGCCGGAGAGGTCGCGCCAGTCGGAGTATATCCCGGGATGCGCCGACAGCCTCAGTGCCCATGCCTCCGGCCCCCGCCACAGCCATTGCAAGCCGAGTTGCGCGGAGGCCACCTGATTGGGCAGGGCCAGCCCCCCGCCGTCCACAAAGACGATTCCGTCGGCCATGGGGCGGACATCCAGCTCGCCCAGCGAGGTCTGGAAATAAAACAAACCCCCATCCACAAAAAACTCCGCCAAGCCCAGCGGCTTCACCCCAGGCGCATCCACATCCGCCTGGAACACGTATCCGCCCCACGCCCGCCACAGGGTCTGTTCGCCATGGTCCAGCAACACCGAATAGGGCGCGCCCGCACAGGAAAGAACGAACGCCCAAAGCAAAACGGCCAGAGGAAGGATGCGCAGAAACAGGGCTTTTTTCATGGGTCCAGTATAAACAGTGTCAGATAAATATCCAGCGTTTGCTGATTTCCGGAACGGTCCGCGCCCACAAGAAACCGGGAATAAAACTCACTCGCCCCCTCCAGGGAACCCAGCGGAAACCGCTGGCCGCTGTTGACCACCACCTCCGTCGCGGCGCGCGCGAACCGGACATGATGCGGACGGCCCTCTACCAGCCCGCTCAGCTCCGGGATCAGGCGGACGTGGATGGCCGGCCCTCCCCCAATGACCAGCGGCGACACCACCATTCCCGCGCCCACCCTCTGCCATTGGATGCGCTGGGACACTTCGCCCCAACGATAACCGCAGTCCATGATCCACTCCAGGTACGGAACCTCCTCGCCCACTTCAATGCGCCCCTCGCGCCCACTGGCCACCAACAGCGACTGGCTGACGGCAGAGGAAAAGCTAACCGACTGATTCTGCACGCGGGGCCGAATGCGGACGGTGGAATGGCTGATTCCGTCCCTGCGCTCAATCCCCCCCTGCCCCCCCATGGAAAAACCCTGCGACTGCTGAAGCCCGGCCCCCTTGAACTCCACCTGGATGCGCACGTTCCGGGGGCGCACGTTCAATTGGCTTGCAAGGCCCGCAATCTGGGCATGGCGCTCCTTCGTGGTCACCACCAACAGGCGGCGGTGGATTTCATCCACGGTCACCTGCCCCTCCCCGCCCACGAGCGCACGAACCGCCTCCGACGCCGACGGAAGATCGGCAAATTCCATTGGATAGGCTTCGAACAGCATGGACGGCTCCGCCTGCCCAAAGGCCGGCAGAACCCCCAGCAACAGGCCCGCAAGAATGAGCGCCTTCATGACCTCACTCTACCCTGTTTTGACCGCATCCGCCACAGCAGAATGCTCATCCGGCGAAAGGCCCATGGCCGAGTGGTGGAAGTTTCCCTGTGTTTTTCAAAACGTGGAAACGTGTTTCAGGCCCCGGCATGAGCGGCGACGTAGTCACGAATGGCTTGATCGGCGGCCGGGAGGATTTCGCACCGGGTGGGCGCATCCACCAGCCGGTCCAGGATTTCGTGGTGGCCCAGATCCTCGCCGGTGGCGTCTCGGATGGCCTGGCCGAACTTGGCGGGGTGCGCGGTGGCCAGGCAGATCATGGGCTCACTTTTGGAAAGGTGCTGTTCCCCCACCAGCACGCCCACCGCCGTATGCGGATCGAGCAGGTAATGGTGTTGCTTCCAGTAGCGCCCAATGGTCTGCAGGGTTTGGGCGGTACTGCCGGAACCCGCCACCAGGGACGGTTCGATGCTTCCACCCGGCCCCGGGGGCACCTCAAGCGTGCCGGTGCGGGAAAAGGTTTCCATGACCGCCCGCATGCGGGCCGGATCTTCACCCAGCCGGTAATACAGGTAGCGCTCAAAGTTGCTGGCCACCTGGATGTCCATGGACGGGCTGATGGTCGGCACGACACGCCCCAGGCTGTACCGGCCGGTGTTGAAGAAGCGGGAAAGAATGTCATTTTCGTTGGTGGCCAGCACCAGGCGGCGGATCGGCAAGCCCATGCGCAGGGCAAAATAGCCGGCCAGGATGTCGCCAAAGTTTCCGGTGGGCACGGCAAACTGAACCTGCTCCGCGCCCGTTTTTTCCATGACCCGGAAGGCCGCGTAAAAGTAGTACACGATCTGGCTGAGCACGCGCGCCCAATTAACGGAGTTGACCGCGCCCAGGGCATGGCGGTCCTTGAACTCCAAATCTCCGAACAATCGCTTCATGATGCCCTGGCAGTCATCAAAACTGCCCTGCACGGCCAGGTTGTACACGTTGGGATCCAGCACCGCCGTCATCTGCCGCTCCTGGAGGGGGCTGACCCGCTGATGGGGATGCATGACAAAGATATTGATGCGGGGGCGGCCCCGGACTCCATGAATCGCCGCACTTCCGGTATCGCCGCTGGTGGCGGCCAGGATGTTCAAATGGGCACCCGTCTTGGCGAGGATGTGCGAAAACAGATTGCCCAGCAATTGCAGGGCAATATCCTTGAAGGCAAGGGTGGGGCCGTGAAACAGCTCCAGCACATGCACCCGCCCCACAGAGACCACGGGCGCCACCTCCGGGTGGCGAAAGGCGGCGTAACTGCAGGCAATCAGGGCCTTCAGATCGGCCGGCGGAAGATCCACATACAGCCGCATGATTTCAAAGGCGAGTTCCGTGTACGAGAGGTTTTTCCACGAGGAAACAGGGGCGGAAGGGATCTCCGAGGGCAGGAGGAGCCCGCCATCCCGGGCCAGGCCGGTCATCACCGAGTCCTGGAATCCGATGGGTTCTGTTTTCCCGCGCGTGCTGATGTAGTGCATGGTCTTCATAAAAGGCAGGCATATTAGGGATTCAGGCTCCGCGGGGCAAGCCTGCGCTTGGCCGGTCAGCCGGCTTTATCTATTTTCCGGCAACAGGCCTGCAGGGCATTTTCCAGGGTGGGATGCTGGAAGGAGAACCCGGCCTGCCGGAGCTTGGCAGGATCCACGCGAGCGCTATTCAGCAACACCTCCCGCCCCATCTCCCCC
>CAZFSE010000191.1:0-6860 GCA_964521805.1 uncultured Verrucomicrobiota bacterium
GCTACCGATAGCGGCCCTGAGAAGGAGGCTCTGGGGGTTACTCCCGCCGCTCCACCAGGAAGGTGATGCTTCCAGAGTTGTCGCGGAAGGTGCCCAAGTCGTCCGGCACTATAAAGACGGCATATTCATTGATCGAGAAGGCCGTATCTTTTCCCAGTCCAATCTGTTCAGCCAGGACGCGGTCGGTCTGAGGCTGGAAATCGCCGACACTGCCATCCGCGTTGCTGGGATGCTGGCGGCCCTGATTGATCTCCGTCTGCACGGGGCGGTCACGATAAAAATACAACGCCGTGGCCCACCGGCCATCGCCCAAGCTGTAGGTGCCGCCCGTGATGGTGAACCGGTACGTGCCGGGAGAAGCAGGCCGGTAATACACCCCCTCCGTCCGCGCGGAGACGGTGAAATCCCCCACCACAACAAAGGTGCCATCGTCACCACCGCCTTCACATCCAGAGAACAAAACCGCCAAAGAAAGAGCCAACAGCCCGCCCAACATCCATTTTGTTTTCATCGCCAACCTCCTATTCGCTTGACCGTCGCTATTGTACAGGCCTTGAGGAGAATTCCAAGCTATCTGCGGAACACATCCATCACATCTGACAGTCCATACCCCGAACTCTCGCCGCCTCCTGGAACATAGATGGCGCGGTCCAGCACCACCGGGTAATGCCCATGGCGGGGCGTTTGCATGGGCGCCTCCAGACGCCACGTTTGTGTGACCGGGTTATACACATCCACGCGGTTGTACACATTGCCCACCACCTGCCCCACGCCCTCTTCCGTGGTTTCGCCGCCCATGATATAAAACTCGCCCTCAAAGAAAACGGCCTTGCCCATGCCGCCGCGCCGTTGCGGCAGGGCGGGAATCGTGGAGCCGGGATCAAAGCTGGTATTCCAGGCGTTGGAAACCGGATCATAAATCTGCACGTCGTCAAAACCGATGGCCACCGTATTGCCATCCCCACTGCCCGGCCCGCGCCCGCCAAAGACATAAAACTTGTGTCCATCGGTTCCAGAGGCCGCGTGATTCCGCCCGGCCGGCATTGGGGCCAGCGGGGTCCAGGTGTTGGCCACCGGATCATACACCGCATTGGAGGTCACGGTCGCCCCGTTCGCGATGCCACCGGCCAGATACACCTTGCCGCCCATCTGTGCCGAGGAGCCGGACCCGCACGGCCAGGGAATGTCCGCGCCAAACGACCAGGTGCCGGTTTCAGGATCATATATCCTCACCTTGTTTTCGCCGGCGTACATCCCGCCAAAAACATACCACTTATTGCTGACGACTTCGGAGGCGTGATGATCGCCCGCCAAGGGCCGCGCGGCCAGGCCGCTGATCCACGACGCCGTCTGCGGATTGTACGCAAACGTGCCGGGATGCCCGTCCCCCACGACATAGACCAGCCCAAGAATCGCGCCAGCGGCCACCTCGCCCAAGGCCTGGGGTAGTGCTGTTCCCTCTGTCCATTGTCCCTTGGCCGCCGGGCTGTCCGGCAGATAGCGGAAGGCATTCGAGAGCGCCACGGTCTCCGGGCCGCTGTGCACCACCACATCGAGCAACGCGGGGGTGGGCGCGGCATTGGTGGGCAGAAGCCCCCGTATCCGCGTGGAACTGACGGATTGCACCAGTGCGGTCAAGCCTCCGATGGTTACGGTGGTGTTGGTCAGCTCCGCGAAACCATGCCCGCCGATGACAAAGCTCACGACCCCGGTGGCCGGTGCGCGCCAGGGAAAGATGTCATACACCTTGAGGCTGGTGGCGGAGACATCGCTGGGCCGGGCCACGACCAGCTGGTTGCCGGTATAATCCACCCCGAGAATCGCGCCCCCGGGGCTGGCCACCACATCCAGGACATTCAGCGACGCAGGCAAGGGCACGGCAGACACGACCGACAGCCGGTTGCTCGAAAGGCGCGTCCGGAAGGTTGTTCCATTCCACTTTTGAAGCAACAACTCGCCGCGCATGGCGCCATTGAACGTCTGGGCGCGGTACTCATCAATGCCGTTCACGGACGGACTGAACGTGGCCAGCCCCTGTGAAAACACGCCGGGAATCGAGGGCTGGGCATTGTCATAATAGACATTCTGCCGCGCGTCATAGCGGCCCCGGTTTCGGTTGGGGTGGCCGTAATAGTTGCCTTCGACAATCAGGTTCAGCGTGTCGCCCTGCTCGGGATCGGGGCCGGCGGTCGTGGGTGAAAGCGAGGCCCCGCCGAAACCCGCGTTGGGCCCATTATCGGTGCTGAACAACAGGCCATCCGTGGTCAACAAGAGATCATAGGGATTCCTCAAGCCGGAGGCATAGACCCGCACATCCACGCCGGGCGCCACATCCACCCGGTCTCCAAACACCTGGTCCATATTGGTCACCCCGGTGGCCGTTTCGATGTAACGGACATGCCCATTGAATCCCGGCTTGGACAGCTCCGCCTTCAAAATCGCGGCGGCCAGCGGGGACTCAGGCAGGCCGCCCATGTTGCAGTTGGTGATGCCCGCGTTGCTGTTGCCGCCAATGGCAATGTACAGATTGCCCTCCTGATCGAACTGCAATCCATTGACGCCATGATCGTGGTTGGAGACGGGCAGGCCGTCAATCAGCGTCTCGAGGGTGTCAAAGGCCGGCCCGGTCAGGGCGGAAATCGCGCCGGAATACTCCGACGTGCCGGAGAAGCAACCGCCGCCGTTCGCATACAGGAAGGAATGCGCCACATAGACGCGAGGTGGCCCGGCCGCCTCCCGCGGATTAAACGTGATCCCCAGGATGTTCTTGTTGGGCAGGGCCTCCAGCGTGCTGATCACCTGCGTGTTGGTCACGTTGTACTCATCATCAAACGAAAACGCCGTGATGGTCCCCATCACGCTGGCGACATAGAAGCGTCCATCCGGCCCCCAGGCGCCCTGCGTGGGCGCGGCCAGCATCGCCACATTGGTCACGTTGAAGGCGACCGGCACCGGGCCGCTGGCGGTGTAATGATAGTCAAAGGAATCACTGATCCCCTGGGGGGTTTCCACGGTCACGGTAATCAGCCCATTGGAAGGCGGGCTGACGAAGGTGATGCGCTCCGGCGTCACCGTCACGGCGGGGACAACGAGATCCGACGCCCCCCAATGCACGACCACCTGGCTGGCGGGGAAGAAACCCAGGCCGGTGATTTCCACCGAGTTGCCGCCCAGGTCCAGCCCCTCCGAAGGCGCAGTATTGATCACCGGGGCCAGGGTCCGTTCATCATGCGTGATGCGCGAAGGAGGAATGGAAGACCAGGCCCCGCCATTGAAGGACCACAGCACTTCCAGCGGCAGATTGGAAAAGACCGGCACGGCAAAACGCGCCTCCAGGGCATGACGCCCGGCCATCAGCATCTGCGGGCCGCCATACTCCGCGCCACCCACGAACAGCCGGCTGGTGGAGCCGCCCTGCACGGCAAATCCATAGGTTCCCATGGCGTCCACCTGGATCTGTGCCTGCAGGCGCGCCATGGTCGCGCCGCTGTACGGAGTGGAGCTGATGCGTCCCGCGGCGCCCGTCACCCCCAATCCCGCCAGCCGCTCGCCAAAATGGGCCTTGGCCGGCAGATTCTGCACATACGCCGCGGCACTCCCCTCCCCTTCGCCGGGCGAGGCCTCGTAATAGAGGGCCAGCGATCCCGGCACGTTCGAGGGGTTCACCACCTGAATGAACGAGGATGCCGCCAGCGTCTCCGGGGGCTCGTTGTCGTCATAAATCATCAACTGCACCTCATGCGTTCCCAGCCCAAAGTCATGAACGGTCAGCACGTTCGTGGAAAACACCACGCCATTGGTGGACCACTCAAAGCGGCTCAAAACATGGCCGAACTGGTGCGTGTGCGAATCGCGTCCGTCCAGCTGAACGGCCTCAGACCCATTCGCATCATAATCCACCACCAGCGGCAACGCATGAATCACCGTATGCAGAAAGGGATGCCCGCCGCCGCTCCCGCCGGTCCCCAGCAGATGGATGCTCTTCTGTGGAAAGTTGCCGCGCAGATCCAGCCAGACGTCGTTCTCGATTTCCTCGGTGGGCGTATAGCGCAGGATGAGCGTCTTGGACTCTCCGGCCCCGATCACAATGCTCACCGGTATCGTCACATCCCAGTCCTCTCCGGAATACACGACTCCGTCTATCTCCACGGAGAAATCGTGCGCCGCGCCGCGCACAATTCGGAAGACCAGCTCATCCATCGTGAGCGCTTCACTGCCGGTATTGCGCAGGATGACCTGGCTTTCCACGCCGGCCTCGCCCAGCAGGACATGGCCCCACTCCTGGTACTGTGAATCCAGTTGCAGTTTCCCGGAAAGGACCTCGATGGCGGAAACCTTGGGGTTGTCCACCTGATGGATGAACTCCACCGTCAGCACGGAGTTGGTGGCTTCAACAAAAAATTCCTTCACCGTCGCGTTCAGGAAGCCCACATCCGCTACGATGTCGTAATTCGTCAGCACGGCCTGCCCGTTCAGCTTCACATCAAACAGCCGGGCACCGACCGTGCTGTTGCCCTCAAAAATCTCCGCAAAATGCAGGCGGACGACATAGCCGCCCGGCGCCACAGGGAAGGAAAACAGCATCTCCGGGATTTCCGCATCATCCCAGCGCTCGCTCTGATACAAAGCCTGCATGTCCGTTCCGGCGATGATGGAGGTCGTCGAGTAGGGATTGCCCGCGCTAAAAAAACCCGCATCAGGGCTCCACACGCGCGATTGAGAATCCGTATAGGCCCCGCCCCCCGCATTGATCCGGTACGTATATTCGCCCACCCCGGAAAGAGGAACATAGAGGTGGTGCCCGTGATTGTCGAAATGGCATTTCAGCGAGGCGTTCCGAACGCCCGTGCCCGTCGGCGCAAACGCCACATTGAACTGAATCGTCTGCCCGGCCTCCATCACCGTGCTGGGCGGAGGCGTGCCCGACAACTGGAACTCGGTGGGCTGGTCTCCCAGCAGTTCCAGCATCATCAGCGTATGGCTGTTGGTGTCCTCATTGGTCAGATACAGGATGCTGGGCGTGGAGGTCTGCGCAACCTGAACCGCGCCAAAGTAGAGGGAAGGCGGCACTGCCGTCAGGATGGGCGTATCCAGCAAAACCCGGTAGAAACCCCATGGACCCGACTGGCTGTCCACCACGGAAAGCTCCACACCGCTTCCGGCCATATTCGAGGAGACCGTGCCCCACGGCATCCCGTGGAGAGATTCGGCAAACTGCACGTGATACGTCCGATTGGAGTCCCCATGAAAAACAAGCTCAGGCCTGGCTGACATCGAATCCAGCCGGATCGAAATATGGACGACCGGCGGATCATGCGCCTGCGCGCCCTGCCAAAAAAGAACCAATCCCCCCAATAGCCATTTCCAGTTTTTCACAGGTCCTCCAGTTTGTGGAAGATACTCTACTGCATAAATAGGGTATTTCAACGCGGGTGGGCTTTTATCCTCCTCTGGAGGCGTTTAGACCTGCTGGCGACCATGCGTTCGCGTCAATCTTCCGGGCGGACCTGCACACGCCCCAGCAGTCCGGCGTGCTGTTCATGCAAGCGGGCGTGAATCTCGCCGCTCTCCAACCGGCCCAGGAATGTTCTTACGGCGGGCAGGTCACCTCTGAAGAACTGCGGATGATCACGCAGAAAATGATGCACCACCTCGGCGGGCGAGCCTTCGGTTTTCACCCGCTCGATCTCCTGCACAAGCCGGTCGACGTTATTTTCATAGCAAACGATATTGGACGGCAGTTTCCGCGACTCCGTCGTGGCATCATCCAGGCGGTGCGCATCGCACCACGAGGCCTTGGGTGTGAAGACCTTGCTTCCGCACGCCTGCAACTCGCAAATCGGCAGGCCAAAACTTTCCATATGCGCCAGAAAATAGAGGCGGCAACGCCGGTAAATCGTGCGAATCTCCTGCAAGGAATAAGTCCCCTTCAGCTCGATGAACTCCGTTCCGGTGGCCTGTAGCGCGCGCAGTTGCAGGGCGCGCTCCTCCGGATAGGCTGGGCGCTCAAAATCCACCAGGGCGACGATACGCCCCGCCTGTTCAGGGAACAGGGTGCCATCATCCAACTGCAAACCAATCTGGGTGCAGGGATGCTCGCCACGCGGCAAGGGGCACCGGTTGCGCATGGACGCGGCCAGATACCAGTCGTACCGGTCCAGGCCCGTCATGTGCCCGCCGCCCGGCTCCAGCCAGGGCCCCCAGAGGCCCACGGTGGGCAGATACACCAAGTCATAGAGGATGATGGGCACATCCGGCGCGGCGTCGCGCACCGCCTCCAGGGCCAGCGCATCCCGGAAGGCATCGCGCAAGTGCTGAACCACGATGATGGCGGAGCACGATTTCAACCCCTGGAAATACAGCGGAGAAAGGCACGCCTTGGCCGTCCGCTTCAGCCCCGCCACCCCGGGCGAACCGGAAACCGCCCGGTTCAAAAGGCACAGGGCTTTCCTGTACATCCGTGGCTCGGCCCCCGCCTCCGACAGCAGGCGAGCCAGGCCCTCGGCCATCGGGCGCACATAGCCAATCCCGTCATCCGCTAATATCGCAATCTTCATTCTGCCCTCATGGACCCGATGGACCCCGTCGTCAATGTTGCCATGGGAATCAATTTGGTCCATCAAGCCCCCCCTGTCAACCCGCCACGTTCCGGTACTTTCAGCATGGCGTTCTCATAACCCACGCCCGCGCGCGGCGGGCGACGGAAGGAGGCAGGATAATGTACCAACTCCCCGACGTTTCAATCCACGCCCGCGCGCGGCGGGCGACCGGACATGGCCGAATGGAGGGCGTTTCAGTGAAGTTTCAATCCACGCCCGCGCGCGGCGGGCGACTTCAAGACGGAAGAAGCACGTTCCACC
>CAZFSE010000192.1:0-6675 GCA_964521805.1 uncultured Verrucomicrobiota bacterium
CCGCTTAAAGGGCGACGGGGGTCCAGCCATGTGGAGGCGCGTCTTTTTGCCCCAGTTTGGCCGGCGTGCCATTGGCGGAAAAGCCCGCGCACGCGATGGCATATTCGATGTTTTTTGTTGAAAGCCGCTGGCTGTCGAAGGTGATGTCCAGGCTGTGGGATGAGGGATGGACGGCAATCTGCGGATGATCACGGCCTGCGCGGGCATAGGCAATGGCGTTCAGTACAATATTGGCATCCACGTTTTTCTCCAGGCCGGAAACGGCGATCGTGGCGGTAAAGCGTCCGGGCCACATTTGAACGGGTCCATCAATCGTCGGGACGGGAGGCGGCGGGTTATGCCGGACGCTCACCACGTGGGCCTTGTAGCCCACTTCCGCGATACGCGCCACCAGCTGGCGCTGGTATTCCTTGGACAGCAAGGCTTGGCTTTCATGATATAGGATGACCTGGGTGGCGAGATTCACTTCCGCGGCATTTTGGTTGCCATCGTATTTTCCGATCACTTCATCCAGGGCCGCATTCGTCACGATGCGGATGGACCGGGCATCCGTCATGGAGGGAACGCTGATCCGTGTGGAGCGGATGTCCGAGCGGTAGCAGGACAGGGTCGCTAGAATCGCCGCGATGGCGGCTATGATGGAAATGACACGGCGGTTATTCATTCAGTAATACCATTCCTTTGTTATGTAGTTGCTATACTGAGAGCGCGGTTCCATGCATAGCAGGACGGGCGGGTATGTTCAATGACGAAATCCGTCTGAAAATGCGTGTTTCGGCATGATAGGTGCTGTAAAAGGGGCGAAAAGACCAAGGAGTTTACATGAAGCGGTGGATCATTCTGATGGGGGTGTTGGGATTCCTTTCACGGGTGGAGGGGGCTCCGGGGTATGGCGAGCCGATCTCGCTGACCACGGGAACGATTTACCGTGTGGGCACGGTTTCGGCCCTTCAGAACGCCTTTGCCTCCATCAATGCCGCCGGGGTTCCGGCGACGGTGCTGGTCTCGAATGGGACGTATGTGTTGAACACCTGGGCCCTGCCTATCACGTGTGACCGCGTGATTGTCCGGAGTCTGAGCGGCGACCGGGACGCCGTGGTGATTCGCGGGCCGGATGAGGGGCCGTCTGCTTCGCTGGAGCATGTCTTTTGGGTGACGGCCTCGCAGGTGACGATTGCGGACATGACCTTTGGCTGGTGCCTTTATCACGGCATTCAGGCCCATGGGCAGGAACCTTACAATGCCTCGAATCTCTGGGTGCATAATTGCCGGATCGTCAATTGCAATGAGCAGTTCATCAAGGGCACTTCTGCTGATGGCGATCCGGAGGGCGTGACGGATGGGCGGGTGGAGTTCTGCTTGTTTGAGTTCACCAACCGCTGGGCTTATCAGTTCTATACGGGCGGGATTGATGTGCACAAGGCGGCCAACTGGGTGGTGACGGATAATCTGTTCCGGTATATCCGCGCCACGGATGGGTATGCCGAGCATGCCATCCATTTTTGGAAACGGAACACCACGCGTCCGCAGAATGTGCGGGTGGAGCGCAACATCATTTTGCACTGCGACCGGGGGATAGGGTTTGGGCTGGGCCGATGGGCATGAGGGAGGGACCAGCGTGATTCGCAACAATTTTATTTACAACAACGGCGATGGGCCCAACACCGATGTGGGGCTTGGCCTGGAATCGGCGTGTAGTGTCAAGGTGGACAACAACACCGTTGTGGTGCCGTACTGGGCGCCCATCGAGTACCGGTTCAGTGGATCATCGAACCTGATGTTTCGCAATAATCTGGTCAATGGAGGCATCACGCTTCGCGATGGAGCGCCTGCCGCCGTGCGGTCCAACAACCAGGAGAGCATTCAGAGCGGGTGGTTTGTCCATCTGACTAACGGGAACTTGCACATCAAGCCGGGTGTCACGAGTGTGATTGACCGAGGATGTTTGGTGGCAGACTTCAGCGATGATCTCGATGGGGATCTGCGGCCGGTGGGCGCGGCGTGGGACATCGGGGCGGATGAGTATAATCCGTGGAATGCGGATTCCAATGAGGATGGCGTGCCGGATGGCTGGTATCAGCAGTATGGGTTGAATGCGACGAGCCATGTTGTAGCGGTTGAGGATGGTGATGGGGATGGATATGCCAATCAGCACGAATGGGTGGCACTGACGGTTCCCACCAATGGGCAATCGTTTTTTCAGGCCGCCGGTTTTTCCCTGGACCCCTCGCTGGCGGTTCGCTTTGCCTGTTCCACCGCGCGGGTGTACAGCCTGCAATACAAAGAGGATGTCCTGTCGAATTCTTGGCAGGGCGTCCCTGGCCTGACGAACCAGCCTGGCCTGCCGGGCGGCTGGATGACCCTGGCGCCCGTCGCCAGCGGCTCACAAGGCTTTTACCGGATCACCGTGCAGGCCCCGTGAGAGCAGGGCCTCCTATTCAAACTGGGGATATTGATGGGGAAATGCACATTGGATCAGGAGGCCGGGGGACTGAAGCTTGCGACGCTGACATCGTCAATTTGGTTCTTTTGGCACAGACGGGAGTAGAATGCTCCCAGTCAAACCCGTCTGTCATGCTGAGCCGCCGGGGCGCATGCGCCCCCGGCGTGTCGAAGCATCTCCTGCCGCCCCTGGGTATCCTCGACTGTGCCTGGCTGATGGAGGAGGAGGGGACGAGTCAGGCGCCTGGTTTCCGCTTGCCGGTCGCTGACGCTCCGGCAAGAGTAGAGCTTTTGTCCACGTCTCCGCCTGTTAGTCTCCACCCGGATTTTCGTTCTGTTGCATCAACAGAACGAAAATCCGGGAGGATTGACTTTTTCTGATGAATGGCCAATGGTATGGGCCATGTCCATTTTCACGAAGATGCTGTCCATTCCCGGTTTGTTGAGGGGGTTGGACGCAAAGAACTTGCAGGATGATCCGATTGAACAATTCAAGCGGTGGTTTGCTTTTGCCAAGCGGGCGGGCTGTTTTTGGCCGGACTCGATGACCGTGGCCACCGTGACGCCGGAGGGGCGTCCGGCGGTGCGGCTGATGCTCTTGAAAAAGGTGGATGAGCGCGGCTTTGTTTTTTACACGCACACCAACGGGCGCAAGGGGCGCGAGCTGGAGCAAACGCCCTATGCGGCGCTGGCGATTCACTGGAATGAATTGCTTCGGCAGGTGCGGGTGGAGGGGCGTGTGGAGAAGGTGAGCTGGGAGGAATCCAACGCCTATTTTCAGAGCCGCCTGCGCGCGAGCCGGATTGGGGCCTGGGCCTCCAAGCAGAGCACGCCGCTGGCGTCGCGGAAGGAATTTGATGATGCCCTCCGGCACTACGACGAGAAGTTTCATGGCCAGGAGGTTCCTTTGCCGCCACATTGGGGCGGGTACCTGGTGCGGCCGGACCGGGTTGAATTCTGGCAGGGCCGTCCGGCGCGTTTGCATGACCGCTTTGTGTATGAGCGAACGGAGACCGGGTGGAGCAAGACTCGCCTGGCGCCGTGAAGATGGCTGGTTGAACAACCCAACAGCAGGTGAACGATGAAAAAGGCAGGCGCATCCAAGAAAGCGGCTTCCAAAAAAACCACAGCGTCGCGAGCCAGCGCACAGGACATTCTGGAGCGCGTTTATTTTCATTTGAAGTATTCCCGGTGCAAGGATCTGCGCACGGCGACCACCTATGACAAGCTGTACAGCCTCTCCCATGCGGTGCGTGATTATGCGGTGGACCGGATGATCACGACTCAGCGGGAGTACTTGGACCGAGACGTCAAGCGGGCCTATTACCTCTCGATGGAGTTCCTGGTGGGCCGCTTGCTGTCGAGCAACTTGCTGTCGCTGGGCATTTGGGATGCCACGAGGGCGGCCATCAAGAGCTTGGGGTTGGATGTGGAAGCATTCTGCTCTGAGGAGCCCGATGCCGGGCTGGGCAACGGCGGTCTTGGGCGTCTGGCGGCCTGCTACCTGGATTCCATGGCCACAATGGAGTATCCGGGATATGGCTATGGACTCCGCTATGAGCATGGCATGTTCCGGCAGGAGTTTTATGACGGGTGGCAGACGGAGCGCCCGGACAGCTGGCTGAAGTATGGCTCCCCCTGGGAGATGGTCCGCCCGGAATATGCGGTGCCGGTGATGGTGTATGGACGGGTGATGAATCTGCCGGACCGCAAAGGCGCGCCCCATCCGGTCTGGGTGGACTGGCAGATGTTCGAGGGGGTGCCGTATGATTTTCCGGTGATCGGCTACCAGGTCAACAACGTCAATATTCTGCGGCTCTGGAGTTCGCGCGCCGCCGAGGGCTTCCGGCTGGATGTGTTCAACCAGGGCGAATACATCAAGGCCGTTGAGGAAAAGAACTGGGCGGAGACGGTGACGAAGGTTCTGTATCCCTCCGAGAACACACACGCCGGAAAGGCCCTCCGCCTGATCCAGGAGTATTTCCTGGTGGCTTGCTCCGTCCGGGATATCATCCGGCGCTACAAGAAAAACCACAGCAACTTCCGGTCGTTCGCCGCGAAGAACGCCCTTCAGCTCAACGACACCCATCCCGCCCTGACCGTGGCGGAGCTGATGCGCTACTTTGTGGACGAGGCCTCTCTCCCGTGGGACACCGCGTGGGAGATCACGCAGGCGTCGCTGGGCTATACCAATCACACCCTGTTGCCCGAGGCGCTTGAGCGCTGGCCGGTGCCCTTGCTGGAGCAAGTCCTGCCCCGGCATCTTCAAATCATTTACGAAATCAACGCGCGATTTTTGCAGGGCGTGGCGGAGCTGTATCCCGGTGATGGCGACCGCCTCCGCCGCTTGTCATTGATCGAAGAAAGCGAGCCCAAGCAGGTGCGCATGGCGCATCTGGCGATCGTGGGCAGTCATGCCGTCAATGGGGTTGCACAGTTGCACACGCAATTGCTCAAGCGATCCGTAGTCCCTGATTTCGCGAAGCTGTGGCCCAGGAAGTTTCTGAACATCACCAACGGGGTGACCCAGCGCCGCTGGCTGTTGCAATGCAATCCGGGGTTGGCGGATTTGATCACCGAGACCATTGGCGACAAATGGGTGCGCAATCTGGATGAGTTGCGCCGTCTGGAGCGTTACGCCAGGAACCGTGACTTCCAGCGCCGCTTCCTGCGTGTGAAGCGTGACAACAAGGTGCAACTGGCGAAGTTGATTGCGCAACAGACGGGGATTCATGTGGATCCGGACAGCCTGTTTGATGTGCAGATCAAGCGCCTGCACGAGTACAAGCGCCAGTTGCTCAATGTCCTGCATATCATCACCCTGTATCGCCGCCTGAAAGCAAACCCCGGCCTGGAGATGGTGCCGCGCACGTTTGTCTTTGGCGCGAAGGCCGCGCCGGGCTACCACATGGCCAAGCTGATCATCAAGCTGATCAACACGATGGGCGAGGTGGTGAACCAAGACCCGTCGGTGCGCGACCGGCTCAAGGTGGTGTTCCTGCCGGATTACAATGTGTCGCTGGCGGAGCGGATCGTGCCGGCGGCCGATTTATCCGAGCAGATTTCCACGGCCGGCAAAGAGGCCTCTGGAACGGGCAACATGAAGCTGGCGCTCAATGGCGCGCTGACGATCGGAACCTGGGATGGGGCCAACATTGAAATTGCCGAGGAGGTGGGGTTGGACAACATCTTCATCTTTGGCCTGCGCGCGGAGGCGATCGAGCGACTGCAGGCGGAGGGGAGTTACAAGCCCTGGGAGTTCTATCAGCGCGATGACGAGTTACGCGGCGTGCTGGATGCGATCCGTGGCAACGACTTTGAGGCGGGCGAAGCGGGGCGCTTTGCCGATATTTACCGCCTGCTGATGGAGTGGGGGGACTACTATCTGCACCTGGCGGATTACCGCGAGTATGTGGATGCGCAGGACCGTGTCTCCGCCCTGTACCAGCACCCTGAGGCGTGGGCCGAAAAGGCGGTGCTGAATGTGGCGCGGATGGGCAAGTTCTCCAGCGACCGTGCGGTGGGCGACTATGCCCGCAAGATCTGGAAGATCAAGCCGCAGGCCGTGAGGTTGCGCGCACGGGCGCTGGATGAATTGGATTGAGGCCCGCACGATGAAGATACTGATAGCCGGATCAGCAGGGCAACTGGGGTTTGATTGCATGCGCGTGCTGGGCGAGCGGCACGAATGCCGCGGCCTGGATCTGCCCGTGCTGAATATCACTTCTGTGGACTCCGTTGAGCAGGCGATGAGCGCCTTTCAACCGGAGGTGGTGGTCAACTGTGCGGCCTACACGGCGGTGGATGCGTGCGAGACCGACCGGGAGAACGCCCGGCAGGTCAATGCCGCAGGGCCGAAAAATCTGGCGCAAGCCGTGGAGAAGGCAGGCGCCTGGCTGGTGCATGTTTCGACGGACTATGTGTTTGATGGGCTTCGCCCGGTTCCTGATCCTTATCTTGAAGAGGACCCCGCCATGCCGGGCACTTTTTATGGGATCACCAAGTTGGAGGGAGAGCTGGCCATCAAGGCGGCCACGGATCGTTATGCCATATTGCGCACGGCCTGGCTGTATGGGGCAAACGGGCGGAACTTTCTGAAGACCATGCTCAAGCGGGCGGTCTCCGCGCCGGACAAGCCCTTGCGCGTGGTCAATGACCAGTTTGGATCGCCCACCTGGTCGCACCGGCTCGCTCTTCAAATTGGGAAGGTGATCGAAGGGCAGGGGCGGGGGC
>CAZFSE010000193.1:0-6663 GCA_964521805.1 uncultured Verrucomicrobiota bacterium
GCATGGGATTTCTAATCCCAGGGTCGCAGGTTCGAGCCCTGCCAGGCGCGCCACTTTTGTGCCCTTGTTTTGCGCGTCAAACGCGTCACTTCCCGCTCTCTCGCCTGTCACTTGTCAGAAAAACAAGAAAACGACGGATAGTAGTACAGATGTCACAAACACTGTTTTGTGTTCCTTGTACTTTATGTGGCTATCCCTTCAACTGTTTCATGGAAACGCTTGTGAGCAGGGACCGCATTTGCGTGATGGCGATCTGGTTCAGTGAGACCAACCGTTCCGACTGGGGCAAGTCCTGGCGGATCAGCACGGAGTTGAGGCTTTCCAGATTGCTGAGGACCACCAGTTGCTCGAGCGTGGCCTGGTCGCGGATATTGCCGTCCGCATCGGGATGCGCGTCCCGCCACTGCTTGGCGGTCTGCCCGAAAAGGGCGACATTCAGCAGATCGGCTTCATTGGCATAGACGATGGCCGCCTGAGCTTTGGTGACCGCGGCAGGGAGCAAGGCGTCCCTGATGGCGTCGGTGTGGAT
Source organism: uncultured Verrucomicrobiota bacterium (assembly GCA_964521805.1). GTDB lineage: Bacteria > Verrucomicrobiota > Kiritimatiellia > CAIQIC01 > GWF2-57-35 > CAZFSE01. The sequence goes on from CAZFSE010000193.1 coordinate 530, forward strand.
GCGGTAGTTGACCTTGGCCAGGGTCCGCTGGAGGTTCCAGGCGATCGAGAGACGGCTATTCTCGTCCTCCTTGAGCCGCTGGAATTCCTTGATGAGGAAGAGTTTAAACTCGACGGAAATCCACGAGGCGAACTCGAAGGCGATGTCTTTGTGAGCAAAGGTGCCGCCATAGCGGCCGGATCGCGAAATGATGCCGACAGCATGGGTGGTTTGTATCCACTGGGCTGGAGTAAGCACAAAACTGTTCAGCCCGGCCCGATTTCTAAACCCCTCGAATTCGAGGGGTTTAAAATCTGCGTTGTTAAGGGTTTCCCATTAACATGAACGGTGGATTTCTGAGGTTTGGTCATGGTTCCCCTATACGGCAAATTGGTTGATCTTGATTCGGGCTGTGGCTTCCTTATCGGGCATGCATTTCCTCAGTAATCTCTTGCCGACATAACAGTATTCTTGGGCGTACTTCAAGTCGTCTTGATGCAACGGCCACCTTGTCATGTTCGCCCTTGAGGGTACTGGCGGATGCCTGAGTTGGTCAAGGTTGAACAGGCCTGGTGTCAACTGGTTATGAGCCTCAGATCCTTGGAGACTGGGCGGCGAAGTAGTATTTGTGTGTCGGCTTGAATCGGCTTGACGGTGAAAGGGGCCGGCTATAGCATCCGATTCCGTTGTGCGAATACCCACCACCAGATTGAATGGCCTGCAATGAATTATTCTGCTTGCCATTCACTTTATGCCCAGCTGTTAACAAGGAGAAAACAAGCCATGAGAATGCTATTGGTCCGTCGTGTCTTCCTGTCTGTGCTGTTGGTCTTGTGTATGGCGGCTGTTGTGCCCGCTGGGGCGCAGAGTGTGCCGGTGGTCATCAATTTTCAGGGGCGGCTGTATGATCCCTCCGCGGGCGGGGGGACCGGGGGGCCTCTGATGGGCATTCAGCAGGTGGAGTTCCGAATCTATGACAACCTCACCGGCGGCACCTTGATCTGGGGGCGGATGTTTCCGGTTTACTGCAATGCGGAAGGGGTCTTCAATGTGTTGCTCAATGACGAGGGCACTTCGCTGGGTGGGTCGGCGGCTTCGCTCGCGGACACCTTTGCCGGCGCAAACCGCTTCCTGGAATTGACGGTGCAGGGGCACGGGACGGCGATGGCGCCGCGCCAGCAAATCGTCAGCGCCCCCTATGCGTTTCATGCCAAGAGCGCCACCTCCGCGGAGGGCGCGACCGGCGGGTTCACTGTCAATGGCGGCTTGCAGGTGCAGTCGGGCGGGGCGCAGGTGAGCAGTGGGCGCCTGACGGCCAATCAGGGGCTGACCGCAAGCGGCGGCGCGGTGATCAGCGGCGGGCTGACCAATCAAGGGGGCGCGGTTCTTTCCGGCGGCGCAACGGTCAGCAATGGCCTGACGGTGGCGGGGGGGGCGACGCTGGCTGGCAATGTGGCGGTGAACAGCGGCACGCTGACGGTGAACAACGGCGCACTGACCGCCAACCAGGGGTTGACGGTCAATCATGGGATGACCTGCAACGGTGATTATGCCACCTTCAACAGCTTGATTATCGGGTATGGGGGCGCAGAAATTCAGCATTCCTTCCGTGCCGCCGCTCCGGCGCAAATGGACGAGGGCGTAACGGTGTACAATAAGGCCACGGTTTTTGGAGGACTGGACGCCTATGGACAGATCAACATTTACGGGGCCAAGCAGACGTTGACGAAGGGCGCGGCGCTCTCCTCTGATGGGTTCGTCTTTTTCTTCAACCGGGGCGATTTGGACGTTACGATTGGCGGCTGGAACATCAAGGGGGATAACATGGGCGCGATCACGATTCCGGGCTTCAAGGGGCAGGTCGTGACGTGGAACAACTGCGAAGAGGGCGCGTTCTTTTTCCCCTTAAACCGCTAGCCTTGATGAGATTTGAAAGACCGCGTGATTGCCTGCATTCATAACTGACAAAGGGAGGACTGCCATGCGCAAGTCGTCCGGGCTGTTGTTTTCGATTGTTGTCCTTGCCGGAACGCTGGCTTTTGCCAGTGAGACACCTCAGTTGACGGTGGACTACAAGAACGTGTTTTCCCTCCATACCGGCACCAACTATTATGGGCCCAATTGGACCAATGCCGCGATTCATGCCTTTCATGGCACGACCCTGACCAATCTGCTGACGGTGTCCGGCACGCTGACGACCTCCGTGGTCTACCGCTCTCCCGGGGCTCAAGGCGTGATTCTGAACATGAGTTCCTTCGGCCAGCCGGTCGAATCCCTGGTGGCGCAGTTTCAGTTGGGCGACATCATTCCCTTCCCGGACGGCATTCTCAGCACCAACCAGCCTCCGGTGGGCTTTGTGCCGGTGCAGGTGGGCAATAATCCCGCCGCGTACTACATGAGCACCAATCCGGCGGGGGCGGTGATTTATCTGCCCAGCCTGTGCCAGGTGGTGGCCGCCGCCGGCGGCAACGTGGTGCTCAACTGGCAGACGACCGCCGGTGTCATCCGGGTGGTCTACACGATTTCCGATGTGCCCAAGGGCCGCCCGGCCCGCGTGTTCTGGACCGAATCTCCGTACAATGCGCCGGCGGTGGCGCTCACGGCCAACAATGGGCAGGAGATCTTTGCCGCGATCCACTACAACAACATCATTCACCGCCCGACGATGATGGTGAGTAGCAATCTGGATGCCCAGGGGCATTGGGCCATTACCACCCAGTTGCTGAATGGGGTGTGGATTGATGGCGATGGCGCCAACAAGATCATTCGAGCGGTGGGGGTGGAGGGGTCGGCTCTGCTGGAGTACTTCGCGGACGGCAATTACGATCGCTCGCTGGGCGCCCAGCCGATCCAGGTGCTTCCGCCCCAGCACATCGAGCAAAAGGTGGCTCTGGGCTCGCGGCTTCTTCCGCAGGATCTTTACTATGGGACCACCGACCTGATTCCCAATATCACGGCGGGGGCCGGGCCGGATGGCAAGGTGTATCAGGTGGGCATTCAAGGCCCGAAGTACAACTGGGTCTATGGTGTGCAAAAATCGCTCGGCAATCCCTGGGATGTGGAGATCTACTGGGAGCACATGGACAATCGCGGGGTGACGTGGCCGTTCGAGATTGACTGGTATGAAATTGACTGGCCGGTGAGCCCCCAGCGTTTTGTCATCAGCGGCCAGGAGCCCTCCGGAACGCCCATTCTGGTGCCATCGGAATATACCGTGCAGATTCCGTTCCAAGAGCCGGACAACAATGCGCTGGTATCCGCCGACCAGCAGTTCATCTCCATGAGCCAGGCCGGGCGGGCGCTGGTTCAGTATTCCACGCACAGCAATGTCTGGTTCGATGTCTTGCAGGCGGTGCGGCACAATGACCCGCATGAATTCAATCTGGAACCACGGCCCTGGCCCATCGGACAGGAGATTGAGCCGTACAGCGTCAATTCGTATGCCTTGCAGTTCAATGGGTCCAACACGTATGCCACGCGCCGCTACCAGGAGGCCGCGCCCAGCAACTTCACTCTCGAGGTCACCTTCCGCACCACGAGCACGCAGGGGGGCAAGCTGATTGGTTTTGGCGACAAGATGGATGGCGCCAGTTCCTCGTATGACCGGCATCTCTACATGGACAATGCCGGGCGCATGTATTTCGGCGGGGATCATTCGGTGTGCGTCATCACGTCGAACTCATACAACGACGGCGTATGGCATCATGCCGCCGCGGTGTGCGACGGAGGGGCTCTGCGGCTGTATATGGACGGCGTCTTGGCGGGCACGAATCTGACGACCATGGTGGCCTTCAATGGATACTGGAGGGTGGGGTACGACAGCCTGGGCTCCTGGCCGGGCACGAGGACCTCGTCCTATTTCATGGGCGTGCTGGATGAAATTCGTATCTGGGACCATGCGCTTACGGAGCAGGCGATTGTGGCCCTGATGACCCAGCCGTTGTCCGGGAGGGAGCCGGGCCTGGTGGCGTGCTATCCGATGAGCGATGGCCATGGTGATATGGCCAGCGATCAGGTGGCGCATAAACAGCTTCTACTGGTGAACGGGCCTGCGTGGGTGTCGGGCTTCCCGATGGGCGGGACCGAGGCGGACAGCTCGACGGCGAGCTGGATGGAGTTCCCAGGATATGTCTATACCCGGCATGGCGACAGCTACAATGCGAATCTGTATGCCTACCCCAGCTCGACGATGGCCAGCGCCTCGTCGCACATCTTCCCGGTGCATTCCAATGGGATTCTGGAGGTCTGGTGGGCGAATGCGTCACCCAACGCCGACATGCCGAACCGGGTCTATTATCCCTCCAGGGTGGAGCGCTATTTCGGGCGGTGGCCTGATCTTCATGCCGTGCCGCAGATCGTGATTGCGGGCGGGCGCGGGAGCGCAGGCGCTTCCGATGTTCGGGGGACCACCCTGTGGAACCTGACGGTCACCAACCACTGGGCGCTGGAGTTTGGCAGTTCACATTATGCCCTTGCCGGAAGCGGGGCGGTCCTGTCGTCCAACTTCACGCTGGAAGCCTGGGTCTATCCCAATGTGGCCGGCGGGCGGCAGGCCCTGATGGCGAAGGGCAATCAGGAGTACAACTTTGGGTTGTCGAGCAACTTGCTGTATTATTATGACGGCGCCCACAGTAACTACTACTACTCCAGCCAGCCGCTGGCCGCCGGGCAATGGTCGCATGCGGCCGTGTCGTTTTCGTATGACGCGCAAGAGCTGTCGTTCTACATCAATGGCGGTTGTGTGGGACGCCGGCCCGTGGCGGGGAGTTCCACCTCGAAGCACGGGGTCGCCCATTCCGGCACGGGTATGCTGGCGATGGCGCGGGCCGGGCAACTGGCGGATTTCTACTATCAGGGCCGCCTGGATGAGGTGCGCGTTTGGAATGTGGCCCGCGGTCAGGCGGATATCGGGGTTGACCTGGCCCTGAATTCTGGCGGAGCGGAGGGGGGCCTGCTGGCCTATTATTGCATGGAGGAGGGGACCAACAATCTGCTGTCGGACCATTCCGGCCATAATAATGCCGCAACCAACGCGGGTGGAGTGTGGGTCAATATCAGCGACCTTTCCAACCGGACCTTGACGGTGATCAATGAATACGTGGATACTGGAGTCAGCTTCGCCTCTTCACCGGATGCCCTGGTCTATGTCCAAAATGATCCGTCGCGCCCCGGCTTCAATCCAAACGAGGAACATGCCTTGATGCTCGGCGGCGTGGCGTATGCGTTGCGGTCTGATCTGAATCAGCCGGGCTCTTCGCGCAGTTCGCCGCCGTTTGTGCTGGTGCAATACAGCCAGGATGGCGCGCCGGCCATGAAGGTGTTTGGCGTGGTTCCCACCAATTCCTTCTTCCCCGCCTTCACCAATGGGCTGAAGGCCGGCATCCTGGTTCAGCCCCCGATGCCGCTGGCGGCCATGCCGCACGCGAACAACCCCAGCAATGCCTGCCTGTCCGGCCCCGGCTGGCGCGATCGCAAGCTCGCCTGGTGGGCGAAGGCGGCGGGCAACAATGGCGGGCCCACGAATCTTGTCATGCATTTCTGGTACGCCTTTCAAGACACCTTCTTCTTCCCGGCGCTGGCCACCCAGCCCGCGGTCAGCACGCTGGTTCCCTGGTTGAGCGGAGGGTACACCGGCACTCCCATTGACTACACGTATGCGGTGGCCTGGCCCGATGACGTCCCCACCCTGAAGCTGGCGGAGACGCTCTATGTATCCCCCGCCAACTCGGGCCTGCCGGATGTGCATGATCAGCTCAGCGTGGATGTGGTCTATCAGCAGTCCGCCGCAAAAGGCGGGGGCGACAGCGTCAAGCTGATTGACCCGCTGGTGCGGCGCGGAGCGGCGCTGGATCTGGCCGTGGTTCAGCAGATGGAGGCGTCCGGCCTGGCTCAGCGCCAAACCCCGGGCACCACCTACACCTTCCCTGGCGCGCCGCCCTCCCTGCAACAACGGCTGGTGTTCGATCCGGACCAGCCCGTGAATCTGCGGCTGTCCGTGGTCGGCCAATATGTGGAAACCTTGACGGATGGCTATCTGCTGTTGAATTTGATCGAGGGCTATGAGTATCAGGATGTGCTGAATTTGGCCGCCGATTTGCCTGCTGATGTGGCCGGGCAATGGGAGGCCGCGGTGGCTCTTCTGCCCCGCACCCCGA
>CAZFSE010000194.1:0-6653 GCA_964521805.1 uncultured Verrucomicrobiota bacterium
AAATCAGTGTTTGGTAGGGCATGCCTTTTGCCATGGCCTTTTTCTGAATGCCCTTCAAATCATGGTCGTACAGCCGAATTGTAACCCGTCGATTCTTGCGAAAGGTTCGTTCAGCCATAACTTTAATGGCCGCTTTCTCTTTTTTTGAAGGGGTGGAAAGATGCATCTTCCCATTTTCGTATGCTTCCAGCATCTCTTTTTCTTCTTTATCAAGTTTCATGATCATCACCGCCTTTTTTGTAATCACGAGTTGCCTTCCTGCTTGGAATTATTGTTTTCAGGAAAACATAATCATCCTCAATGACATGCGGAACGAGGTAAATATCGTCATCAACAACTACGAAATAAATCTTTTGACCAGGATATGCCTTCTGATCTGGATGATCCGCTGTCTTCCATATGTCCCCCTGTGAGAGATGAAACACAATCTGTTCAAAAGATATGCGTCTCTCCCTCTTTAACCATTCATTTTTTGCTGGATCCCACTCGTATCTCATCCTCATAATGTACATTTAATGTGTGTACATCGTCAAGGCGGTATCATTAGTCGGATGGACTAGTTGTTCCAACGCTTTTTGGGATTTTGACAGAATCATTTTTGGCAGAATCATGGGAATGGATGGCAACAAATAAAATACGCCCCCACTTCGGCGGGGCTTTTGTGGCTCGCTCGAGAGCATCCGCAAGTTTCTTATGGTTGGCGACTGGCATAACGAACCCATTAATTACTGTGTTATTGTGCGTACCCATTCCGCACGGCTTGTGTCAGGCGGGTAGGGCGATGGGTGTTCCAAGGCGCGGCACACACTGCGCCGATGGGGGATTACTCAGGCATTTCGCTAATTTCCAGGTCTCCCTGCTGCTCACATTCCCTCTATATAATGAAATATAGTGCCGTGTGGTTTCACTCGTTTTGTCCCCATTCCCTTCTCCTACAACTCAACACCGTCGGCGCTGTTTCCATTTTCCCGACACACGCGCACGTCTTATATTTTACTTATTGAGATGTGACTCGAATGGCCCTTGATATCTGTTTCAGCATGATATAGCCCAAACTGATGCAGATGAGTATCCATCCGAATTTCTTGATCTTGTCGCGTCGTCCCTCCGGCGCATTGTTCCCCGCAAATGCTCTCGGGAACAGAAGGATCACGACACCGATGATGCCGGGGATCAACGCGTCAACCAGATTTGCCAGTTCGCGGGGCATGCCTGTCTCCCTCTGTCATTTCAAAACCAACATTACGGGTGAGCGGACGGCGCGCCCGCCTCGGGTGCGACGTACGCTAATACCATTTGTTCCCAGTGAATGGCGGGGAGGCGAGGGAGCTCTTAAGCGACGCTCGCTGAGCTTCCCCGCCTTCACTGGGAGGCCCTCCTAAATCAGTGGATGACCTCCCAGCCATCCCCGACAAGCCGGGGTGACGCGAGCGATACTGCTCAAAACGAGGTCGGCCATTCAGCCGCCTCAAGCAAACAGAGGAGGGCATCCGGTGAAGAGTATATTCCAACGCGCCAATCCCGCAATCCAAGAATTGTTCCAAAAAGCGGGCAAGGGTATGTGGCACAATCCGGGAGAGACCGCGGCTCGCGGTCCGTAATGGCTTCGCTGGCGTCTTGAATCGGTCCATCTTCGTTGCGGAGAGGGACGGCGGGGCCGCCATGGCCGCCAACGAACGCCACGGCACAAAAAAGCTGGATTTCCATTTGGCTATAGGTCTTGCCGTGCCCGCCCATCCCTGTTCCCCAACACTCCCTCAAGTCTTTAAATTTTACAATTTTAGATGTGTCCCCTATGCCCCAGTTCTCCATGCAGGCATCCCAACAGCGCGTTCACCTTGCTGACCTGCTCATGTGACGGTGCTGTCCCATCGATCACGAGGTCTGCCTGACTCTTCAGCGCGACGATCGTGCCCACATTTCTCCCGACACGCCCCTCTATAGCCTTGGCCACATCGCAGGTTTCCACCGCGTGGCCCTTGATCCGCTCCGCCAGCACGCTATCCGCCGTCTCAATGTACACCCGCTTGATCCGCCATCCATCAAACGGGAACGCGAACGCATAAATGCCAGCAATGACGAATCCATTCTTGCTCGGCAACATCCTTCTGCCCGGCCCGCTCTCCATCGGACCACCGGCCGAAATGCGTTTACCCAGATTCGACCAATCCGGTTTTGGCGAGTAACACGCGTGACCTGCGGAGAGAATCTGGAGATGTTCACCAAGAAGAGGCCAGTCGACAAGTGTCGGATCGAAAACCCAACAACGGGAAACGTTGATCGGCGATCGTGGCACAATGTAGTCGTCCAGCGGAACGTGAGTGAATCCGAGCCCTGAGGTCTCCACGGTATCGGCAAATGTGGATTTACCCGACCGCTGCAATCCCGTGACTAGAAGTATCGTCTTGGTCATTCAATTCCATGCCCAACGTCGGGCCTCTGGCTCGAGGAACCCGGCCCCGCGGGTTCCGAGTAGACAGGAGGCCCTTGTTAGCCGATTATTTCATTCAACCCCTCAATGACTTGTTGAAGCTCTTGAGGAGATACATGCCCCAATCGCTTGCCGATTCGTTCCACGGATAACGTTCGAATCTGGCTTATTTTTGCCCAGGTTGGCTTTGTCAGCTTGAGACTCGTGAGTTCAAGGGTTAACGGAAATCCTGCCCGCTGGGGTTGACTTGTTAAGGCAATGGCTATGACGGTGCCGGATCTTTCATTGAAGATGTCTTGGCTCAAGATAAGCACAGGTCGCATCCCCGCCTGTTCATGACCCTTTGTCGGGTTCAGATCCGCCCAAAATATATCCCCTCTTAAAATTCTGGCCATGATTCTACCTCTGATGACATTCCCTCTTCTGCCATCTTTTGCTCTGACTTCGCGTCAAGCTTTGAGCATTCTCGTGCCAGTCGATTAAATTCAATCTTTGCAACCTTCTCTTGTACAGCCGTTTGTATAACCCTGCTTCGATTGGGGAACATATGCTCTCGGACCAATCTATCGATTGTGGTTAGGATCTCTCTATCCAGCGTGATGGCTATTTTGGCTACACTCATTTTACACCTCATTGCATGGGTAATACCTTACATCATACTCCCATGAGTAGCAATGATTAATTGAATATTTCATGACGGCGAACGTCGCAAATCAGGATTTGGCGCGGCTACGCGACAATATCCTGCATTTGTCTTGTTCGGGTTCTTCTAGATTTGCGTCCATGCCAAGATCGTCAGGATGACAACAGCCATCACCACAATTCCAAAGATCCACTGGTCCACCTTAGACGCGCGTTGAGGCGCGCTCAAGATGCCCAGCGCGGCCTGCATCCGCGAGTCTGGCTCGAGTGTTGGGTCTTCGACCCGCTCAGCAATCACGGTCCTGACCCGACGAATTGCGGCGCATCCGAGAAGGACAACGGGAATTGCCGCGATCCCAGACCACAGCACTGCTGTTGTCTGACGACAGAGCGTGAGTGCAAAGAGAGCAAGAGGCGCCAGCACAGCTGTTGAGACACTCAACGCCAGTCGCTTGCGCCTAAGTTGACTCAGCGTCATCAACCGCGGGGCGAACTGATGAAGGACGCTGAGCGATGAGATGATCGGGGCGCTGGCCAGGGCCAACACAAGCAGAAGTCCGAGTGTCTGTAATTCTGTCATTTTCATCTGTCGACCCGAACAGTATTATTGGGCGTACTTTTAGTAGTCTTTATGCAACGCTGTCTTACCATGTTCGTCCCTGAGGGTAAAGAAGTGCTTCGAGGTTGGTCAAGGTTGAAAGAGCCTAGCGTCAACTATTTATGAATATCCGCTCGCTGGAGCCTGGCGAGCGAAGTAGTCTTTATGTAGAGAGGAGTCGGATGGCTAAAGACTACTTTGGGGATACTCCCCTTCGCGCTGACGCTACGGAGGGGCGACTACGCGTGAGCGACGAAGTGTGTGCGCAGAATTCTTGCTTTTCCGCATCCGTGGGTCGCCTTTGGCATCCGTGGGGTTACTTCTTTGCCATTTTTTTGGGCAACGAATGGGGGGAGGGGGGAAGTGCCCAGTAGACAGTGACCAGTGAGCAGTAAAAAAGCGAGTTTTGGCTTGAAAAGCGCGAAATTTTGACCGAAAACGCGAAAAATGGACGGAAAATCGTGAAAAATCGCGGTTTTGGTCGAAAAATGGGCGAAAAATGGGGATTTTTAGATTTTGACAGAATCATTTTCGACAGAAGCATGGGGGGCTCAGGGTGCGGCAAGAGATCCCTCGACTTGGCTCGGGATGACAGAAAGTGAACAACGGCGTATTCGTCATGCCGAGCGCGGTTGAGGATTTTTGCTTCTCCGCATCCGTGGGTCGCCTTTGGCATCCGTGGGGTTATCTTCTTTGCTTTCTTGGGGATGGGAATATGGCAACGAATAAAATAGGCAACGAATGGGGAGGTGGACACCAGGCGGCCTCCCGTTAGGAAGGATGAGTACGAGTAGGAGGATGAGTAGGAGTATGAGCATGAGTAGGGGCGGCAGGAGATGCTTCGACACGCCGGGCGCGCAGGCGCCCCGGCGGCTCAGCATGACACCACATCCCCATGATTCTGCCACACATGATTCTGTCAGTTCATGCGGTGCGGAAGAGGCTTTTTCAAGCAGGCTGGGAGGGCCTCAGCCTAATACACCCCGGCGCAAGGCCGGGGGATTCGGATGATAGCGCCGCAGGCTGGCTCTTGCTGGGCTGACCAGATCTTGACACGGCTCTGCGCCCGGTATATGGACACCTTCATGAAATCGCCCGCCATTTTGCTGGTCGAAGACGAGCAACACATTGCCGATGTCGTCCTTTACATGCTCAAGGAGCACGGCTTTGAGGTCTTCCACGCACTCGATGGCCCTGAGGGGCTCGATCAATTCAAAAACAACGCCCCGGCGCTGGTCGTGCTGGACCTGAACCTTCCAGGAATTCCAGGCCTTGAACTCTTCGGCGAAATCAAAAAGCTCCGCCCGGAGGTTCCCGTCATCATGCTGACCTGCCGCGGCGAAGAAGCCGATCGCGTTCTCGGCCTCGAAATGGGCGCCGATGACTACATGGCCAAGCCCTTCAGCGCCCGGGAACTCGTCGCCCGGATCAAGGGTCTGCTCCGGCGCGCTCCCGGCGCGCCCACTCGGGAAACCTCCATGCTCCTTCGATGGGGCCCGCTGGAATGTGACCCGGACGCCTTTCAGCTTTGCTATTTCGGGACCCCCGTTCCCCTCACCCATTTCGAGTTCGAGACCCTGCGGGTTCTGCTCCAATCCCCCCGGCGCGTCTTCAGCCGTTCCGCGCTGATCCGCGCCGTGTATGATGACGCCCACCCCGTCACGGACCGGGCCATCGACGCCTGCATCAAGCGCCTGCGGCGCAAGCTCCATGCCATCCGCGCCGAACCGGATCCCATCTCCACCCTCTACGGCGTTGGATACCGGCTCAATCCCGCCCTGGAGGCCCTGTGAGCCTCCGCCTGAAGATCGTCCTCACCTGCCTGGCCGCCGTATTCCTGCCCCTGTCGGTCCTGACTCATTACGCCGTCCGCTATTTCGATTCCTTCACGCGCACCGCGCTGGAGCAGGAGATGATCCATTCCGCCTACATCATTGGCGAGGAATTCCGGCTGGCCGCCTCTGCGCTTCTGCCGCTCTCCGCGCTGGAGGAGAACTTGGGCAAATACTCCGCTGAGTTTCAGGCCGACCTGCATCTGCTCTCGCCGCAAGGGCGCGTCCTTCACTCCAGTCCAGGCGCCCCGCCCCCCGGCGCCGATCTCTCCCCATGGCCCGAAATCCAGAAAGCCATGGGCGGAAAATATGGCGCCCGAACCGCCCTGACCCCCAGCCGCAAATTTGTCTATTACCATGTCGCCCTCCCCATCCGGGGAGAAGAGGGCCTGCTGGGCATTGCCTACGTCGTGCGCCACACCTCGCCCATCATCCTGGCCATCAGCCATCTGCGTTCCAACTTCCGCTGGATCATGGCCATCGCCCTCAGCCTCGCCGCGGGAATCTCCATCCTGCTGGCCAGCACCATCACCCGGCGCCTGCGGCACCTTCAAAATGCCGCCCAGGCCTACGCCCGCGGAGAACCGCCCCGCCCGCTCTCCGCCGCGGGGAACGATGAAATCGCCGCCCTCGAAAAAAGTTTTCTCCAGATGGCCGGCGAGATTGACCGCAAGAACACCACCAGCCGCGAGTTTTATGCGGCCACCGCCCACGAACTGAAGACTCCGCTCACCGCCATCCTCGGCGCCACGGAGGTGCTCGAGCAGGGCGGCGCGGAAAAGCCGGAGGTCCGGACCCGGTTCCTCGGCAACATCCGCTTTGAGGCCGAACGCCTGATCCGCCTCGTGGCCCAGCTGTCCGAGCTGGTCCGGCTGGATACCGAAGTCCTGCGCGGAAAAAAAGAGAAGACGGAGTACACCGCCTGCCTGAAAGACATCCTCGGTCGTCTGGAATGCGCCTTCGGCCCCCGCCACGCGGCTCTGCGCCTGGAAATGCCGGAGGAGCCCCTGCCCGTCCTGCTCGTGCCGGAAAGAATCGAACAGGTGCTGGCCAACCTGCTGGAGAATGCCTTCCGCTACACACCGGTGGAGGGCACCGTCACCCTCTCCGTCCGCCGGGAGGGGGATCGCGTTCTCACCCTCCTCCGCGA
>CAZFSE010000195.1:0-6439 GCA_964521805.1 uncultured Verrucomicrobiota bacterium
GTGAAGGGATGGGGCAGGGAGGGGCGGCGCCGCAGGGTGCTTCCAGTCCTTTTTAGTGGAGTTTTTCAGTAACCACGGTTTAAAAAATTGAGCAAAATAATACGAAGCAGCAGGCCTAAGGAGGAGTTTCCACAATGAGAGTCGGCAAGGCGGTACTCACGGTAATAATGGTTTCCACGCTGATGTGGGGAGCAGGTGTTTTGGCGCAGGCGCAGGATTCCGACTTGGAGTCCTTGTTAAGCGATATTGGCGAGGCGCCTATTGCAGAACCGTCGGTCACGGCCCAGCCGGCGACGGATGGAACAGCCGTAGAGTCTCTCCCGGCGGAAACAGCGCCAGTCGTTGACGCGGAGGTTGTTGAATCCGCTCCGGCTGTTGAGACTGCCCCTGCCCCTGAGACAGCTCCTGCCCCTGAATCCGCTCCTTTGGTGGAAGAGGTTGAGGTGGTGATTCCCACCGAAGAGGGTGTCGTGGTGGAAGAGGTGGCCGTGGTGGAAGAACCCGGCACGGGCGCTGAACTTCTGGTGGTTGAAGAATCTGTGATTGTTGCTGAGGAGCCCGTGGTTGTGGCGCCGGTGGAAGCGGCGGCTCCGGTGGCCGAAATGGATGAGCTGGATGCCTTGTTGGGTGCCCCTGTGGAAGCCCCCGTGGAAGAGCCGGCCGCCATGGAATTTACGGAAGAAGAGGTTCCTGCCGCCGAGGTTGCGGCCCCGGTCGCCGAAGTGGTTGAAGAGGTTGCGGCCAAGGAGGCTCCCAAGCCTGTGACCGCCAAGCAGGCGCGTTTGTTTGCGGAGCAGGAAGAAATTCGCCGCCAGGCTTCGGAAGAGCAGTCTCTGAAGAATCTGCAGAAAGGCTACCAGCTCTTGAACGCCTCCGATTTCCCGGCGGCGGTGAAGGCGTTTGAAGATACCCTCGCGAATCTGCCGGATCGTCCGGCCACGTATGAACAGCGTGAGCAGGCTCGATGGGGGTTGGCGGAGGCTCAGTACCGGCTGGCGTTGGATATCTACAGCCGGCGCGGCAACATGGTCGAAGCCCGTCAAAGTGCAGAGCGTTCTCTCAAGACCGACCCCGGCCACAAGGGCGTCGATGGGTTGCTCAAAAAGATTGCCCGCGAAGAGTACCGCCAGAGTCTTCCTGTTCCTCCCAGCCAGACGCCTGCCTACAAGGACAAACGGGCGGAGATCAGCAAGCTGATCCGTGAAGGCGAAGAGTACTTCAAGCTCAAGGAGTACAACAAGTGTGAAGCCTTGTTTGAAAAGGTTTTGCTGATGGATGAATTCAATGTGGATGCCATGCGTTACCTGAAGCGCATCGAGGACATTCGCTTCAAGATCAGCACGAAGGAACGTGAAGCATCCGTGGCGGGCATGATGCGCAAAGTGCGCGATGCGTGGAACCCTCCAATCCGCGATGAAGTCACCCTGCCTGAGGAAATTGTTGGCCGGGGCCAGGTGGAGACCAAGACGGCCACCCAGCGCTTGAGCGAGCGCATGGGCAAGATCATGATTCCGTCGATCGAATTCCGTTCCGCCAACATCACGGATGTCATCAACTTCCTGGTGGAGGCCAGCATTGCCGGCGACCCGGATGGGGTGGGTGTGAATATTGTGCTGAACCTGAACATCCCGGGCATGGAATCCGCCTCGGCGCCCGCACCCGTTGCGGCACCCGCACCGGCCGCGGATGATCCGTGGGGCTTTGGCGGGGATACCGGCTTTGCACCGGCGGCTGAACCTCTGTCGTCGGGCGGAGGGGTGAAGACCATCACCCTGAATCTGCGCCGCATTTCGCTGATTGATGCCGTCAAGTACATTACGGAAGTGGCTGGCTTGAAGTTCCGGCTGGAAGACAATGCCGTCATCATCACTCCGGCTGGGGTGGTTTCTGGCCGGGTGATCACCCGCATGTATCCCGTTCAGCCCTCGATCTTGGATGTGATTGTGTCCAAGGACGAAGGAGACGAAGGCGCCCGCACCGGGGACTTTATTGAGATGGGCTCCAAGACCAGCATGAAGCGCTCGGAAGTCAAAGATTTCTTTGAGAAGTCGGGCGTTCCCTTCCCGGTGGGCACCTCGATCACCTACAATCCCAGCATCAGCCAGTTGATCGTGGCGAATACACCGGACAATCTGGAAATCTTTGAGCGCATTTTGGCGCAAATCAACGTGGTGCCCAACCAGGTTGAAATTGAGGCGCGTTTTGTGGAAGTGGGCCAGAGCGACTTGGAAGAACTGGGCCTGCAATGGATTCTTACCGACAATTGGGAAATCGCGCAGAACAAGAACTCGCTGGGCGGCATTGGAACCCGCGAGCGTATTCAGGCGAATGCGGACCCCAAGGGCATTACGCAGGGGAATCGGTTCTTCAGCTTTGACAGTTCCACGGCGGCGATCAGCCCGGCTTCGGCCATCACCAAGGGCGTCAACAATACCATGCTGGGCAGTATCTTGAGCTTCTCCAGCATCCTGACCAACCCGGAGATGACGCTGGTGGTGCAGGCGCTCTCCCAGCGTGGCGGTTCGGACTTGCTTTCCGCTCCGCGCGTGACGACGCGTAGTGGCGTCAATGCGCAGATTCAGGTGGTGCGCGAGATCATTTACCCGACCGAGTTTGAAGTGACCCAGCCGACGGTGCAAAGCCAGGGCGACTTGGTGACGCCGCCGACCGTGACGCCGGGATCCTTCCAGACCCGCGAGGTGGGTGTGATCCTGAACGTGACCCCGACGGTGGGTCCGGATGGATACACCATTGACTTGACCATGGTGCCGGAAGTGGCCGAACTGGTGGACTGGATTCAGTACGGGTCCACCATCACGCTGGAACTTCCCCGCTTTTCTGCCTTGGGCCTTCAGATTGGGACGCAGGAGCGGGAGTATCAGTTCAACATGCCCCAGCCGGTGTTCAGCAGTCGTAATGTGACGACCAGCATCGTGATCTGGGACGGCCAGACGGTTGTCATGGGCGGGTTGATTCGCGAGGAGTTGGTGACGGTCAAGGACAAGATTCCGCTCTTGGGTGACATTCCCCTGCTGGGCCGGCTGTTCCGTAGTGAAGGCCAGAACAGCAAGAAAATGAATTTGCTGATCTTTGTCACGGCCCGCCTGGTGGATCCTTCGGGCAAGCCCATTCACAAGGCGGAGTCCATGGCTTTGCCGGGTGGTGGAATCACCACGACGGATCAAGCCACTCCCTGATGGGGTCGGTGGGGATGGGTAATTGAATGACGACGATGCCGCAGAGCAATCTGCGGTGTCGTGTTTTTGAGTGCTTTCCTGGTATTTCTGTACGTTTTTACAGATCCAGCAGTTGCTTCTTGGGGAGGGCCAGTGGCTCTCTGGATGTATTATGGCACAATCAACCTTTCTTCTCGTGGATGGAACGGCCGTCGCTTACCGTGCGTTTTATGCCATCGCCGATCTGGCCACGGATTCTGGCCAGCCGACCAATGCGGTGTATGGATTTATCCGGATGTTGCGGCAGTTGGAAAAAGTATGGAGCCCGACGCATCTCGTGGTGGTTTTTGATGGGGGGTCTCCGGCGGTGCGCCTGCAGTTGTGCCCGGAATACAAGGCCCAACGAAAACCGATGCCGGATGAACTGCGGTCCCAGTTTGCGGTGATTGAAGAGTTTCTGGACCGGGCAGGGATTGTTCATATCCGTCACGAGGCGCAGGAGGCGGATGATGTCATGGCTTCGCTGGCGGAATCTGCCCGGAGGGGTGGAATGAAAACGGTAATGGCCACGAGCGACAAGGACATGTTTCAGCTGGTGGATCAACAGGTTGTCATTGTTTCTCCTTCGAAGGCGAGCGAGACAATGGGCCCGGCGGAGGTGCGAAATAAAACAGGTGTTTCTCCGGAGCAAATGGTGGATTGGCAGGCGCTTACCGGAGACACGGTGGATAATATCGCCGGGGTCCCGGGGGTGGGACCGAAGACGGCGGCCCAGTTGCTGGAGAAGTTTGGGACGGTGGAATCTTTGCTGGAGCGGTTGGAGGAGGTGGAGTCGGAGCGCATTCGACGGTTGTTGGAGGAGCATCGGGAGGTGATTCTCCGCAATTTAAAGATGATGCGCCTTCGCCGGGATCTCCCGGGCCTTCCCGCCTGGGAGCGCCTGGAGGCCCGCCCAGAGGATTCCGCGGCGGTGTTGGAGTTTTATGAGAAGTATCAATTGCGTTCGCTGACGGCAGAAGAGCAGAAGCGGATGGCGCGATCCCCGCAGGTGCAGGCTTCGGTTCCGGAGCCTCCGCGCCAACAGGAGATGTTTTTGTTTTGAGATGAAGGATCGAGGGACAATACGGAGAGGGCTGTCCAGCCCGCACGTTCTCCGGGCCACACGCGTTTGGGTGGCGCTGGCAGGTTTGTTGGCGCTGTTTGCGTTGGGGCTTGGCGTGCGGCGCTCGGTTTTCCTGGCCCAGGCCCAGTGGGTGGGTGCTGATGAATTGCCTTTTACCCTGGAGAGCGCCCTGGCCTTCCGGCGCATTCGGCAGGTGGTGGAGAAGGGAAGCCTGCCGGATCGGGAAATGGCGATACAGCATCCGGAAGGCATCGTGGTTCGGGAGACGGACACCACGGGTGCGGAATGGGCCTATGCCGCCTTGTCCCGCTGGTTTCCCGAGGCCCTGCCGCTGGCCTCGCGGGTGCGATGGATTCATGTGGCTTGGTTTTGCCTGGGCATTCCCTTTGTGGCGTTATGGGCCGGCTGGTCCACCCGGTCCCGGCTGGCGGGTTTTGTGGCGGGGGCCTTCTATGCGGTGGCGGCGGCGAGTGTGATCCGTTCGACGGGGCAGGAACTCTCGCATGAAAACACGGCCTTGCCTTTTCTGGCCGCGCACCTGGCGCTGGCCGCGCTGAGTGGACGGAGGGCGGGATGGAGGTTTTGGCTGGCCAGGGCGGGCTCTGCGCTCTGCCTGGCGCTGTCGCTGGTGCTCTGGGACATGATTCAGTTCTATGTACTGCTTTGGGCCGTTTCCGCGTTTGCCCGGCAGTTGGTTTTTGTGCAAGGAGCCCGGCCGCCGAATGAGCTGGGGGCCTTTTTGCTGGAAGGCGCAGTGTTGGTCCTGGCCGGCGTCACGAATCCCTATTTGCGCGCACACGGGTTCCCGCTTTCACCGGCCCTGTTGCTGGCCTATGGCACGTGGATGGGGGTGGCTTTGAGAAAGGTGCTGGGATCTCGGGAACGGGCGCCCTCGTCACAGCGATGGCTGGTGGCGGGCGCGGGCCTGATTCCGCTGGCCGTCGGGTTGCTGGTGGCGGGGAGCTATGGCGCCTCCTATGGCCACTTCCTGGACCTGCTGGCCGCCAAAATCCAGTTTCTGAATGTGAAGCCGGCCAATCCGGCTTGGCTGTCCTTTTCCCAGCGAATCATGTGGGTGCCGGCCTTGCATTCGGCCACGCTGGACTTGACCTTCCAGCTTTTTCCCACCATTTTGCTGTTGACGATTCTCGCGGCGGTGGTACTGTGGTGTTCAGATTTTCGATCGAACCCCGAATTTGTTCAACTTTTATTTTTCCATATTGCTTCTTTGATGGCCTATGTTTTGTTTGCCAGGTTCCACGTTTTTGTGGCGCTGTTTGCGGCAGGACTGTTGGGTTTTTTTGCCGCATGGGGAGGACGGGGGCGGTGGTGGAGGCTCTTGCTGGTGGTCTTGCTGTTGGGCGCGGGGTTGTGTGTGGAGGGGGCTCATGTGCTGGCCCAGCGGGAGCGGTGGGGCCGGCCGAATGTCTATTATGAGGAAGTGGCTGGCCTTGTTGAACGGCTGAAAGTGAGTGTAACACCAGAACCGGTGCTGGCCAATTTTGGCATCAGCGCCTCCATCTTGACCTACGGAGGATGCCCCATTCTTCTGCATCCGAAATTTGAATCGGAGGAGATTCGAGAGAGGGTTCAGGACTATGTGAACCTCCTGTTTGGGGGAACCGAGGAGGAGCTGGGGGCCTGGATGAGGGCGCGTGGGACGCGGTATTACGTGTATGCGCTGGGGGAGTTTTCGAGCATAGCCCCCGACCAGCAGTTGCGGTACATGGCCAATATCATGAATCCGTCCACCAATTCCCCGGCTTGGAAATTTGAATTTGCCCCGGAGCGGGCCCGGCACTTTGAGGAGCTTTGGAGCAACCGGAAATACCGCCTGTTGCGGTTGATCTCGGGCGATGACGCGCAGGAGGCTGAACGCAGAGCCCTGGAGGCCGAGAAGAGATTTCAGGGCGGGGCGCTGGGTTCCGCCCAACGGGCCTCGATGGGCGCCTTGGAATTTGATGAGGACAATGAGCGGGCCATGACCGTATTGAGGCATGTGCTTTCGTTGAAGGAACAGGGATTTTCGTATACGGGGGATGATGCTGAACAGGAATGATCCAGCCGGGGTGTGCGTGGCTTTGACCGGAGGCATTGCCTGCGGAAAGAGCGAGGCGGCGAGGGTGCTGGAGGGGGAGGG
>CAZFSE010000196.1:0-6293 GCA_964521805.1 uncultured Verrucomicrobiota bacterium
CGCCAGGTCAGCACCCCCTCCCCCTCCAGCCGCTGAATCAGCCTCGAAAGCGTCTCGGGCGTCGTGCCAATGGCCGCCGCCACATCTTTCTTGGAGAGCGCCAGCCGAACGACTGTTTGCCCCGCATAGTGCTCGCGCAGAAATCGGAAAAACCGCTCCTCCACGTCGCGGGTGGTCAAATCATAAATCCGCTGGGCCAGGTAACGCTGTTTCCGCATCAGCATGGCAATGAAGTCGTTGCGAAAATCTTCGCGACCCAGAAGCTGGTGCAAATCGCGGCGCGGAAAAAAGAATACCATGCTGTCGGACAGCGCCGTGGCCGATACCGGGTACCGGTCCTGCTCAAAGAGCACCACCTCCGCAAAAACCTCGCCCGGCTGAATGAGCTTGATAACCACCTCCGTGCCCTCGGGGGTGGCCTTGAAAAGTTGGATATCGCCCCGCGCCAGCAGGTAAATGGAATGGCCCTTGTCCCCCTCCGCAAAGAGAATGTCGCGCTTCTTGACCTCGCGCAGAATGCAGAGATCCGCCAGCGCCTTTCGGCTTTCTGGACTTAAGTCTTTAAAGAAATTGGCCTGTGCCAGCGCCACCAAGCGGTCCATCGTGCTCCCTTCCTCGTTCTCCACCAGCCACTGTACCGAAGTTCTTGGAATCAGGGAAGCGAGGAATGGCGGAAGGCGGAAATCTCCATCTTTCCATTCTTCTGCATACCGCTTGTGGGGAATCACTTGCCACAAATCAGCGCCCCACCCCCTTCGATACCGCTTGCCACCCGCAAAGGGGATATGCTAACACATACCCGTTTTGTCCCGAATAAATCCTTGTTCAAGAGAGAGTATTCAAGGTTTTCCCAAAGAAACGGAGAAGTCAAAAGATGAGTAAGAGTGTGGCTATTATTGATGGAAATGAAGCGGCGGCCTATGTGGCGCATAAGACCAACGAGG
This sequence comes from uncultured Verrucomicrobiota bacterium, assembly GCA_964521805.1. Taxonomy (GTDB): domain Bacteria; phylum Verrucomicrobiota; class Kiritimatiellia; order CAIQIC01; family GWF2-57-35; genus CAZFSE01. The sequence continues at coordinate 945 of CAZFSE010000196.1, forward strand.
TTTGCGCCATCTACCCGATCACGCCGTCCTCGAACATGGGGGAATGGGCGGATCAGTGGTCTTCCGAGGGCCGCAAGAATATTTGGGGCACCGTGCCTTCCGTGGTGGAACTGCAGAGCGAAGGCGGCGCCAGCGGCGCGGTCCATGGCGCCCTCCAAACCGGCGCGCTGACCACAACCTTCACCGCCTCGCAGGGCCTCCTGCTGATGATCCCCAACATGTACAAGATCGCCGGCGAGCTGACCTCGACCGTCTTCCATGTCTCCGCCCGCTCGCTGGCCTGCCAGGGCCTTTCGATCTTCGGCGACCACTCGGACATCATGTCCACCCGCCAGACCGGCTTTGCCATGCTGGCCGCCAACTCCGTTCAGGAAGTCATGGACATGGCCCTGATCGCCCAAGCCGCCACGCTGGAGTCCCGCGTTCCCTTTATCCATTTCTTCGACGGCTTCCGCACCTCCCATGAGGTCAACAAGGTCCAGATGCTCAGCGATGAGCAGATTCGCGCGATGATTTCCGATGAGCTGGTCTTTGCCCACCGCCAGCGGGGGCTGAATCCGGACCGCCCGGTCATGCGCGGCACCGCCCAGAATCCAGACGTCTATTTCCAGGGCCGCGAGACGGTCAATCCGTTCCATGCGGCAACGCCGGACATCGTTCAGAAGGCGATGGACAAATTTGCCAAGATCAGCGGACGTGCCTACAAGCTGTTTCAATACATTGGCGCGCCGGATGCCGAGCGCGTCATGGTCCTGATGGGTTCCGGCGCGGAAACCGCGCTCGAAACCCTCGAAATCCTTCAAAAGAAGGGCGAAAAGGTGGGCGCGGTGGTGGTGCATCTGTATCGCCCGTTCTCGCCCAAGCACCTGCTGGCGGCCCTGCCGTCCACCGTCAAGAGCGTTGCGGTGCTCGACCGCACGAAGGAGCCGGGCTCCGATGGCGAACCCCTCTACAAGGATGTGGTCACCGCCCTCAGCGAGGCCTATTCCGCAGGCACCCTCAAGGCCCTGCCCAAGATCATCGGCGGGCGCTATGGCCTCTCCTCCAAGGAATTCACCCCGGCCATGGTCAAGGCGGTGCTGGACGAACTCAAGAAGGCCCAGCCCAAGAACCACTTCACGGTCGGAATTAACGACGATGTCTCCCACACCAGCCTGGACGTGGATGCGAGCTTCATCACGGAAGCTGATCCCGTGGTCCGCGCGATGTTCTTCGGCCTGGGTTCGGATGGCACCGTCGGCGCCAACAAGAACTCCATCAAAATCATCGGCGAGGAAACCGATTTTCACGCGCAGGGCTACTTCGTGTACGACTCGAAGAAGGCCGGCTCGCGCACGATCTCGCATCTGCGCTTTGGCCCGAACCCCATCCATGCTCCGTACCTGATCCAGTCCGCCAACTTCATCGGCTGTCATCAGTTCGTGTTCCTGGAGCAGGTGGATGTGCTCAAGTACGCGGCGCAAGGCTCGGTCTTCCTGCTGAACAGCCAGTACGAAAAGGACGAGGTCTGGAACAAGCTCCCGCGCAAGGTGCAGGAGCAGATGATCGCCAAGAAGGTGAAGTTCTACGTGATTGACGGCTACAAGGTGGCCCAGCAGACCGGCATGGGCGGGCGCGTCAACACGATCATGCAGACCTGCTTCTTCGCCATCTCCGGCGTTCTGCCGCGCGAGGAGGCCATCGAGCAGATCAAGAAGGCCATCAAAAAGACCTACGGCCGCAAGGGCGAGGAAATCGTCAAGAAGAACTACAATGCCGTGGATCAAACCCTGGCCAACCTGCACGAGATCAAGATGCCCACGCAGGCCACCAGCACGATCCAAATGCCGCCCACCGTCTCGCCGAAGGCTCCTGAATTCGTGCAGAAGGTGACGGCGGAAATCATGGCCGGACGCGGCGACGATCTGCCCGTCAGCGCCATGCCGGTGGATGGTACCTTCCCGACCGCCACCACCCAGTGGGAAAAACGCAACATCTCGCTGACGGTGCCCGTCTGGGAGGCGGACATGTGCATCCAGTGCGGCAACTGCGCCCTGGTCTGCCCGCATGGCGTCATCCGCGCCAAGACCTATGACAAGGCGCTTCTGGACAAGGCCCCGAAGACCTTTAAATCCGCCGCCTACAAGGGGCCGAACGTTCCCGCCAACACGATGTACACCCTTCAGTCCTACATCGAGGACTGCACCGGTTGCGGGCTCTGCATGGAAGTCTGCCCCAAGAAGTCCAAGGAGGACGCCAGCAAGCGCGCCATCAACATGGCCGCGAAGGATCCGATCCTGGAGAGCGAGCGCGAGAATATCGCCTTCTTCGAGAGCCTGCCCGAGGTGGACCGCGCCAAGCTGAACCTGAGCACGATCAAGGACGTGCAGTTCGCCCAGCCGCTGTTCGAATTCTCCGGCGCTTGCGCCGGATGCGGCGAAACCCCGTACATCAAACTGCTCAGCCAGCTCTTTGGCGACCGCGCGATCATTGCCAACGCCACGGGCTGTTCCTCGATCTATGGCGGCAACCTGCCGACCACGCCCTATTGCCAAAACAAGGATGGGCGCGGCCCGGCCTGGTCCAACTCGCTCTTCGAGGATAACGCGGAATTCGGCATGGGCTTCCGCCTGACGGTGGACAAGCACCGCGAATTCGCCTGCGAGCTGATCGAAACGCTCAAGAGCGACATCGGCGCGGAACTGGCTACGGCGATCGTGCAGGCCCCGCAGAAGACGGAGCAGGACCTCGCCGCCCAGCGCGCGCGGGTCGAAGAGCTCAAGAAGAAGCTGGCGGGCAATGCCAAGCCGGAAGCCAAGCACCTGCTCTCCCTCGCCGGCCACCTGGTCAAGCGAAGCGTCTGGATTCTCGGTGGCGACGGCTGGGCTTATGACATTGGGTACGGCGGACTCGACCATGTGCTCGCCTCCGGGCGCAACGTCAACGTCCTGGTGATGGATACGGAAGTCTATTCCAACACCGGCGGCCAGATGTCCAAGGCCACCCCGCGCGGCGCGGTCGCCAAGTTCGCGGCGGGCGGCAAGCCGGCCGGCAAGAAGGATCTGGCCTTGATGGCCATGAGCTATGGCAATGTCTATGTGGCGCGCATTTCCTTTGGCGCCAATCCCATGCAGGCCATCAAGGCCTTCCAGGAAGCGGAAGCGTATGACGGCCCCTCGCTGATCGTCGCCTACGCCCATTGCATCGCCCACGGCATCAACATGCAGAAGGGCCTTGAACAGCAGAAGCTGGCGGTCCAAAGCGGCCACTGGATTCTGTCCCGCTACCACCCGGATCTGGCGGCGCAAGGCCAGAACCCGCTGACGCTGGACTCCAAGGCGCCGTCCATCTCGCTGAAGGATTACGCCTACAATGAGACCCGCTACAAGATGCTGACCTTGAGCAAGCCCGAGGAAGCGGCCCGGTTGCTGAAACTGGCCCAGGAAGACACCGACGCCAGCTGGAAGCTCTATCAGAAAATGGCCGCCAGCGTCGCGGAAGCGAAATAGCAGAAATGTTTGAACCCATCAGGAAAGGATGAAATCAATGAACTTGACCACCAAATACATGGGGCTGGAGCTGAAGAATCCGCTCGTGCCGTCTTCCTCCCCCCTCTCGCATGACGTTGACAGCATCAAGCGCATGGAAGATGCCGGCGCCGCCGCCGTCGTGATGTTCTCGATCTTTGAGGAGCAGATCCACCAGGACGCCGAGTCTCTGGACCATCTGCTCAGCGCCGGAACCGAGAGCTTCGCGGAAGCCCTCTCGTACTTCCCGACCAGCAACGACTATGAAATCGGCCCGGAGCGCTACCTGGAACTGATCCAGAAGGCCTCGCAGTCCGTGCAGATTCCGATCATCGGAAGCCTCAACGGCGTCTCCCCACAGGGCTGGATGGACTACGCCAAGAAGATTCAGGATGCAGGCGCCAAGGGCCTGGAGCTGAACGTGTACTATGTCGCCACGAATCCCAAGGTCTCCGGCGCGAACGTGGAAAAAATGTACATCGAAGCCGTGCAGGCGGTCAAAGCCGTGGTGACGATCCCTGTCGCCGTCAAGCTCAGCCCGTACTTCAGCTCTGTGGCGAATGTGGCCCGGAAGCTCAAGCGTGCCGGGGCGGATGCCCTGGTGCTCTTCAACCGCTTCTACCAGCCGGACTTCAACTTGCAGGACATCGAGGTCGAGCCCCGTCTTGTGCTGAGCACCTCCGATGATGTGCGCCTAGCCTTGCGCTGGATCGCCATCCTGCACGGGCAGGTCAAGATCTCCATGGGCGCCACCACCGGCGTGCATACCGGGCGGGATATTGCCAAGTACCTGCTCGCCGGCGCGGACGTGGCCATGACCACCTCCGCCCTGCTCAAGAACGGCATCGGCCACATCACCACCATGCTCAATGAACTCAAGGCATGGATGGAGGAGAAGGAGTACAGCTCCGTCAAGCAAATGAAGGGCTCCATGAGCCAGAAGAAGGTGGATAATCCGGCCGCCTTCGAACGCGCCAACTACATCAAGACGCTGTTCTCCTACAAGCCCCCCGTCGTCATTTAGTTCCGGAAGCACAACAAACAAAAACAACAGAAGGAGAATCACATGAAAGCCACTGTAGATGCCGGCACCTGCACAGGATGCACCCTCTGCGCGGATATCTGCTCGGATGTCTTCGAAATGGGCGATGACGGCCTGGCGAGAGCCAAGGTCGAAACCGTCCCGGCCAGCGCCGAAGCTTCCTGCAAGGAAGCCGCGGACAGCTGTCCCGTCAGCGCCATCAAGATTGACTAATCGCGCGGCGAAAATGGGCGGAGTGCCGGACAGCCGGCGCTCCGCCTTTTGTTTTCATTCGCGCCAGATGGAGTGGATGCTTCGCATGCCCTCACACACTATTTTGCTTGGGATTGGCAACGCCTTGCGTGGAGATGACGGCGTGGGGCCCTTTGTGGCGCAAACGCTCCAGAGCCCCGGCTGGCTTTGCCTCGATGCCGGCACCGCGCCCGAGAACTTCACCTCCTTGGTCCGGCGCGAACACCCGGACCGCGTGATCCTGGTGGATGCCGCCGAACTGGGCTTGCCGCCCGGCGAATTTCGGCGCGTCCCGCCGGAGAAGATCCGCGATGTCGGCCTCGGCACCCATATGCTCCCCCTGAACCACCTGATGGAGTACCTCCAGGAAATGACAGGCCACGTCGTGTTCATCGGCGTCCAGCCCCTGTTGTTGCGCGATAGCGAGATCCTGAGCCCCGTGGTGAAAGCCGCCGCCCTGCGGCTCATAGAAACTCTCCAGCGCGAGCCCCTCGAATCTATTCCCCTTCTTTGATTCACAGTTTCCGTGGGACGGGATGCCATCCCGTCCTACTTTGGATCAGAGAAGAT
>CAZFSE010000197.1:0-6279 GCA_964521805.1 uncultured Verrucomicrobiota bacterium
ACTTCTTTCCGCCCCACGGATGTTCGAGGGCAAAAAAAACGTGACCGGCACCGATTTCACGTAGCGCCGCAGGCTGGCTCTTGCCGGGGCGGCGGCGCCTTGCCGGGCAACCCAAGGGACCCTTCAAACCAAATGGCCCAGTCCTTCCGCAGGCCCAGCCCCGGGCCGGCATGCTGGATCCGCTCCGCGATCTCCTCCGGTTCAAAGCGGCAGGTCTTCAGGCACTCGTTGAGGGCGGAGGAATCCTCGCCCGCCTCCACCCGCACGATCCGCCCCTTTTCAACAAATACCCGTACCGGAACTCCCCGGCGATTCAGGGTGATGTGGAAATCCGGAGTATGGCCATAGACCCAGTCCCAGTCGCGCAAGCGCTCGTACTGGAGCTGGGTTTCCTGGAAATCGGGAACAGGATGCTCCTCCACGCGGCCCCCGTGGCGGTGAGCATACGCTTCCTTCAAGGCCTCCGCCACCCGCTGGACACTCAGCCCCGGCGCCTGCTCCGACAGATTCATCACGGCATCCGGTTTTGATTCGATGGCATGCGACACCACGCCCTCGCGGCGCACCAGACCGTCCTTCAGCCGCTTCAGATCGGCCTTCACCAGCAGGGTTCCATGATGCAATGCCGCCCCTCGTTTGAAGCAGAAGGCATTGCCCGAAATCTTCTTTCCGGCCACCTCCAGCCCGTTGCGGGGAGTCAAGGTGGCGGAAAGGCCAAGGCCTGACAACGCGTCCATCACCACGGAAAACGAACGGCGGCTGTCATAGTCCACGCGCGGAGAAAAAAAGGCGAAGTTGAGGTTGCCCAGGTCCTGGTATACCGCCCCACCCCCCGAAAAACGCCGCGCCAGCCGGATGCCCTCGGCACGCAACACCGGCAGGGGACACTCCCTCCAGGGATTCTGATTCTTTCCAATCACCACCACGGGCTCCGCCTGCCACAAAAAAAGGATGCGCGCCCCCTGGGCGGCCCGCTCCATCAAGAGTTCCTCGATGGCCAGATTGCGCCAGGGGTCGGTGGCCGCCGATTGCATCAACCGCGCACAATCCGGCCTCATGGTTGTTTCGCCCTCGCATTCATCATGCTTCCCAGTCTATCTTGAAATCCCGCCCTGAACAAGAACGCGTGAATGGGGGTATGTTGGCGCTCCAAACACTTGCATTTGAATAAAATCCGGCTACAGTGAGGGCAAGGGAGACCATTATGAAAGAGACCATACCTTCTGGATTCATCCGTGAAATCCCCAAGACCGATCTGCATGTGCATCTGGACGGATCCCTGCGCATCCCCACCCTGATCGAGCTGGCCAAGTCCAGCAACATCAAGCTTCCCTCCTACGAGGTGGAGGGGTTGAAGGAAACTGTTTTTAAATCCACCTACGCCAGCCTGCCCGAGTATCTCAAGGGCTTCATGTACACCTGCGCGGTGATGCACACCCCGGAAAACATCGAGCGCATTGCCTATGAGCTGGTGCAGGACAATCTGGAGGAGGGCGTCCGCTACATGGAAGTGCGCTTCGCCCCCCAACTGCACTCCCGCAAGGATTTCAGCATCGAGCAGGTCTTGCAAGCCGTCTGCGCCGGCATGGACAAGGCCAAAAATGAGCATAACCGCCGCCCCGAGGTGGTCTCGGGCAAGGACATTCCCTTCGCCTATGGCATCATCGCCTGCGCCCTGCGCTCCTTTAATCCCCACATGGCCGACTACTATGCCCGCATCTTCGAGGTCATGTCCTACGCCCCCAAGAAAGAAATCTTTGCGGCGGCCTCGTTGGAGATGGCCCGGGCCGCCGCCGAGGTGGCCCACGAAAAGGGCCTGCCCATCGTCGGCTTCGATCTCGCCGGCGAGGAACATGGCTTTCCGGCCATTGACCACCGCGAGGCCTACAGCTATGCGCACAAGCATTTCATCAAAAAGACCGTCCACGCCGGTGAGGCCTATGGCCCGGAATCCATCTTCCAGGCCATCACGGACTGCCATGCCAACCGGCTGGGCCACGGCACCTTCCTGTTTGAGTCGGATATGATCCGCGATCCCACCATCAAGGATCCAAAGGCCTTCGTCCGCAACCTGGCCGAGTACATCGCCAGCCGCCGCATCACCATTGAGGTCTGCCTGACCAGCAACCTGCAAACCACGCCCACCATCCAGAAGGTCGAGGACCATCCCCTGCGCAAAATGCTGGACCACAATATCTCCGTCAGCATCTGCACCGACAACCGGCTGGTCTCCAACACCACCGTCACCCGCGAACTGGAATTGGTCGCGCAGGGCCTGCCCATCACGCGAAGCCAATTCCGCAACATCGTCATCGCCGGCTTCAAGGGAAGCTTTTTCCCCGGCAACTACAGCGACAAGCGGGCCTTTGTGCGCCGGATCATTGACCGCTACGAGGAGCTTGAAAGCAAACATTTGGGGGTTCCGCCCGATCATGCCTCGGAGGATTGAGGAGGAACATCAATCGCAGAACAATGAGGGGGACTGATTCATGAAGAACGTTTGGTGGAAGTGTCTTGCCGTGTGCCTGTGGGCGGCCGTGATGGCGGGCTGTGTGGGATCGCCGTCGAGGCAAAAAGGGATTTCGGCCGATACGCCGCTTCGCATCGGCGTGGCCCCGGATTATCCCCCGGTCATCTTCAAGCAGGACGGTGTCATTGCCGGCATGGAGGCGGATCTGGCCGTCAATGTGGCGCGCGCCTTGAACCGCCCCTACCGCTTTGTTTCCCTCGATTGGAATCAGATGATCCCCGCGCTGATGGAGGGTCGCATTGACATCATCATGGCCGGCATGACGGTGACGGAAGAGCGGGCCATCCGCGTGGCCTTCAGCAAGCCGTATCTCAAGACCGGGCAGATGGCGCTGATCCGCCGGACCGATGCGGCGCGTTACAGCCAGCCGGCTCAGGTCATGATGGGCCGCGCCAATGTCGGGTTCCAACGGGGCACCACCGGCGAGCAGTTTGTGCGCCAGCAATTCCCCAATGCCAAGGAAATAGGATTTCTCTCGGCGGAGGATGCCGCCATCGCCCTCAACCGCGGGCGCATTGACCTGCTGATTCATGATGCGCCCGTGGTCTGGTGGCTGGCCTCTGAAAACGAGGCCAAGCTCATGGTGTCGCCACAGCCTCTCACGGAGGAATACCTGGCGTGGGCCGTGCGCCGTGACGACCCCGAACTGCTCGCCCTGGTCAATGATTGCCTCGATGCAATGAAGAAGGATGGCACGTTGAACCGAATCTTCAAACGGTGGATGCCAGGCGCCCCATAATTCCTTTCCATGCCACAAACCTGCGCCAACATTGAAGATGTTCTGCCGGTGGGCTCGGAAATAGAATCCCTGCTTCTCCGGTTCCCGGATGTTGCGGCGCTGAATTTTTTGAACGATGAATTCCTCATCCGGGAGAATGAGGTGGACCAGGATGTTTATCTGGTCGTGCGCGGCAGTTACGTGGTGGAACAAATCGGCACGGACCGGGGATGCCTGCGCCCCAGCACCCTGGCCAGTGTTTCCAACTCGCCCAAGTCACCCTCCTTTGTCGGCGAAATGGCCTACCTGGGCTCCTGTCGGCGAACCGCCTCCGTCCGATGCGTGGGCGCGGTGGTCGCCTTCCACCTGCAACCCTGCCACCTGGATGCCATCTTTGAAAATTACCCGCTCCTGACCCGCCTGCTCTGCCGCCAGTTTACCCTGCGGCTGAAGGAAACGTCCGAGCACCTCAGCCATCTGGAAGCCAAATGGAATTTGAATGCCCAGCATGTCTTCAAGAGCGCCGGGGAAACGGTGTTCACCAAGGGCAAGCCCTGTTTGACGCTCTATCAACTGGTGGATGGCTTCCTGCAAATCGAAGGCCGCCCTGAGCCTGTCAACGCCGATGCCTGGGAGGGAGGATTCGTGGCTCTCAAGGAATTTCTTCTGGTCCAGCCCTGCCCCTTCACCGCCACTGCGCATACCCCCCTTATCCTGGTGGCCATCGAGGAAGCCTCCCGCCTCTCCTTCATCCGCCACTATCCCCAACTGGTGCTGGACTGCCTCGCCACTCCCCCGGCCCCGTGATTGTAGCCTTGCACGCTCTATCGGGAGATCATCGGCCTATTCAAACCCGTCTGTCATGCTGAGCCGCCGGGCAGGACGGCGCGGAGCGCCATCCTACGTAGGGCGGTGCTCCGCGCCGCCCTTCGGATGCGTCTCCAATTTCCGCCGCTCTGCCCAGTCACAAGCCTTAAGCCCGCTTTGCGAGTAGAGTCGCTACGGTAAACGGAGACGTTATATCTATCTTCTTAATCATAAACAAGTTTGACCCGATTAGCCACCTTGTCCTCCAACTCAATCGTGTCCGAGTCTGGACGGGATGGCGCGAGGGTATCCGGACTTGGATCAGAGAAGATGATTTCCAACGAATGAAGATAAGCCCCCACTTCGGCGGGGCAGGCAACGAATGAGGTGGCGAGGTGAGGCGAACCGTCTCGGTGAGCCGTTCTTTGTAGGGAGGCCAGGATGGCCTCGGCCTTATACACCCCGGCGCACCCGCCTGCATCGCTATGCGAAGCATTGCGGGCAGGAGGCCGGGGGATTTTGGACCGTCCGGCCATGTAGGGTTCCGCAAGGAATCAGCCTCATCCCCCTTGACAACCGCAATGCCGCATTGCAGTATTACGGCATGACAACATTAACCATCAGTAAACGTGGCACCATTACCCTTCCGCCTGCCGTGCGCCGGAAGCTGGGTCTTGAAAAATCCTCTCATCCCCTGCTCATCATGGAAGAGAGGGATGATGGAATATTCCTACAACCCGCAACCGCCATTCCTGTGCGAGATTTGACCCGCGATCAAATCCAGCAATGGATCAAGGAGGATGAAAACGAAATGGCCGCTCTCAAGACAACACGTGGGAAGAAAAAGACGTGAGGTGTTGAGCTATTGCATCCTGGCGGTTATCGCCCAACGTCTTAAGAATTACTTTCTTCCACGGCTTTGGAAATTTCACCAGTAAATCCTTCGCGATAAACAGTTCGCCCTTTTTGTCGAGCAACTTAAGAACTTGGACGGCAGAATCCAAATCTTTCTGCTTCTTTTCGGCATTCGTCCGTCGAGGGACGATCAACAGCTTGTGAAGGGCGAAAGCGGCTGGATGCGGAACAGTCACAGGGATAGCACCGAAAGGCAGTTGAATGGTCATCATCAGTGCAATATCCATGAACCGAAGCGCCTGCGCATTAACCCCGAATTGCGGCAAATCTTTTGGCTTATCGCTTCCGCGACTGTGTTCCGGGACCAGAAACTCAATCATGACTTCAGGATGTTCCAGCATCATAACCCCATGCTGTCCGCGAAAACCCGTGATAAACCCCAATTCATTCAACAACTCCGGCACATCCACTTTCCCGTGGAATTTTTGGCTTTGAGGAACCAGAAAGTCCATATCTCTAGTCCGAACGGCGTGAAGGACGCCCACCTCTCGAAAATACTCGCGATAGACAACCAGGCACCAACTCCCAATCAGCACAAAATGCCGGAGAACACCAGCCGTATGCAACCGGCACAGAACCTCTTGGCAGAGTTCAAACTGCTTGCTTTGCACGGAGAGCCTTTCGCATGAATTTGATTTGATTTCGAACCTCCGACAACAGCTTTCGGTAGCGAACTCGATCCTTCTTGGCTTTCTGATGGAGGGCGATCTTCTTAACATCCATATCCCGGCCTTGATACTGGAAGCGGACTTTCCCCTTTTCTCTAAAGGCCAGGTAGTAATAAGCCCTCCCCCGTATAACTTTTTTCACAACACAGCCGCGAGGCAGGCGGGCGATTTCATGTTGATAATCCCGCTCCATGCGGACCGAGCTTGCCAGTTCTTCTTCTAGGAGTTCTTTGATAGCCATATAAACCTCTTACCAAACAAACACAGGAAACAGACTACAATGTTTGGTAATATCCGTCAAGTTACCAAACACATGCACATATTTAAGGAAGATGTTTGGGAAAAACCAGGGTAAACGGGGACATTTTAGCGATCTTTTTCATCATAAACAAGATGCTTCTATACTCGCACACTTCTCTTCACGAATCCACCCTGTTTGACACGGTTTCGCCCTCGCTCCATCTTCAGCGTTTCAGCAAACGCTTTTGACCCGATGGGCCACCTTGTCCTCCAACTCGATCGAGTCCGACAGGAGCGCATCATACTGCTGCGTCGAAAGTCGTTTTCTTCAAGCCAGCTTTATTTGTAGCTTTAAGTGCAAAGCGTCTGCGATCCGGTCCAGCGTCGAAAGCTTGATGTCT
>CAZFSE010000198.1:0-6265 GCA_964521805.1 uncultured Verrucomicrobiota bacterium
ACCCCGCCCTTCGGGCACCCCTCCGGTGGAGGGGACCCATCACGCCCATCTCCAAAGCCCAAGAATTCAATCCGTTTGGTTGCGGCACTGCCACGCTGGGCCTCTTGTGGCAAAGAGGACTCCATGTCATCCGGCTCAATCATGACTGTCCCTTCACCCCTCCCTTCACCCCCACTGTCCACACGAATGTTGTCATGCGTCCCGTGATGAAAAAGGAACGACTTGACGGCTATTGTAGTACCGCCTATAGTATCAGCATGAAATCGGTGCGGATCGTGATCGATACCAATGTGGTCGTATCGGGCCTGCGTTCACGCGCAGGAGCATCCTATCGAGTTTTGTCGCTATTGGGTCGTAAAGGATTCACTCCGGTTGTGACGGTGCCGCTGGTCATAGAGTACGAAAAGATCCTCTGTGAGCCGCGTGTGCGCGTTCCGTTCTCTCCGGAGGAGATCGGACGGTATTTAAATTACTTCTGCTCAGTCAGTGACTGCCGCAGGGTCCATTTTCTTTGGCGTCCTTTTCTCTCGGATCAAAAGGACGACATGGTTCTGGAGGCGGCCGTCAACGGGCAATGCCGCTATGTTGTGACGTTTAATGTGAGTGATTTTGCGGGATCAGAACGTTTCGCGGTTGAGGCCATACGGCCACGGGATTTCCTTGTCAAGATAGGAGAATTGAAATGAGCACACTGAGTTTGCGATTGCCGGATTCCCTGCACAATATGGCCAGAGAAGTCGCCAGAGGAGAGCATGTTTCCATCAATCACCTCATTTCCACGGCCGTGGCGGAGAAAATTTCTGCGCTTACCACGGAAACCTACCTCCTGCAACGTGCAGGTAAGGGGTCACGCAAGGACTTCGAAAAAATCATGTCCAGAGTACCAGACGTTCCCGCAGATCCTGGAGATGAGATCTAAGAGCCTCGCAAGACAAATTGACGAGGTGAACGTATGAAAGAGACGATGATTGAAACGGAAGTGACTTGCACGTTGGAACATAGTGGCAAGTTTTACCTGATCGAGCATGTCCCCGCTTGCGTTTGTCGTGAGACGGGCGAGTAGTATTTCTCCCCCACGCCAATGGCCACCAATACGGACACATTTTGCACTTCGCCGCTCCAGCTTCGCTTCAACCAGATAGCGTCGAGCCATACATAGGCGTAAGTACCTTTCAGGGGCTGTCTTCGCCACTCGTCGATCTGGCCAGCCACCTTCTGATTAAGACCACTAATGGTGCTAGGGCTCACCCTGGATCCCCATCTCTTTATAAATCAGGGTAAGGACACGGAGCAGAAGAGAAAGAAAGACGGTGAATGTTTTCTTCCCATTTTCAGGGGGAAAAATGTTCTCTGTTAGGACGAGTTTTTTGCGTTTGACTTCCAGGGCTTAATGGTGGTTCGCCGAATTTCTCTATACCATGGCAAAGGCATGTACCTCATGCTCCAGCCGGTTCCCAAGCCGGTCTTGCTCCTGCTCCAGATCAAAGTGACCCTGGAGATTCAGCCAGAACTGCGGCGAGATGCCGAAATACCGCCCAAGGCGCAGAGCGGTATCCGCCGTGACACCGCGGGTGCCGTGGACTATCTCGTTGATTCGCCGGGGCGGAACACTGATGTCGTGCGCCAGACGGTACTGCGAAATGCCCATGGGGGTCAGAAACTCCTCCATGAGAATTTCGCCCGGATGGACGGGGGACATTTTGTTGGTTCTCATTTCATTTCTCCTGGTGATAATCCACAATTTCCGCATCGTGCGCGTTACCTTCTATCCATCGGAAGTAAATGCGCCACTGATCATTGATCCGAATGCTGTGTTGTCCCGTTCGGTTGCCTGCGAGAGCTTTCAATCGGTTACCGGGAGGGACCCGTAGCGAAACCAAATCAGGTGCGGCATCAATCATCCAAAGCTTCCGCAAGGCTGTCCGCTGGATGTCGTGGGGTAGCTTCCGCACATACTCTCTCCGAAATATCTTCTCAGCCTCCGGACTTTTAAACGACTTGATCATAAGAACGACATAACGCGCCCCGATAATACCGTCAAGCGTTAACAATGGGGGTTTCTTCTGGCGAACAGTTTATTGGACGGATGGAATCCGCCTAATATATTTTCCCTTGTCGCCCAGCTGGGGCGTGGTTTAAGGCCTTATCTCCTGGCATTTGAATGCGTATTATCAGAACCATGAAGCCAATCAAGCCTCAAGCGCAGGGGACGGTTATGGAGCGTGAAGTCTGGAATAAGCAAGCGAATTGAATTCTTTCCAGGAATGTCAGTGGCAATGTTGCCGAGTGGTCTATCCGATAGGCCCAGCCGTTTGTGTATAATCTGGACGGTGACAAGTTGCGGGAGGTGGACAAGGATTGCCTGGCCGTTATTTTTCAGAATTAGACAGATTTGGCGATCTTGTGGCTTGGCAGTGATGCTTCGTCCCATTTGGTGGGTCGCGTTATTTGGCGGCATTATTTTCGATTAGGGCACCTGCCAGACAGGTGCCCTAATCGGAATATGGCAAGGAATGGGAAGGCGTTGTGGGACGATCCGTCCCAGTGAGCGGTGTTGTACAGGGGGGGGGCAAGGAGGCCATTTGGAGGCCACACAGAAAAGTTCCCATCCCGAATGGCCGGGATACGTCCTTTGGAAACTCACTCGGAAATGTTCCAAGGGTTGGACCTTTTTCAGGCCACGGATTTCATATGGGGAGGGGTGAGCATGTGGCGGATGCGGGACAGGGCGCGGTCCTGGATCTGCTTGATGCGGGCGCGGGTCAGGCCGATGGCTCGTCCCGTTTCCTCAAGGGTATGGCCTTCGAGGAAGCGCAGGTGGATGATTTCCTTTTCACGGGGGGGCAACAGGGCGGTCATGGCCCAGAGTTCCGAGTGTTGGGCGGACTGTGAGGCGCTCACGACGTTTTGATCGCGCACGTAGTCGTAGAGCTCGGCATCGTTGTCATTCCCGGTGACGGCATCGAGCGAGACCATGGAGGCTGGCTTGTTTTTCAGGGTGGCGATCATGGCTTTTGCTTTTCGGATGCGGTCTTCCGGCAACCCCGTGAGGGCGGCGAGCTGGATGTCGGTGGGCGGCTTTTCCTTGGGATCGTGCCATTCTTTGAGGGCCCGCCGGACGGCTTCGACATCAGCGGAGGGGCGCAGGCAAAGACTGCCGGATCGGATATGGTCGCGCAGGCAGTTGCGCAGGCGGTTTTGGACGGAGGTCTGGGCGTAGGCGATGAAGGGGGTGCCGCGCGTAAAATCGAAGCGGCGGACGGCGTGGGCGAGGGAGCGGGAGCCCTCCTGCAGGAAGTCCTCCTGGAGGAAGGGGTCCATCCAGCTGTAATGCAACATGCATTTGACGATGAGGCGACGGTTGGCGATATAGAGTTCCTCCTCGGCGGCCTCGATCTGCGAGAGCAGGCTTCGGGCGGTCTGGAGGGAGCGGCGGATTTGTCCGCGGGTTTTTCCGGGACGGCGGGCCAGTTGGTGGATGCGATGGGCGCACCAATGTATTTCCTTGAACAGGGTTTGGATGTGCTCGGGCGAAAGGAATTCCACCTGTCCGCGCTCGTGCAGAAAGCGTTGGATGCCGCTGGCGGGAAGGCGTCCATTGGCCCGATGATAAGTCCGGGGCTGGCGAATTTGAACGGGGGCGTAGCCCGGCTGGTCGAATTCGCGGCATTTGACCAGCCGGTAGGGCAATTGCCGGGCCAGAAGGAGCATTTCCTGGCGCAGATTGCGTGCCGGAAGGGTCACCCGCAAGCATTTTGGTTTCGTTCTCATGGCCGTGCCGTACTCTACATCGGAAATAGACAGTCTGCCGGGGAATATGTTCATTTTCGTTTTTGGCCGGGCTTGGATTTTTATGCAAGTTCCTGCCGGACCGTCTACTTCGCAGAAGGAAAAAATGGGCTGTTTCTCCCGGCTTGCAAGTGGGGCGCAACCGTACACAATGGGTCCGATGCACCGAATTGCCAAAGTGATTGTGGAGCTCTCGCTAAACCGGGAGTTTGATTACCTGATTCCGCCGGAGCTCAGCGGAGCGCTGGAGGTGGGCATGCAGGTGGTGGTTCCCTTTGGCCATTCGGAGGCGCGGGGCACGATTACCGGCTTTTCGGAGACCTCTCCGCACAAGGGGAAGCTCAAAAGCATCCGGGCCCGCGTGGGCAAGAGCGCTTTGGTGGAGCAGAACCTGCTGGACCTGGCACGCTGGATGGGCGAGTACTACCTGGCGCCGATCGAAACCTCTGTTCGCGCGGTTTTGCCGTCCGCCGTGCGCAAGAAGGGATCCGGCTTCAAGGAGCGGTTGATGGTGTTCCCCGCGGCGGGCGCCGGCGAACTCGCAGTGGACGCCCTGCGGAAAAAGGCGCCCAAGCAGGCGGCCGTGCTGGCGGCGCTGTGCGCCGGCGGCGCGATGTTTTTGCACCACCTGGCCCGGGCGGCCGGCACCGGGGATGCGGCGGTTCGCGCGCTGGAGAAAAAGGGGCTGGTGACGATTGGGCGCGAGGCCCAGCGCCGCGATCCGCTCCAGGGGCAGACGATCTTGCCGTCGCCTCCGCTGGCCTTGATGCCCCAGCAGGCCGAGGCGCTGGCGAGGGTGGTAACGTCCATTGAAACGCTGGAGCCTGCCGTGGTCCTGCTGTACGGGGTGACGGGCAGTGGCAAGACGGAGGTGTACCTGCAGGCGATTCAGCGCGTGCTGGACCGGGGCGGCGGCGCGATTGTGCTGGTGCCGGAAATCGCGCTGACCCCGCAGACCATTGAGCGTTTCCGGGGGCGCTTTGGCCCGGAGATCGCGCTGTTGCACAGCCGGCTTTCCGAGGGCGAGCGGCACGACGAGTGGCACCGGGTCAAGGAGGGCAAGGCCCGGGTGGTCATTGGCGCCCGCTCGGCGCTGTTTGCGCCGGTGAAAAACCTGGGCCTGATTGTCGTGGACGAGGAGCACGAGCCGACCTACAAGCAGGAGGAGGCGCCCCGCTACAGCGCGCGCGATGTGGCGGTGATGCGCGGGCGCATGGATAAATGCGCCGTTGTGCTGGGCTCGGCGACGCCGGCGCTGGAATCCTTTTACAACGCAAAGAGCGGCAAGTACGCGCTGGCGGTGCTGGCGCACCGGGTGGACCACCGAGAGATGCCGGCGGTCCGGGTGGTGGACATGCGCGTCGAGGCGGAGCGGGAGGGGCACGTCAGCGTGCTCTCGAAGGATCTCGCGCAGGCCATCCAGTCCCGTCTGGAGCGGGCCGAGCAATCCATGCTCTTCCTCAACCGGCGCGGCTATGCGACGTCGCTGATCTGCCCGAAGTGCGGGCATGTGGCCGCCTGCTCGCACTGCAGTGTGGCGATGACGTACCACCGGCAAACCGACCTGCTGATCTGCCATATCTGCGGCGTCACCCGCAAGGTGCCGCCGCTCTGCCCCAATCCCGAGTGCCGCGACCCCGCCTTCAAGCTGGTGGGCATCGGCACGCAACGGGTCGAGGCGATTGTGGCCAAGTTTTTCCCGAAGGCCCGGATCCAGCGGATGGATGCGGATACGACGACGCAGAAGGACTCGCACAGCCGCATCCTGGGCGATTTTCGCACCGGGCGGATTGACATTCTGATCGGCACGCAGATGATTGCCAAGGGCCTGCATTTTCCCAACGTCACGCTGGTGGGCGTGATCAATGCCGACAGCACCCTGCACATGCCGGATTTCCGGGCCGCGGAGCGGACGTTCCAACTGCTGACGCAGGTGGCGGGGCGGGCCGGGCGCGGCGACGTGCTGGGGGAGGTCATTGTCCAGACCTACACGCCGCATCATCCCGCCATTCAGTTCGCCCGGCGGCTGGATTACGAGGGGTTCTACGACCAGGAGATCGAGTTCCGCCGCGAGCTGGGCTATCCGCCGTTTGGGCGCCTGGTCTGCATTACCCTGCGGGGCCTTTCGGAGGATAAGGTGAAATTTGCGGGAGAGGCCTTTGCGAAGGAATTGCAGGCGCTGTTGCCCAAGGGGGTGCAGGTGGGCGGCCCCGCGCCCGCCCCGCTGGCGAAGGCCAAAAACTATTTTCGTTACCAGATCATCCTGCGCGCGGCCTCCGCGCGCAGGATGTGCGAGCCGATTCAGAAGGTGCTGTCCTCGTTCCGCTGGCCGGACCAGGTGTTCTGCGCGGTGGATGTGGACGCGCTTTCGATTTTGTAGCGCGGAGAGGAGGGGAGCATGCTCAAACAGGTAGAAGAGACCATTCGGCGCCGCCATCTTTTTGAGGGTGTGCGGGGGGTGTTGGCGGGGGTATCC
>CAZFSE010000199.1:0-6141 GCA_964521805.1 uncultured Verrucomicrobiota bacterium
GCCCCATTCAGCACCCCGCCCGCGTATCCACTGCGAAGAAGCGGCATGGGCGCAAAAGCCAGCCAGTTGGTCCCATTGTATCGGTAGGTGTTGGACGTGGTCTGCCCGCTGAACACATGCACATCACCCTCCACCACATCGGCTCCGGCGTATGCAACCGGGGCGGGCAGGCTGGCCACTTCAGACCAGTCCGTGCCATTGAAGCGGAACACATTGCTTTGCGCCACATCGGCCGCGTTCATGCCACCCATGCAATATAGATCGTCCTCCCAAACCAAGGCCGCCGAGGCTCGGTGGCGCACGGGGAGGCCGATTACTTCCACCCATCCGGTTCCGTCAAAACGATAGACATTGGTTTCCGCGCCGACAGCATTCTGGCCGCCCATGACGTAAAGAAAGCCATTATACTCACTGACGGCCATGGAGTGGCGGGCGGCGGGAAGTCCGCGAACTTGCGCCCAGGTGCTTCCATCGAAAACAAACACATTGGTGACCGCAACAGACGTCCGATAGCCGCCGATGGCATACAGCCGGTTGCTGTAGGCCGCCACCGCCATGCGACTGCGAATATCCGGCAGGCCCACAATCTCTGCCCAGGATGCGCCATCGAACCGATAGACATTGGTGCTGTCGGTTGCATCCGTCCCGCCCACGGCATACAAGGCCTCCTCCCACACCGCGCCGCCGATGAATTTACGGGAGGTCGGCAAGGGAGTCACCTCGCTCCAGGCTTCGGCGACCGTGCGGCCGATGAAGCCCGGATAATTATAACGATACCCAGCCGCCGCGGTTTGCTGGCCCACCGTAGTGGAATAGATGGTAATATCCACCACTCCTGCCGGGCCGGAGGGTACGCGCACCCGCACCTGCTGGGCATCCTGGCTCTGAATCACCGCGGGCATGCCGTCAAAGGTCACGTTCGTGATATCCGTTCCGCTTCCCAACTGCTGACCGCTGATCGTCACCGCGATGCCGCCGGTGGAAGGCCCGTTGTCGGGTGTCACATCGTAGTAACTCCCGTGCGAGGTGTTGAATTGGTTCTGTCCATATTTCGGCCAGGAAGAATTCATTAATTTTCCGCCGGTGCCCGGCAGTGCAAAGAACATGTCATAGTCGTAGGACCCGATATAAACCGTGCCATCCAAGGCCAGCGCCGGCGAAGCCTGGATGCGCCCCGTCCCCAACTGCCACATGATGGAGGTTGTCCCGTTGGGGTGAAACGCATAGAAATTGGGATTCCAACTCGGTATGTTGGTGCCGGTGTTGGAGCCCACATAGATGGTTCCATCCGCGCCCAACGTGGGGGAAGAATAGATACTGCTGTCCGTCTTCCAGACGTGCTGGGTGGTGCCGTCGGTCCTGAATCCATACAAGGTTCCACCGGTGTCTCCGACATAGACCACTCCGTTGGTGCCGACCGCCGCGGAACAGTACTCAATGCTTCTGCGGGTCGTCCACACATGCTGGGTCGTGCCGTCAGGATTGAACGCGTACAACCGGCTGTCATCTGCGCCGAGGTAGATCGTTCCATCGGGCCCGAGCGCCGGGGTGGAATAGCAATTCCCTCCCACGTGCCATGTGGTTTGGGTTGTGCCATCCGGGTTCATTAGCAGAACAGCACCCACATCTCCGACTACCAGCACCTGGTCATTGGAATTCATCACGGGCGAGGGTATTACATAGCCGGTAGAAACAACCTCCCAAACCCCATTGGTGGTTCCATTGGGGTTGAAGGAATACAAGCAACTATCGGAATATCCCACCACATAAATGGTTCCGTCGCGTGCGATGGCGGGACAGCAGACAATACGACTGCTCGTGGACCAGGTTCGTTGCGTCGTGCCATCCGGGTTGAACGCATAGACGAGATTGCTCTCACAGCCGATGTAAATCGTGCCATCGCGACCGATGGCCGGCGGGGCATACGTTCTTCCCTGCAAGGTCCAGACATGCTGGGTCGCTCCCAAAGGATGGTAAGCGTACAAGGCCGATCTGTCGTGGTCCTTACTGCCGACATACACCACGCCGTTGGTATCGATCGCCGCCGAAGAAAATATGGTCCCGCAGTTGGTCCACAATTGATTCGTTGTTCCAATGCTCCAGGCGCCCGCGGGCATGGCCCCCACTACGATCCACACAGCCGCCAGCGCAACAAAGCAACGCAAAGACTTCGTCATGGCCCCTCCCTTGGTGTGATGTCACAACATTGCTAATTTTACAAAAAATTGCCGCGGATGCAATTCCTGTTCGCGTCGAAACGAATCCGTGGCCAGGACGTTCAGGAGAAGGGATGATCCGTGTTGACTTTGCCCCCAATATGAAGATTATTTCCTGCGATCAAATGATGTTATGACATGGAAACGCATAGTGTGGCTCCTGCTTCTGGCCCCCTTCCAAGGGTGGGGCTTTTTCTCCCTTTACTTCGGGGCGGGATCGCCTGCGTTGTGCCTGAGCCTGGCGATTCTCTATACGGCCGGCCATTTCTACATCGTGTGGAAGGCGCCGATCCGGTGGATCTTCCTGGTAAGCGCGGCCTGGTTCGCGGTACTGCCCCTGGGCGCTTTTCTCCTGGCGCGCCCTTCGATGGATCGCAACTGGCAGGCGGATGTCGCCCGGTTGCCCTATGCCGAAGTCTCCAACGACGTGGTCACCGTTCGTCATGTTCGCTACTGCGATTACCAAAGCGAAACCAACTTCATCGTCCGCTACGAAGATCGGACGTATGATCTGCGCCAATTGACCAGCATTGATGTGATCTTTTCCGACTGGGGTCTTGGCCGTGTCGTCCACACCATGCTGAGCTTCGGGTTCGGCTCCAATGATTATTTGTGCCTCTCCATGGAGGCACGAAAAGAGCAGGGTGAATCCTATTCCGCCGTCCGGGGGTTTTTCCGCCAATATGAACTCATCGCCATCCTCGCCGACGAGCGGGACGTGGTGCGTCTGCGCACCCATTACCGCCAGGGCGAAACCGTCTATCTCTACCGCCTGCGGGTGGAATCCGCCCAGCAGGCCCGGCGGGAATTCCTGATGTTTCTCCATGCGGTTAACTGGCTCCATGAGCATCCGGCCTGGTATAACGCGCTGACGGCCAATTGCATGACCAGCCTCTTTAAAATTTCACAGCGCTGTGCCCGGCAGAAGCGGAGCATGTGGAATCCGGCGGTGATCCTGAATGGCACCATGCCGGAGTGGATGTACCACGGCGGCGCGATCGACACCACACAGCCCTTTGAGGAATTGAAAAAAAACAGCGCGATCAACGAACGCGCCCGGGAAGCGGATCGAGCCGGCGATTTTTCGGCTCGCATCCGGGCGGGGCTTCCCGGCATGGACTGGCGGCTGGCGGATACACCCAGCCCATCCGAGCGATAACAGAAAGAGCATCATGATGACTACCATTCGAATCTGGGCAGGACGATGGGTGCTGGCGGGGATGATGGCCAGCCTGTGCGGCTGGATGGAATGCGGCTGGGCGGAGGAAAGACAGGCCGAACCCCCGCGCCCCAAAATCGGCCTGGCGCTGGGCGGCGGCGGCGCCCTGGGACTGGCGCATATCGGGGTGCTCAAGACGCTCGAAGAGATGCGCATTCCCATTGACTATATCGCCGGCACCAGCATGGGGTCCATCATCGGCGGACTCTATGCCTCCGGGTTGAGTCCTGAATTCATCGAGGCGGAGATGGCGGCCATTGATTGGTGGGATGTGATGAAAGACCAGACCAACCGCCGCGAGCTGGATTTCCGGCGCAAACGGGACGACAGCCGCTACATCATGGATCTGGAGCTGGGCTTGCAGGGCGCACGCCTGATCTTTCCGCACGGTCTGGCCACGGGCCAGAAATTGAACACCCTGATCGCGCGCTACACCGTCAATTCCGTTTCGGCGAAGACCTTCGACGACCTGAACATCCCCTTCCGCTGTGTCGCCACCGACCTGCGTTCCGGCAAGCCGGTGGTGCTGGATCAGGGCAATCTGGCAACGGCCATCCGGGCCAGCATGGCCATTCCAGGGGCCTTCACGCCGGTGGATGGAGACGAATACATCCTGATGGACGGCGGCTGGTCGGACAATGTTCCGGTGGATGTGGTTCGGGCCATGGGCGCGGACATCGTCATCGCGGTGGACGTCGGCTATATGCAGGCGGAGGCGGGAAAGACCAACACCTTCGAAACGCTTGGCCAAATCCTCAGCCGGACGTACGACATCATGCAACGCCCGAACAGCGATCCGCAGACGCGTTCGGCGGATATCGCCATTCTCCCGGAACTTCAGGACTATTCCGCCTCCGATTTCCCCAAGGTGATGGAGTTTGTTCCCAAGGGCACGGAAGCGGCGCTGGCCCGGAGCGATGAGCTCAAAAAGCTGGCGGTGGATGAGGCGGCCTATCAGGCCTGGAGAACACACCAGCGAAGCGCACGTGTGGAGCACATCCGTCTGGCCGCCGTTTCCGTGGAAGGCAACCAACGGGTGTCCACCGCGGTGATCAAGGGCCGCATCCAGTCAAAGCCCGGCGCTCCCGCCGATTTCACGACCCTGAATCAGGATATTTCCCTGATCTACGGGATGGGTGACTTCCAGACTGTGGGCTACAGCCTGGATCCCCTGCCGGATGGCGAGTACGCCCTGCGCCTGCTGACCCGCGAAAAGTAT
Source organism: uncultured Verrucomicrobiota bacterium (assembly GCA_964521805.1). GTDB lineage: Bacteria > Verrucomicrobiota > Kiritimatiellia > CAIQIC01 > GWF2-57-35 > CAZFSE01. Next base: position 4,655 of record CAZFSE010000199.1, read on the forward strand.
TGGGGGCCCGGCTACGTGCACTTTGGGTTGCGGATGGATTCCGACTTCAGCGGAAATTCCTATTGGGCGCTCCTGTTGAATTACACCCGCCGTCCGATCAATGCCTGGCACGGCGAAGTGTCACTCGATCTGAAAGGCGGCCAGGCGCAGGAAGCCCGGCTGGAATGGTATCAGCCCATCCAATCAAAAGGGTTGTACTTTTTCTCGCCGGCCCTCTGTGCCGCCACGCGCCGGGAAGGCTATTATGAAGGCGATCAGCGGGTGGCGGAGTTCGACCGCAAGGAACGCAGTGTTAATCTGGACGCCGGCCTGGCGCTCAAACAATACGGAGAACTGCGCATGGGGTTGTATCGCGGCGATTTGCGGGCGGACGTTCGCACCGGCCAGGTGCCCTCCACCAATCTTAACAATAATGTGGGCGCCCTCACCGCCGGATTCACCATTGACCGGCTCGACAACAAGGCCTTCTTCAAAAAGGGGTACTATCTGGCGCTGGACGGATTCTTTGCGCTGGAGGATTTGGGATCCACGCGTGACTACCAAAAGGTGCGCGCCATCGGGCGGACCGCCATCAACACCGGCGTTCACACGGTTCAAGTTGCGTTGCAGGGGGGAACCTGCTTCGGTTCCGATGTTCCATTTTATGACCAGTTCACCGTTGGGGGGATGAGCAGTCTGATCGGGTTGGATTTCGGGCAGTTGCGCGGAAACTATTTCGGGGCGGGCCGCGTCCTGTACCTCTTGCAGATCGGCCGGCTGTCGCCCACGTTGGGTGACGGCATTTATCTGGTGGGCATCGGCGATGTCGGCAATGCCTGGCAACTTCGCGATGAGGTCAGCTGGGATGACCTGACGTACGGGTTCGGCGGCGGCCTGGCGGCGGATACCGTGCTGGGCCCCCTGTTCCTGGCCGCGGGCCGGGCGGAGCGGGATGAGATGAAGTATTATTTCAGCGTGGGATACGGGTTCTGATGACCCGGCACGCCTCGTTCTACTTGGGCTCCTCTGGTTTGAACAGGGTGTCCAACCGGTCGAACGGATTGAAGAGCGAGGAGGCGGCGGGGGCATCGGAGGCGCCGCCGCCGTGCCCGGCCATGAGATATTTCTCATGCTCATGGTCGTGGCAGTAGAGGCACAGCAGTTCCCAGTTGCTTCCGTCGGGCGGATTGTTGTCGTGGTTATGGTCCTTGTGATGCACCGTCAGCTCCTTCAGGCGCGCCCCCTCAAACTCCCGCGCGCAACTGGCGCACACATGCGGGAACATCGCCAGCGCCCGCTCCCGGTAGCTCTTCTGCCGCTTTTCCACATCCCGATGCAGTTCAGCCAGCATCCGCTCGCGCTGGGCCGCGTCCAAAGGCTTTTTCCTGGTGCTCATGTCCTTTTCCCTCCATAGAAATCTTCCAACCCCGAATCGTCGGGGTGAACCCTTGTAAAAATACCGGAAAAAAAGTTCCAAGGGTTGGAAAAAAATGAAAAAAAGTTTCCAA
>CAZFSE010000200.1:0-6074 GCA_964521805.1 uncultured Verrucomicrobiota bacterium
CAATACGCCCGTCCTGAATGAATAGATCCCCCGCACGATCTTCCCCGGTGGAGGGATCCAGCAGGCGTCCGCCGCGAAGGAGCAGAGGGGTGTTCATGAGCGGGCCTCCGTGGGGATTTCATGGTCTGTTCCACACCGCGGGCAGGAGAAGCGGGGTTTGTCGAAGTCCGCCGGAATCTTGAAACGGATGCCGCAGGCGCAGGGGATGACCCGATCGCCATGAAGTTTGTGGAGGATGTCCTGGGCTTCGCGCCACTGTTGCTTGGGCAGGGGCGGCGGAGTGGCGGCGGGTGTTTCGCGCAGGCCCTTTTCCTCCGATGCGGCCAGATTGCGAGCGCCCAGAATCGCCTCGTTCTTGTGCAGGCCCCGGTACGCCTCCTCATACGCCTCCAGCGACGAGCCCTTCGTCATGCCCCGGAGCACCCGAATGCGGTCCTGCGTGGCCGGATGCGTGCTGAACCAGCTGGTGGAGGAACCCGCCGCGGCCAGCGGATTGACGATGAACATCGGGGCCACCGCGCGATTCACCGGCAACTGCTTGCTCTGAGCGCCCGCGATTTTTTCCAGCGCGGAGGCCAGCCCCTCCGGGTAGCGTGTAAACTGCGCGGCGCTGGCATCGGCCAGGTATTCGCGCCGCCGCGAGCAGGCAAAGTACAGCAGTTGCGCCATCAGCGGCGCCAGAATGGAAAACGCGATGGCCACAATGGCCATGATTGCGGCGCCCTGGTTGTTGTCCTTGCTGGAGGAGCGCCGCCCGCGGCCTCCGCCAAAGAGCATGCTTCGCAGGTACACGTCCGCCAGCAGGATCACGGCGCCCATCGTCACGCCCGCGAGCGTCATGAAGAGCGTGTCGCGGTTGCGAATGTGCCCCAGTTCGTGCGCCACGACCCCCTGCAATTCATCGCGGTTGAGGCGTGCCATCAGGCCGCTGGTCACCGCCACCGCCGCGCGTTCGGGCTTCAGTCCGACCGCGAAGGCGTTGGGCACGGCATTGTCGATGATATAGACCTTGGGCATGGCCGGCAGGCTGGAGGCAATCTTCATCTCCTCGACGATGTTGTAGAGCTGGGGCGCGTCATCGTGCGTGACTTCCCTGGCGCCGGCGGAGGCGAGCAGTATTTTTTCCCCGCCCGCCAGGTTGACCAGCATCAGCACGATCCAGATTAGCAGAGCCACCCCCACGCCCAGCAGGCCGCCTCCGCCCGGCTCCACCGTGAAGCCGATGGCATAGCCCATGGCCATCAGCACCGCCGCCATGATAAAGATCAGCAGGGTGGATTTGCGGCGATTGGATTGGATGATGTCCCACATGGCCGGGTATGTTTCAGGATCGCCGGCTTAGAACTGCACCTTGGGCGCTTCCCGTTCGGCCGCGACCGTGATCTCGAAAAACTCGGATTTCTCGAAGTGGCCCATGCTGGCGACGAAGTTGGTGGGGATGCTCTCGATCCGGGTGTTGTAGGTCATGACTTGATCGTTGTACGCCTGCCGGGAAAAGCCGACCTTGTTCTCCGTTGAGGACAGCTCTTCCTGCAGGGCCAGAAAGTTTTGGTTGGCCTTGAGGTCGGGGTAATTTTCCACCACGAGGAAGAACTTGCTCAGCGCGCCGCTCAGGGCGCCCTCCGCCTTGCCCTGCTCCGCGACGCCATGAGGCTGGGCGGCCAGATTTCTCGCGTTGGTGATGGCCTCCAGCGTCTCTCGCTCGTGCTGGACGTAGCCCTTGGCCGTCTCGACGAGGTTGGGGATCAGGTCATGACGCCGCTTGAGCTGGACGTCAATCTGCGCCCACGCATTCTTGACCTGGTTGCGCAGGCGGACGAGCCCGTTGTAAGCGCCAAAAAACCACACGATGATTCCAATGATGATGGCCAAAAAGATGAGCAAGGGCATGTTACTTTCCTCCGTTGTTGGTTGTTGTGGTCTGTCTAAAAATCGCATCGCAGTGCGCGGCCAGGGCCGAGGTGGGACCGGCGGCGGCGCGTACGAGAGCCTGGAGTTCGCCGGCATCCAGCCAGAGGCCATGCAGGGGACAGGCATCCACCTCCACCTTGGTGGAGGGGAGTGGGCCGGTCTTCATCTTTCTTCCGCAGTGCGGACAGGGGCGCGCCCCGGCGGACTGGAGGGACAAGTCCCAGCCGGGCGGAAGGTCTGGCGCGCCATGCAGAATCAGACCCAGTTCGCCCTGGTCCAGCCAGCATCCCTGGCAGGCGGGACAAAAGTCCACTTCGACCTCCTGGAACTCCAGGGTCAGCAATCCGGTTTTACAGGCTGGACATCGCAACATATCGGGTCCCTTTCGCCTCGCAACTTACCACACTCCCCGCCCTTCTGCATCCGTTTTCCAAGCCTTGGAAACTTTTTCCAAAAAAGTTCCAATCCTTGGAACTTTTCTCGCGAATTTTTCCAAAGGTTGGAAAAGAAGGGTTCGACTTTTAGGGCGGGCCTTGTGAGAATGACGGCCATGTTTGGCGGCAGGAGCATTTGGAGGAGTCCGATATGAGCAAGCAGATGTGTCTGGCGGTGGGCCTGGTGATCATGGTTTGTTCGGCGCGCGCGGAATCAGAGTGGGCCGTGACCAATTTCTGGAAGGATCCATATGCGGGGGTGCTGTACACCTTCGTGGGAGAGTCGGGGCTGGACCCGCGCGATACGGAGCAGGAGGGGTCCAAGGTCAAGATTCATGAGGTGGATGCCTCCGCCTCGCTTCCGGTCTGGCGGCAGGGGCCGCATATTCTGCTGGCCGGGCTTTCCGTCAAATGGAACCGCTTTGAGTTCACGAACGTGGGGATTGGCGATGAGAATGTCTACGCGCTGAAGGCGCCCGTTGAATATTTCTACGATGGATCGGGCGATTGGGTGGTGTGGGGCAATGTGACGCCCGGCGTATTCAGCGACCTGGAGCGCTGGGAGGCGGACGACTACAAGACGCAGGCGCACGGACTGCTCGTGTACCGCTGGCGCCCGGCCCTGCACCTGGCGGGCGGCGTCGCGTATGACAGCGCCTTTGGCGATGACGATGTCTATCCGATGGGCGGCTTTATCTGGCGCGCGGGGGAGCAGTGGCAGATCAACATGCTCCTGCCCCAGCCCTCGGTGCTCTGGAAACCGGACGAGCGGTTGGTGGTGTTTGCCGATGCGCGCCCCGCGGGCGACAAGTGGAACGTCCGCGTTCGCGGCGAGCCGGGCGATTTTGATTTCAAACTGCAGGCCTGGCGCGTGGGCGGCGGCTTGGAATACCGCTTGATGGAGGATGTCTGGTTCCATCTCGCGGCAGGCGCCACGATCGAGCGCACGTACGAAGTCAGCAACCTCTCCACGGAAGTCTACAAGGCCGACGCCGAGGATTCCTGGTTTGTGCGAAGCGGCCTGATGTTCCGCTGACCCGCAGGCTGGCCTGCGGGTCACTGTGATTATTTCCCCAGCGCCCGGATGATCTCGCCGACGTACATGCGATGGTGGTCATCGCCGGAGTAGAACTCGTGGATGGAAGGGTCGAGGTAGTGCTTTTGCTGGAGATCCTGGTAGTAAATCTTCCGGCATTCGATGACGAGGTTCGCCTCCTGGAAATACACGGCGCCGGATTCGGTGGCCACCGGATGGAGGCCTGTCTTTTCCGCCTTGTTGACGGCGCGACCGGAGTTGGCGCCGCAAAAGGCCAGGGCCTTGCGGTGGGTTTCATCGAAGAAGCTGAGGGTGAAACGTTCCTGCTTTTCCATGAATTCAAAGGTGTAGCGGGTGGGCCGGACAAAGCAGAAGCAGACGTTCTTGTCCCATAGAACGCCCCAGCCGCCCCAGCTGGCGGTCATGGTGTTGTAGGCCGCAAGGGTCCCGGCGGTGATCAGCATCCAGTCGGAGCCGATCCGCACGAAGGGATTATCCGTCATTTGTTCAGGGCGCAGGGGTGTGAGGTGATGGCTCATATTTTTTTCTCCATGAAGGTTCTGTGTTCACTATAGCACAGGAGCGTCTTGCCGCAACCAAGAAGCACATCCACCCCCCTGCTGATTTCTGCGGTGGCCGATGCGGGCCACGCTCCCTCTGGATAAGGATCGCCAGGCGCGGCTATATCCCAATGCCATGCCGGGGTATGTTTTGGCAAACGACTATGGGATATCTTCCTGCGCCTGTAGCGTTTTGCGTTGAAAAAATACAGGAGATCTATGCGATGCTTTCTGATGGTGTGTGCAAGTGCTTTGCTCTCTGTCTCCGCCTTTGCCGGCTTGGATCCACCTTTGCCGATGCCGTCTGAGGCTACCCCGGATGGCAAGATGCGGTTGAACTTTGAGGTCACGGTGGAGGCGGGCTATGGCCGTGAGGTCTTTGTGGTGGGCAGTCATCCGGATGTGGGCAACTGGAATCCCCTCCTGGGCCGCAAGCTGTTCTGGACCGATGGGAACCGCTGGACGGGGCAGGTGGCCATCACGGAAAACACGGCGCTGGAATACAAGTACATCATTCGCACCAATTACAACACGGATTTCCCAAAGCCGGAAAATGTGGTCTGGATGCCGGGGCCGAATTTTGCAACCAACACGGCGGCCTTGCCGGGGTGCCCTTACGTGGGCAAGACGCTGTATTACTATTCCAGCTGGACCAGTGCCGTGCTGATTTATCAATGCGATCCGGACACGAACTGGCATGCACGAGCGATGGTGAGGATGGGGGAGGGGCGCTCCGCCGGCGAGTCGTTGTATCGTCTGGCGGGCTTTGGAAAAGTGGGGGAGCGGTTCACCTTTGTCCCCAGTGGTTGGTACGAGGGTGTGCAGTATTGGGATCATACGCCCATTCCCGGTGTGGACGATTACACCACCTGGCTGGACGTTGCGTTTTTGCAGGATGGGCATATTTACAATTATTGGCCGCCCTCCGGAATCCCCGCCAGCCGGATTGAAACCACGTACATCACCTCATCTTGGGCGCCCATGGTGTCCTCGCGCACCGTCCGGATTTATCTGCCGCGGCATTATGATGCAAACACGGCCAAGCGGTATCCGGTCCTCTATTTGCATGACGGGCAGAATGATTTTCGCCCCGGCGGACTTTACGGGTGCTGGTCTGCCGAGGACGCGGCGGATCACATGATCAGCCTCGGGATGATGCGGGAGGCCATTGTGGTGGCGGTGGACAATACCGATTCGCGGTTGCGTGAATACATTCCACCCGGCGATAATGCGGGATTTGGATCCGGATTTGCAGATCAGTACGTGAACTTTCTGGTCCACAATGTGAGGCCGTACGTGGACACGCATTACCGGACCTTGCAGGACCGGAACAACACCGGCGTGGCGGGTTCTTCGCTGGGAGGGCTGGCCTCCATGTATGCCGGCCTGGCAACCAATGTATTTGGCCCGCTGGGTTGCTTTTCCTCGTCCTTCTGGGCGGGCCCCAACTTTGTCCAGCAATACCTTCGCGATGGGCACCCCGCCGGCGTGCGCATCTATCTCGACTGCGGGACCGAGGAGAGCCATGACAGCCTGTGGCGGCCCATGTGGGAGGTGTACAATGATTTGTTGATGGACGGCTATGCGGTGAACGACGATCTTTGTGTGCGAGCCGGCATCGGCCATTCCCACAACGAAGCGGCCTGGGCGGCGCGTGCTCCGGAGGCCTTCGCCTGGTTGCTCTCCACACGGGATGAACCGAATTATCTGGCCACCCTGGAGGCGCCGCCGGATTTGACGATGGTTTCCAGCAATGCCACGCAAATGACCGTGCAGTTCACCGCGCTAAAGGGCGTGCCATACCAACTGCAGGGGACAGTTTCGCTGGCCTCGCCTGCCTGGAGCACGGTCCAAACCAACACGTTTGAACAAAGCATGTGGCAGAGGTCCTCCATCAGCCACCCACTGGATTCCGGCGATGCCCGCTTTTTCCGCCTGTACACAGCGCCATAAGTTCAAGAGGGCGGAAAAAATGCCAGCGGGAGGGTTGTCAGGGGGCGTGTGATCAGGTATCGTACCTGCCGTGTTCTGACGGGCCCTTAGCTCAGTTGGTCAGAGCAGGGGACTCATAATCCTCTGGTCGCAGGTTCGAGCCCTGCAGGGCCCACCACTTTTCCCCCTTGTTTTTCGCGG
>CAZFSE010000201.1:0-6042 GCA_964521805.1 uncultured Verrucomicrobiota bacterium
CTCCTGGGCTGGCCCAGGTGCCCCCATAAAGCTTCCAAGGGTTGGAACATTTTGGAAAAAAAGTTCCAACCCTTGGAAAAAATGGGGAAAATGTTTCCAATCCTTGGAAACATTTTTTCGGCTCCGGCGGCCTGCTTGACAGAATGCCCGCGATGAGTACCCTTGATGCCATGAAACCGTGCCGATGGACGGACGGGAGAAGGAGCAAGGTTTTATGCAACTGGACAAGCTGACGACAAAATCGCAGGAGGCGTTGCAGGCCGCCCAGCGGCTGTGCGCGGACTACAACAACGGCGAGGTGGAGGTGGAGCACCTCGTGCTGGCTTTGCTGAACCAGGCGGATGGCGTAGTGCCACCCCTGCTCAAGCGCCTGGGTGTTTCCCTCGACACCTTCCGTTCCCAGCTGGACGAGCTTTTGCAGTCGCGCCCCAAGGTGGAGGGCGCCTCGACGGAGCGGTATCTTTCGAGGAGCCTCCGGCATGTGCTGGAGGAGGCCTTCACGCTCGCGGAAAAAATGAAGGACGAGTACGTCAGCGCTGAGCATCTTTTTCTGGCCGCCATCCAGCAGAAGGGATCGGATTGCGCGAGAATGGCGGTGCAGTTGGGGATCAATCCGGAGGCTCTGCTGAAGGCCCTGCAAGGCGTGCGCGGGCAACAGCGTGTGACCGATCCGGACCCGGAGGACAAGTATGAGGCGCTGAAAAAGTATGGGCGCGACCTCACCGAGGCCGCCCGCAAGGGCAAGCTGGATCCGGTGATTGGCCGGGACTCGGAAATCCGGAGGGTGATCCAGGTGCTGTCGCGCCGCACCAAGAACAACCCCGTGCTCATTGGCGAGCCGGGCGTTGGAAAGACGGCCATTGCCGAGGGGCTGGCCCAGCGGATTATTGCCGGAGATGTCCCCGAGGGGCTCAAGAACAAGCAGGTGGTTTCACTGGATCTGGGCTCCATGCTGGCGGGCGCGAAGTACCGCGGGGAATTCGAGGACCGCTTCAAGGCGTTCATCAAAGAGGTGATTGAAGCCCAGGGGCAGATCATTCTGTTCATTGATGAGATGCACACGCTCGTGGGGGCCGGCAAGGCGGAGGGGGCTGTGGATGCCTCCAACATGATCAAGCCGCCGCTGGCCAGGGGCGAGTTGCGCTGTGTCGGCGCCACGACGCTGGATGAGTACCGGAAGTACATCGAAAAAGATGCCGCCCTGGAGCGCCGCTTTCAGCCCGTGATGGTCGAGGAGCCCTCCGTCGAGGATGCCATCGCGATTCTGCGGGGCCTGAAGGAGCGCTATGAGGCGCATCATCATGTCCGCATTCAGGATGCCGCGCTGGTCGAGGCCGCCAAGCTGTCCCACCGCTACATCACGGACCGCTTCCTGCCGGACAAGGCCATTGACCTGATGGATGAAGCCGCCAGCCGGCTCCGGATGGAGATTGACAGCATGCCCACCGAGATTGACGAGGTGGAGCGGCGCATCATGCAGTTGGAGATTGAGCGGCAGGCGTTGCGCAAGGAGAAGGACGAGGCCTCCCGTGAGCGCCGGACCCTGATCGAGAGCGGCCTGGCCGCGCTCAAGGAAACCAGCAAGGTGATGAAATTGCACTGGCAACAGGAGAAGGCGCTGATTGCCGAGATCGGACGGCATACGGAGGCCCGCGACGCCCTGCGCAGTGACGAGGAAGCCGCCAAGAGAAACGGGGACCTTCAGAAGGCCGCGGAAATCATGTACAGCCGCATCCCGGAAGAGGAAAAAATGGTCCAGGCGGCCCAGGCGCGGCTGGCGGAATTGCAAAAGGACCAGCGCATGCTGAAAGAGGAGGTGGATGCCGAGGATATTGCCGATGTCGTTTCCTCTTGGACGCACATCCCGGTCAGCCGCCTGCTGGAAAGCGAAAAGAGCAAGCTGTTGGGCATGGAGGAGCGGCTTCGCCAGCGGGTGGTGGGGCAGGAGGAGGCCATCTCCGCCGTCAGCATGGCCGTCCGCCGCGCCCGGTCCGGGTTGCAGGATCCGAACCGTCCGATGGGATCGTTCATCTTTTTGGGCCCCACCGGTGTGGGAAAGACCGAGCTGGCGCGCGCGCTGGCGGAGTTCCTGTTCGATGATGAGCACGCGATGATCCGCTTGGACATGTCCGAGTTCATGGAGAAGCACTCCGTCAGCCGTATGATCGGCGCGCCTCCGGGATATGTTGGATACGAGGAAGGCGGCTATCTGACCGAACACGTCCGGCGCAAACCCTATTCCGTGCTTCTCTTTGATGAAATCGAGAAGGCGCATGGCGATGTGTTCAATGTCCTGCTTCAAATCCTGGACGATGGGCGTCTCACCGATGGCCAGGGGCGCACGGTGGATTTCAAGAATACGTTGATCATCATGACCTCCAATATTGGCGGAGACGTCATCCGGGAGACCCTGGAAAACGAGCCCGACCTCGTCCGGTCCGCGCCGGCCTACGAGCAGATGGAAGCCCGTGTCTTTGAGCAATTGCGCGGACATTTCCGTCCGGAATTTCTGAACCGCGTGGATGAAATCATCATCTTCCACAGCCTGAGCCGCGAGCAGATCAAGCAGATCGTGGAGATTCAGCTCAAACAGGTGCAAAAGCATCTGGTGGAAAGAAAGATCCATTTGGAGCTGACGGAACCCGCCAAAGACCTGCTGGCCCAGGAGGGTTACGATCCAGCCTACGGCGCCCGCCCGCTCAAGAGGGTGGTCCAGCGCAAGGTGCTCGATGCCCTGGCCACGGAGCTTCTCCAGGGCACGCTGGCGGATGGCGCGCACGTGGTGGCGGACGTGGACCCCGGGAACCCGGCACGGCTGAAGTTCTCGACCACCAAGAAGGGTGCGGCAACCCACCGGTAGGCTCGTTGGCCATTGGGCGCAGGGCGTAGACTTTCCTGTGCCTCCCAAAAATCGAGGGAACGCCGTGGTCCCGGTCAGACCCGTCTGTCATGCTGAGCCGCCGGGGCGCTACGCGCCCAGCGTGTCGAAGCATCTCCTGCCGCCCCCGGGGATCCCTCGACGGTGCTTGGGTTGACGAGGCGGTGACGGAGGCGGCCTGACTCGTTTTTGCGGGGCGAAGCAAATCACGCGCGATCTTTGTTCGCTTGAGGAATCCAGGGCCTGGTGGTAGGCTGGACTTGATATGGAAACCTTTTTGTCAGCGGCCATGATTCTTGGGATTTTCTATGCCATCTATTACATCACGAAGGGGATGTAGGCATGGAAACGCCTGAGAATATCCTGGTAAAAGTCAAAGGCCTTTTGCCCACCCCTTCGGGAGTGGGCGTATTCCTTTCCGATGGACATAAAACCATTGCCATCTTTGTGGATCACAGTGTGGCCGCGGCCATCACCATGTTCATGCATGGCATCAAAAAACCGCGGCCCCTGACGCACGATCTGATCGCCCATATTTTTACGGGCCTGGGGGTGACGGTGCAGAAGGTCGTGGTGAATGACCTCAAGGAGGACACCTTTTTTGCGCGGCTGTATCTTTGCCAGCAAAACGAATTGGGACGCAATTGGGTTGAACTCGATGCTCGCCCCAGCGATTCCATTGCCATCGCCTTGCAACAAAAATGCCCGATTTATGTCAGTCCCAAAGTGATGGAGAAGGCCGATGACATGGGCTGGGCCCTGCAACAGGCTTCCGCCAGCGGGCAGGAATTCAATCCCTCGAACCCCCCCGGCAAGGAAGAGGGGGAAGACAACGATACCCCTTCAGAGGATGCTCCATTCTGATTTTGGATATTTCCGGTTTCCGGTTTCACATTTCAGTTTTCAGCCCCCTTCCTTCTCCTCTTTTCTCTGGCCTGCCGCCGCCGATCCCGATACCATGGAAGGCATGAAAATACTTGTGACAGGTGGAGCGGGTTATATCGGAAGCGTGGCCACGGAATTGCTGTTGGATGAGGGGCATGAGGTGGCGGTGTTTGACAATCTGGACCGGGGGCATCCCGAGGCGGTGGACTCCCGGGCTGTATTCATCCAGGGCGATTTGCGCGAGCGCGAACCGGTCAGGCAGGCCCTGCGGGCCGTTCAACCCAATGCCGTCATGCATTTTGCCGCGCATGCGCTTGTGGGCGAATCCATGCAGGATCCCATGCTGTATTTCCGTAATAATGTTGAGGGCGGCATTCACCTTGTGGAGGCCATGCTGGAGAACGGCGTGAAGAAGATCATCTTCTCCTCCACCTGCGCCACCTATGGCCAGCCCGACCGCATGCCGATGACCGAGGACCTGCCGCAACGGCCCACCAATCCCTATGGCGAATCCAAGCTGATGCTCGAAAAGATCCTGCTCTGGTGCCAGGAGCGCAAAGGGCTGGAGCCGGTGTTTCTCCGCTACTTCAATGCCTGCGGCGCCACGGAGAAATTTGGGGAAGACCACGATCCTGAAAGCCATATCATTCCCAACGTACTGAAGGTCGCCTTGGGGCAGAAGGACGAGGTGCAGATTTTTGGGGACGATTACGAAACGCCCGATGGCACCTGCATCCGGGATTACATCCACATTGTGGACCTTGCGCGCGCCCATATTCTGGCGCTGAAGCCAGGCCTTTCCGGCGCGTTCAACCTGGGGACCGGCACAGGGTTTTCCGTCAAGGAAGTCATTGAGGCCTGCCGTGCCGTCACCGGCCACAAGATTCCCATGCGCGTGGCGCCTCGCCGCCCGGGCGATCCCGCGCGGCTGGTGGCTGGGTCTGACAAGGCGGTCAAGATCCTCGGCTGGCGGCCGCAGTATCCAGACCTGAAGACGATTGTCCAGCACGCCTGGAATTGGCATCAAGCACATCCGCGCGGGTATGCGCAATGAAGCCGGAGCTTGAACTGGTCTGCACCGGCGCCGAACTCCTGACCGGGCGCACCCTCAACCGGCATGTGCAGGTCTTGGGGGAAAAGGTGCTTGACCTGGGGTTGCGCCTCGTGCGTGAAACCACGGTATCCGATGATCTGGCCGCCATCGCCTCCGCCACCGGGCTGGCCCTTTCCCGCGTGGATGTCGTCCTTGTCACCGGCGGCTTGGGGCCCACCTCTGACGATGTAACCCGCGAAGCGATTGCCGGGCTGTTGGACCGCCGGGTGGTGCTGGATATGGGCTCGCTGGAGGGCTTGAAGGCCAAGTACAAAAGGATGAACCGCGAGCTGACCCCGGTTTCTGAGCGCCAGATCAACGTGGTGGAGGGGGCGGTGGTTTTGCCCAATGCCATGGGTATGGCGCCGGGCCAGCGGCTGGACCTTGGGTCAAAGACGCTCTTTATTCTGCCGGGTCCGCCGCGTGAGTTTATGGCCGTGCTGGGCGACCACGTTTTGCCTTGGCTGAAAAATGCCTTCCCCGCCCGTGAGCCCATTCACCAGCGCATCCTCATGATATGCGGAGTAGGGGAATCCGATGTGGCTACTCGCCTGGAATCTTCCGGACTTCCGCCGGTGGGCATTGAGCTGGCCTACTGTGCGGGGGGCGGGCGCACCGAGGTGCGCCTGACCGGACCCGCCAGCCGACTGGCGGACATCGAGTCCGCCGCCATCCGGGTTCATGAGATCATGGGCCATCATGTCTATTCCGATGACCGTTCCAGCATGGAGGATGTTGTGGCCCGTTTATTGAGTGAGCGGAAACTGACCGTGGCCACGGCGGAGTCTTGCACCGGAGGAGGCGTAGGCCAGCGGCTCACCTCCTTGGCCGGAAGCTCGTCGTACTACCAGGGCGGGATCATCGCCTATTCCAATGCCGTAAAAATCGCGCACTTGGGGGTGCCCGTGGACGTGCTGGAGGCGCATGGGGCGGTTAGCGAAGAAACCGCCTTGGCCATGGCGCGGGGAGTGCGGGAGCGTTTTCAAACGGACTACGGCGTGAGCCTGACGGGCATCGCGGGTCCTGGTGGCGGGACAGAGGAGAAGCCCGTGGGGTTGGTTTTTATGGGAGTGGCGGATGCAAAAGGTACCGTGGCGGAAAAACGCCGCTTCCCCGGCGACCGCAACTGGGTGCGCGAATGCGCCGGATTTCTCGCCCTCGACCTTCTCCGCCGCCGTGTGCTGGG
>CAZFSE010000202.1:0-6018 GCA_964521805.1 uncultured Verrucomicrobiota bacterium
TGGCGGATGTGCTGTCCAGCGAGGATACGCTGGAAGAGAAGCCCGGCTGGGCGGTGGTGGATGGCGATCCGGAGACTGTGTGGACGGGCCGCGAAGAGGCACAGGGCTGGTGGCTGACGCTGGCCTATGACCAGGACCGCGAGATCTCGGCGCTGGAGGTTGTGCAGGCGGGTGAAGCCCCTGTGCAGGTGCTGGGCAGTACGGATGCCTTGAACTGGGTGGAAATCAATCTGGAGCAGGGCCCGGTGACCGCCAGTTACCTCTGGTTCATCTTCCCGCGCGTGGAGGATGGCCTGGCCCCCGTGGTTTCCGAGATTGTGGTGAAATAGCCAGTGTAGATGAACGCGGACAGGGCCGGTTCGAAAGGACCGGCCCTGTTCTTTCTGTTGGGAGCCGTTTTGACAGGGGATGGCATGAAAAAGAAAATCATATTTTCCGCGGTAATGACCGTCTTGATTTTGTTTGTTGCGTGGGGCGTGCTGGAGGTGGTCTTCCGGATCCTGCCGGAGTCGCTCTCGCCCAAGGTGACACGGGATGCGAGCACGGTTTGGTTTGTGCCGGAGCTTCCGCAGGTTCACATGTGGACGGACGGGCGCACCAACCTGCTGAAGGTGGCGGTGGTGGGCGACTCGATCACCAAGGGCCATGGGGTTCAATACTATGATTATTATGGCGCGCGCCTGGAGTGGCTGTTAAATCTCAATACGGGCACGCCGCCGGCGGAGGTCGAGGGGTTTGCCATTGCTGGAACTTCGCCCTCCCAGCAGTTTCCGCTGGTGAAAAAGGCGCTGGCGTGGGGCGCGCAGGTGGTGGTGCTGGGGATTTGTCTGAACGATGCCGAGGACCATTCCCGCAAGGAGGAATTGCTGAAATGGCGCGACCGGATGCTCGTGCGCACGCCCCCGCGCTTGCTGGCGCCGCTAATCCGGCACTCGCGATTCCTGAACCGGCTGTATCTGCGTTTGGAGCAGGCGCGCGTTCGACGGGCCTACTTTGCCTATAATGATTTCATTTACAACCCCGAGTACTCAGGCTGGAACCATCTGAGGAAAAGCATCAAGATCATGAAGAAGATGTGCGAGGACCAGGGCGTCAAGTTTGCGGCCATCCTGTTTCCGGCGATGGGCGAGTCGGATTATCCCGTGTATCCCTTTCAGAAACAGCACGACCAGATCGGCGAGATGGTGCGGGCGATCGGGATCCCGTACCTTGATTTGCTTCCGGCCTTCCGCTTCAAGGACAGTCGCCGCATGCAGGTGATTCCGGGGATTGACGGCCATCCCAGCGAGATTGCCCACCGGCTGATTGCGGAAAACCTGTTTGCCTTTTTGCTGGAGCAGAAGCTGATTGATCCTTCCTACACCCCGCACAACCTGGCGCAGGATGATCTGGTGACCAAAATCTGGTCGCGGATGATCGAGAACCGGGAGCTGGCGCGGTAAAGCAGGAAGGGGGCTTCACTCCTTTTGCCGTCTTCTGACCCACGCCTTGCCTGTGGAGGGGATGAGCGCATAGGGGCCGGTGATCAGCAGGTCTTTGGATTCTTCCACCACGCGGACGGGCGGGGGCGTCTCCTTTACAAAGTGGATGGATGAAAAAGCGGGCGTTTTCCCGGCGAGCCAGTCCGGCGGCTGTGCTTCGATGCGTTGCCGCAATGTTTCCCGTTCGGCGGGGCTGACCATGGCGGCAT
Source organism: uncultured Verrucomicrobiota bacterium (assembly GCA_964521805.1). GTDB lineage: Bacteria > Verrucomicrobiota > Kiritimatiellia > CAIQIC01 > GWF2-57-35 > CAZFSE01. Next base: position 1,691 of record CAZFSE010000202.1, read on the forward strand.
GCAGGGAGAGGATGGGTGGTGGCGGTGGCGCGGGCAACAGCAGGTGCAGGGCATAGTTGTTGTCCAGCACCAGCAGGCTTTCCCCTGGCTGATACAGGTTTTTCATCTCACGGGCGAGCGCTTCGTAAGGCGACATGGGTTCGCCGCGCAGGCGCCCGGGCAACAGCCTGCCCGCCTCCTGGACGAGGGGAATCAGCAACAAGAGAGACCAAAGCCAGGCCGCGCGCGACCAGCGGCAAGCCGCGCGCGACCAGCGGCGGTCTCGGGCAGGCTCCTGTGTGTGGAGGGCCATCCATACAAACAGAGGCGGAATCAAGCTGATGGCGGGGTACATCCATCTTCGGTACTCCAGGCAAAGGTTCAACAGCGCGCCGGCCAGCCAGGCGAGGGCCGCCCACTGCTCTGGCCGCCGGTCTTTGCGGCGCATAAACGCCATGAATACCGCCAGGCCCGCCAGCGGCCACAGCCCGGAGAGAACCAGGGTAGCCGGCACCTTCAGTGGCATCCACCACGGACGGGAGGGATCGTCGCTGGCCCGGTACAGCCATTGCGCGACTTTACCCAGCGTGGCTTGCCGCAGATCGGGCCTGGGCAGAATGCCGGCTTTCCGAAATTCGGCGGGCCAGGCCAGTGTCTGCCGGAACCAGCCGGAAAGGGAGTCCGTTGCGGCCAGCAGGCCCAGGACAAGGAACAGCACCACCAACCCGCCGCAGGAAAAGAGGATGGCCGTCCGCCATGGAAACCGGCGCGAGGCGCGCCATTGCTGGAGGAAATATCCGCCGGCCAGTGCAAGGGGTGGAATGACGAGCAAAGTTTTCAGGAAGAAACAACAGGCCGCAAGGGCGCCCGCGATCAGGAGCGAGACAGGTTTGTTCCTGAGCAACAGCACATACACGAGGCTGGTGAGAGCCAGCGCGTAGTTTTCAGGGCGCAGGCTGTCGCCCCAGAGCATGGGGGAGAAGGGCAGGATGGCGGCGAGCATGCACCCGTTGAAGGCGGCATTGGCCGGGATCGAGTGGCGGCGCAGGGCGCGGAACAGCGCCCAGGCCAGCAAGGCCGCGGCGCCCAACCGCAACGGAGCGGCGGCCCGTGCGGCGCCGAATACAAAAACGGCGGGCGCGGACAGCAAGGCCATCATGGGCCCTTTGGAATCGTGGGAGTCGAGGTAGCGATTGCCGCTTTCCAGCCAGGTCCTGGTGTGGAGAAGATAGACGGAGGTGTCCGGCATCAGGGGTTGAGCCATGCACAGGGCGATGGCCAGCAAGGCAAAGAACAGCACCAGCAGGGCCCAAAGCCTGCCGGTTATTCCGCCCGGATCTTTGTTTTGGATGATGTCTTCCATGCTGTCTTTCTATGGCCCGCCGGGGGGTGTTTGGGGAAGGTGGATTTCCATGCGCTGTAAGATCACCCCGCCATCACCGAATGGCAAGGCGTCCGGCGATTCAATGGCCAGCGATCCCTCCGTGGGAAGGGGCAGGGTGTGGCGGACGGCCGCAAAATACAGGCCTTGGAATGTTCCCGGCCGGCCGCTGGCTTCGGCTGTGAAGGCCACGGGGGTTCCGCCAATCGCATAGTGAATGGGCGCGAGTGCCTTGAGAGATTCTGGCGTGGGGCCCGCCACGGTATACACGAGGATGAGCTGTCCGCCCGGGTGCGCCGCTTGTCCGTGCAGGATGGGCAGGCGCACGACGGTCTGAGTCGCGAGCAGAAAGTGGGCCCAGGAGCGCCATTTTTCAAGGCCATACCCGCCCCAGTCGCGCCCCGCGTTTTTGTAGCCCATCCATTTGAATTGCACGGGTTCGAACCAGCGCGAGTGGGTGGGGGCGAGTTCATAGGCGGTGAAATCCACGATCATGGGGGTGTGGGGATTGTGCCACTCGGCCCGATAGGGGGCGCCCAGCGGTGCGGTGGATTCCCAGCGCAGGGGTTTGTGGGCGTCCGTATCCGCGCCGCCCCATGGAATAAGGTGGAGTCCTGGCGTTGCGGGGATGTGGGCTCCCGGCGCGCCAGGTCCCAGAAATTTCATCTCGGCTGTGGAGGGTTCCTCATCCCGCAGGCCCAGGATCAGCCAGGCCTCGCCGGATGGCCGCGGGGGCAGTGTTCCGCTTTGCGGATTCTCCGCCCACTCACCCAGCCGCCAGAAGGCGATGGGCGGGTGCGCTTGTTCCTCCGGCACGAAGAGGAGAGGTGGTTCCAACAGGGCATAGTGATGGCGGAGGGCATCTTCCCACCAGGAGGCTTGGGGGCGTCCGTGTGGATCCAGCAGGTTTGCCCAGAAAAGAACATGGTCTTTCTTCCGCAAGGCATCGAGGTTCAAGTCTCGTCCGGCATGTTCCGCGGGTTTGCCCCAGCTGAGGGCCTGCACATCGCGCGTTTGCCCAAAGAGATTGATCCAGAGCTGGAGGGGATAATCGAACGTGAGGATGCGCGCGCCGTCCGGCGTGTGCTGGTTCAGCCAGGATTGGAAAGCGCGGGCCTCGCGCCATTCCGCGCGCGCGGCGCCGCTGGAGTCGGCGGCCCGGAGCGCGGCGGTGGCAACGCCCAGGCCCAGCAGGATGGAAATCACCACATGGGCTGAAGGGATCTTTTTTGCCGCCAGGGAAAGCAGGCGCGCGGCGCCCAGGGCCGCGAGGCCGGTGGTGAGCCAGAGCGAACAAAAGAGATAGCGCGGGATTACGCGGTGGTAGCCGCCGTAGAAAATGACCAGGGCGAGCGCCGAGGCATAGAGCCACACTTCGGGGGCGGCTGTTCTGCGCCGGCGCGCGCCCAGCGCGACGGCGGCCACAGCCAGCGCATGGATCCACCACGGCAGTTGGAGAGCAAAGAGCGCGGCATATTCCGGCAGGAGGCGCGCCAGGTTGAGCGGATGCCAGCCCATGCGCAGGGAGGCGTCGTAGTTGAGGGGCGTGGCATTGAGCAGAAGCGCCTGGCCGGAGGGCGGCATCCATGGGACCCGGCCTTCAAGGATATTCTGACCCAGGAGCGGCACAAGGCCGGCGGCCAGTCCAGCCCCCAGGAACAGGAGCCGGAACAGACGGTCTTTCATGGTTCCGGGCAGGCAAAACAGATACAACCCCGCCACGGGAATGAGGGCGGCCATCGGCAGGCGCGTCCATGCGCTGAGCCCGAACAGGGCGCCTGCGCCAAGGCAGGATGCCGGTGATGGATGGGCGAGCAGGATTGATGCGCCCAGCGCCAGCGCGAGGGCCAGGGGATCGCGGAAGGGCTGGGACATCAATGCAAAGTCATTGAGCAAGGACGGCAGGCTCAGCAGGCCGGCGGCCAGCAGGGCTGTGCTCCAGGCCGCACCGAGTGCCGCCGTCTCCGTGCGGCGGCACCATAGAAACCACAACCCGAACAGGCCGGGCCAGACCAGCACGTTGATCAGGAAGGGAAGGCGGAGATGCAGGTTGGAGAGGAGGGCCACCACGGCGGGAAATCCGCCTTCCACCTTGAGCGACTGGTGCGGGCCCCCGGTTTTCCATGCTTGCCAGTTGGCGCTCACATAGCCGTGGCTGGCGGACAGTCCCCGGCGCAGGAGAACCTCGGCATCGCCGCCCAGCCGGCAACGGTGATGCGTAAACGCCACGACACCCACCGTCAGCAGAACCAGAAGCAACAATCCGGCGGCCAGCCGCGCGTTCATGGCCGGGCTCCGGCAGGTTCGATGGTGATGCGGTCAACAAAGAGGCCCAGCGTCCGGGTGTCGCCACCACCGGGCGTCCAGCCAGGGGCGGTGATGCGGATTTCATTTTCTGAACGGACCAGGCGGGCGGGAACTTCGGCCTCCAGCCGCTCGGTGTTTCCCTCCGGATGGGCCTGGACGGACAGTCTCTCGCCGTTGAAGAAGAGGGCTGGGGGTTCCGCGCCCGGAGGCAGGAGGTGCGCATGATGGCGCAGAACAAGCCGCACGGGTGAGCTGGGTACGGTGGCGCGCCAGTGCAAGGCCGCCTGCGGCCCGGTCCAGCGGGCCACGCCCTCTCCGGCACGTTCTCGCGGGTGCCATCCTTCGCGCAGAAAGGCGTAGTCCTGTTCGGATCCCACATCCAGCTCCAACCGTTCAGAGGGCGGTGGAATGCTCCAGAGGATGCGGTGCAAATCCCATTCTCCGGGAGCGTCCAGATTCAGGGCCGGGCGTTCCTGCGGACCGCGCAGATCAATGGCGGCCACCTGCCCTTGGCGGTCCTGGGGGATGAGCGTGAGCTTTCCATTGATGGAGAGCTGTAGCGGGGAAGATTGCTTTTGGACGCTTTTCAGGCGGATTTCGGCGCATCCGGTTTCGCCCTCGTTCAGCGGACCGGGCAGGGGGATGGTGGCCGGGCCGGAGA
>CAZFSE010000203.1:0-6005 GCA_964521805.1 uncultured Verrucomicrobiota bacterium
TTTGCTTCGCCCCGCGAAAACGAGTCAGGCCGCCTCGTCCCCTCCTCCTCCATCAACCCAAGCACTGTCGAGGGATAATCCCCCGGGGCGGCAGGAGATGCTTCGACACGCCGGGGCAGGTTTGCGCCCCGGCGGCTCAGCATGACAGAGACAGGTCTGACCGGGACCACGGTGTTCCTGCGCTTTTTGGGCGGCACCGGGAAAGCTACGCCGGGGCAGGTTTCGTTCTCGCGGTGCGAGAACGAAACCTGGCGGGGACAACGGGGCTCGAACCCGCAACCTCCGCCGTGACAGGGCGGCGCTCTAACCAATTGAGCTATGTCCCCAAAAGATGGGATAAGGGCCACATTTATAGCCAGATTCGTTTATGATTCAAGCAAGAATCCAGAAAAAATGCGAAACCTCGCATTTTCCTCTTATTCCAGCGTATGAATCAGCAGTCCGGAACGCAATTTTGGCTCAAACCAGGTGCTCTTGGGCGGCATCACCTTCCCGGCATCGGCTATCGCCATCAATTGCTCGATCCGGGTTGGATACATGAAGAATGCCACGGCGGCCCGCCCGGACTGGACCCGCTTCTCCAATTCGCCAGGTCCGCGAATGCCCCCGACAAACTCAATACGTTTGCTGGCCCGGGGATCATCAATGCCCAGCAGGGGCTCCAGCACCCGCTCCTGTAGCACGGAAACATCCAGCGAGGCCACCGGGTCTTGTGTCTGGGGTGGCTCCCATCGAAGCCCGTACCAGCGGCCCGCCAGGTACATGCTGACATGGCCCGGCTCGCTCGGAATGGAGGGCGCATTTTCACTCACCTCAAAGAGCTTGCGCAATTCCGCCAGGAATTGTTCCGCCGTGCGCCCATTCAAATCCTGCACGCACCGATTGTAGGGCAGAATCTGGAGCTGCGAGCCGGGGAACAAAACGGCGAGGAACCAATTATATTCCTCCGTCCCGTTGTGCTGGGGATTGGCCAGACGGCGTTCACGCCCAACCCGCGCCGCCGAAGCGGCGCGATGGTGTCCGTCCGCGATATAGGCATGTGGAACCTTGGCGAACAACTCCACCCACTTTTCAGAATTGGGCACCGGCCATACCGTGTGCCGGATTCCATCGGCGGCGGTGAAATCATACAACGGCGGCGTCCGCTGAATCTCCGCCACCTTCTCATCAATCGCCGGCTGGTCCCGGTAGGCCAGAAAGACCGGCCCAAGATTGGCGTTCACGGTCGCCGTATAGCGCGTCCGGTCGTCCTCGGCATTCTTCCGGGTCTTCTCGTGCTTTTTGATCAGGTCCTGATCGTAGTCCTCCACATGGCACACGGTCACCACGCCGGTCTGGCTGTGGCTTCCCATGATCTGACGGTAAAGGAAAATGGAGGGAACCGCATCGCGCGCCAGCCAGCCCTTCTTTTCAAAACTGCCCAGGTTCTTTGCCGCCTGCGCATAGACCGCATCGGCATACAAATCCGTGCCGGCGGGCAGGTCAATTTCCGCGCGGTTGATGTGCAAAAAGCACGCGGGATTTCCCTCCGCCATGACACGGGCTTCCTGGGTGTCCACCACATCGTACGGCGGGCTGGCCACCTTGGCCGCCCATTCCACCGGAGGTCGCAACGCTGTAAAAGGTTTAATGCGCATCAGAACACCTGCCTTTCCGTAATTCCATTCATGCCGTCCTGTGTTTATTACCCCAAACAGACTCGTCTTGTCGAATATTCAAAATGTCTTTCCCGAAGGATAACCCCGCCTGCCCTCCGTCCATGCATGCTGGACATCCCTCAGGTTTTTCACATCCCGCTTGACCGCGGCTGATCAGCCGCTAGAGTGCTCCGTTAAAAAAAGGCCCGGCATGTCATTCCTGCGATTTCTTCCTCTATATCTCTTTTGCGCGCTGGCGCTCGTGATTCAACCCACACGCGCTCAGGCCGCGCGCGCACTCGATGCCTTCACCTACGATTCCCCCAAGGAGGCGGCTCAAGCCTGGCGGCCTCTGCAACAATCCCCCGCCCCCCAGCCCTCCGCCGGGGGCGGGCTCTCTTTTTCCATGCCCTTCTCCCAGCCGCTGGACCGCGTCATGTGGGACCGGACGATCTCGCTGGATCTCTCCAGCTATTCCAGCTTCGCCCTCGACCTCTCCTGCGATCAGCCCGAGGCCCTTCGCTCTCTGGCCCTCTACTTCAAAAGCGGAAAAGGCTGGTACATTTGGAACAAGCCGCTGAAGAAGGCCGGACGCCAGACCCTCTCCATCCTCAAGGGCGACTTCGAAACAGAAGGCCAGCCCGCCGGGTGGAACCGCATTGAGGCCATCCGCCTCTCCCCGTGGAAGGGACAGTCCCTCGATACACGCCTGATCCTGCATGCCCTCGTAGCGCGAACGGACTCGCTCCTGCTCGTGCAGGGCACCACCTCCACCCGCGATGCCTCCGCCCGCAACGTGGCCAAAAGCGCCACTCAGCGCATGAGCGCCTGGCTCGAGGAAATGGGCATTGCCCACGGCGTCGTGACCGATGAGTCCGTCGAGAAAGGCGCGCTGGGCGCCGCCTCGCTCGCCATCCTGCCTTACAACCCCTACCCCACCAGCGGTGAACTCAAGGCGCTGGGAACCTTTCTCGAACGCGGCGGAAAGCTGATTGTCTTCTACGGCGCGGAACCCCGGCTCGCGGAGATGATGGGCATGAAGCTCGGCGCCTACAGCCGCACGGAAAAGCCGGGCCGCTGGAGCTCGTTTGTCTTCACCAATCCCCGCGCCTGGATCGTGCCGGAACGCATCTACCAGGATTCGCCCAATATCTTCACCGCCTTCCCCGCCACCCAGAGCGCCGAGGTCATCGCCTGGTGGGAGGATATCGAGGGCCGCCGCCTGAAAGATCCCGCCTGGATCGCGACGGACCGCGGGCTGTGGATGACGCATATCCTGATGAACGATGACCTGCAGAACAAGCGCGAGATGCTCGCGGGCCTCATCGCCCGCTACCAGCCCTCCGCCTGGGCCGCCATCGGACGCCGTTGCATGGAATATGCCGGGCGCATTGACTCCTTCCGAAGCCTCGCGGAGGCCCTGGGCCATATCTCCGCCCGCGCGGAGGCCGCCCCCGATCCGGCCCGCGTGCTCCGCCTGCTGAAAGACGCGCAAACCACCCACCGCGCCATGCAAACCCTCTACAGCCGCGGCGAGTATCCGCAGGTGCTCGAACAAAGCCGCATCTTGCGCGATACCCTCGTCGAAGCCTATGCCCGCATCCAGCCCCCCCGCCCCGGCGAGTTCCGTGGCGTCTGGGACCATGATGGCGTCGGCTGGTTCCCCGGCGACTGGGAAAAAAGCGCCCACCTCCTCGCGGACCATGGCATCAACGCCATCTTCCCCAACCTCATCTGGGGAGGCCTCGCGCATTTCCCCACTCCCCATCTCCCCTCCTCCGCCAGCGTCCGCCTCTATGGCGACCAGCTCGCGCAATGCATCAAGGCCGGGCGCCGGCATGGCATCGAAACCCACGTCTGGATGGTCTGCTGGCGCCTGGATAACGCCCCCGCCGACTTCATCGAAAAACTCAAAAAGCAGGGCCGCCTGCAAGTCAACGCCTCCGGCAAAACGCTTCCCTGGCTCTCCCCCTCCCACCCCAGCAACGTCCGCATGATGCTGGACATCATCCGCGACACCGCCACCCGCTACGACATTGACGGCATGCACCTCGACTACATCCGATATTCCGATACCACCGTTGATTTCTCGCCCACCGCCCGCGAGGCCTTTGAGCGCTGGCTGGGCAAAAAAGTCGAGCCCTGGCCCGCCGCCGCGCGCCCCGGCGGAAAATATGCCCGCGAATTCAAACGCTGGCGCGCCGGAGAAATCACCGCCTTCGTGCGCCAGGCCCGGCAGGTGCTGAAAGAAGCCCGGCCCTCGGCCAAACTCTCCGCCGCCGTCTATGGCTCCTATCCCGACTGCATAGACAGCATCGGCCAGGATTGGGGCGAATGGCTCAAAAAGGACTATGTGGATTTCGCCTGCCCCATGAACTACACCACCGACCTCAACGGCTTCATCGCCCTCGCCGCCAAACAAATCCGGCTCACCGGCCTGCGCGAACGCATCTTCCCCGGCCTCGGCGTCACCGCCGACGAAAGCCAGCTCACCGCCGACCAGGTCATCGAACAAATCCTCGCCGCCCGCCGCCTCGGCCTGCCCGGCTGGCTGCTCTTCGACCTCAGCGGAACCCTCCAGCGCGAAACCCTCCCCGCCCTCCGCCTCGGCATCACCCGCTAAAAAAGTTTCCAACGGTTGGAAACTTTTCCCTGAAAAGTTCCAAGGGTTGGAACTTTTTTTTGCGTTTTTCCCAAGGGTTGGAAAGTTGTTCCCAGTCAAAACACTGCCGATCAAGGTCTGATAAGGAATAACCTCTCTGGCCACTTTTCGTTGAAGAGCAGACAGATCATTTTGAGAAAATACTCCTCTCCCTCTTTGAGGAAAAGAAAACCCCGGTTGCGACGGAGCGCAACCCTCCAAAAAAAACTGAAAAGACATGGGGCGAACAGATTTCGGCCCTGCATCCAAAGTTCTCGCCTAAAACAGGCCACAGGCTCTGCCTCCGCGAACACGAGGTCTTTACAGACGCAACGGCATTTCTTAACATGGACCGTGATCAGCAGAACGGCCCGCTGGGCGGGAGCAGGTAATATGAATATTCCTTTTTACAAAATGCACGGTGCGGCCAACGATTTTATTCTCGTGGATGACCGAGCCCTCACCTTTCCCGCTCATGACAAGGCCTGGCTGGCCCAGATTGCCGCCCGGCGAACCGGCATCGGCTGTGAAGGCATCATCCTGATCCAGCCCTCGGCCACGGCCAGTTTCCGAATGCGGTTTTTCAATCCGGATGGCAGTGAAGTGGAAATGTGTGGAAACGGCGCGCGCTGCGTCGCCCGGCTGGCCCATGAATTAGGCGCGGCGCCTGAGCACATGAGCATTGAAACGGTGGCGGGCGAACTCCAGGCCGAGGCGCGCGGCGAAAACGTGCTGTTGTTCATGACAGAGCCCACAGGCTGGCGCTTGAACCGCACGCTCACCCTGGAGGGCCGGGCCATCCCCTACCATTTCGTCAACAGCGGCGTGCCCCATGCCGTCATTCCCGTGGACAACCTGGAAGACACGGATGTCCGCAAGCTGGGAGCGGGCTTCCGGTATCACAACGATTTTGCGCCCAAAGGGACCAACGCCAACTTTATCCAAATCAGCGGTGCCAACACCCTGCGCATCCGCACCTATGAACGCGGGGTCGAGGACGAAACCCTGGCCTGCGGCACCGGCATGGTCGCCGCCGGCCTCGTGGCCGGAAAACTGGGCCTGGTCCACCCCTCCGTCCACATCATCCCCGCCAGCGGCGATACCCTGGAGGTAGGCTTTGAGCTTACGCCCGCCGGTGCCCGCCACGTCACCCTGCTCGGCCCCGCCGCCCACGTCTTTCAAGGCACGCTGACCTATACCAAGACAGACCACTGCCCTCCACCCAAGTAGCCCGTCCAAAATTTGTCGCTTACAACCACCTGGAGGGCAGTCGGCTCGACCTGCCCGCAATGCTTCGCATAGCGATGCAGGCGGGACGCCATGCGAATAGTGAGCAAAGCGCGTGTTCGCAAAAGGCGAGGATCTGGGACAATAGCCCGTGAGAGGAGACGGTTTCCAACGAATAAAGATAAGCAACGAATTGGATACACCCCTCTGTCATGCTGAGCCGCCGGGGCGCATGCGCGCCCGGCGTGTCGAAGCATCTCCTGCCGCCCCCTACTCGTACTCATGCTCATTCTCGTACTCATCCTTCGGATGGGGATGGACGCCCTGACTTTCCGCATCAAATCCACCCCCGCCACTCTGCTGGACTGCCAGCAGGGACGGACCGCCAGCAGGGACCGCCAGCAGGGACAGGCACTTGAGTGGTCACTTGAGTAGTAGTCACCTAGTGCGGCGAATGGATTCATTTTTAAGCGAAAAAACTCGGCGAAGCAGGAGTGTTT
>CAZFSE010000204.1:0-5919 GCA_964521805.1 uncultured Verrucomicrobiota bacterium
GGTCCTTGCGCATTCATGGACACGTATCATCCTGACACCGTCTTCAGCTCGATAGATCATGGAGGCCGTTACCGCTACCGCATGCAACCGGCTATCGCCAAGTGGAACCTGGCCCGTTTGGCCGAGACGCTCTCTCCCCTTCTGGACGTGCACGGCCTGTCGCCCGACGCGGCTCTTGCCGTCCTGCAAGACGCACTCAACACGTTCGACGGCGAATATGACACGGCATGGGTCTCTCGCATGGCGGGCAAGCTCGGTCTGCGGGTGACGCGGGCGGAGGACCGGACAGCCGCACGGCCAATGGTGAATGAGTGGCTGGAGCATCTCGCACACTACGCAGGTGACTTCACCAACGCCCATCGCGCACTCTGCGATTACGCGGTGGCGCGAATGAACGAGGCACCGGACGCACTCGCGGGTCTCTCCCACGCGGAGCGTGCCTTGTTTTCCCAAGAAGGGATGGCACGTTTTCTGGACACGTGGTGGGCGGCCCTGTCCCGTCAGGGCTCCTTGCCGGACACGCTCACGGAAATGCGGGCCCACAATCCGGTTTGCATTCCGCGCAATCACCGTGTCGAAGCGGCACTGGCGCAAGCGGAACAAGAAGGGACATTTGAGTTGTTTCACGATCTGATGCGGGTTCTTTCCAATCCTTACCGAGACATCCATCCCGCCTACCGGGATCCACCGACAGAGCACGAGCGTGTGCGGCAGACATTTTGCGGAACCTGAAGGGCCCAAAGACAGGTTGGAATAGAAGTGCTGTGGGCGTGCACGCTCTATTGGAAGATAATCGTCCTATGGCCGGGGGACTGAAGCCTGCGACCCTGACATCGTCCATTCGGCTCTTTTGGCGCAGACGGGAGCAGAATGCTCCCAGCCTAACCAGTCTGTCATGCTGAGCCGCCGGGGCGCATGCGCCCCCCGGCGTGTCGAAGCATCTCCTGCCGCCCCAAGGATCCCGCGACGCTACTTGGGCTGATGGAGGAGGAGAACCCACCCCCCGCTTCGCGGACCCCTCCAAGGAGGGGACTGTGTTCCGAGCCTGCCTTTATAGCCATTCCCCTCCATCGGAGGGGTGCCCGCAGGGCGGGGTGGGTTGCACAGGGTGGCGGGAGCATCCTGCTCCCGTCTGGGACTTGGCCATTTAGCGCAGTAGGGCGGTGCTCCGCGCCGCCCTCTGGGGTGTGGCCATCTCGCTCGGCATGGACGACGCAATCCAAGACCCGGCCTCTCCGCAACACCTTACTATCGTGTAACTCAAGGGCGACCCCCTATGCCCCACGAAAGGTTTACGGAGCGCAGAAGCGCTGTCTCCTCGGAAAGAAGTGGATAGAGCTTCATGGACGCCGAATGGATGGCCAGGCGCACCAGCTCACGGGGAGCCGCAAAGCCGCTCGCGCGCAGGCGAAGGCCTTCGGCAAGCAACGAGCAGGGATACCATGCACAGAGCGGCTCGATTCGTCCGTCCGGATCAACCGGCACGGCGCCTGTTGTTTCGGAGCGGGTTGCATCGAGCCTTTGCAGAAACGCCAGAGAGATATAAGGCATATCAACGGCCAGCACGAAAAGAAGGGGATGCTGAGCATGACGGAACCCCGCGATCATCCCGCCAAGCGGACCACAGGCGGGAGGGTCGTCATAGACAATTTCCGCCTCGCAGTCCGAATAATCCGCCTCCGGCCTTCCGCTGATCATGACCTGGGAAGCGCCCAGTTGGCGAACGATTCTAAGCTGGCGCTGAAGAAGCGTTTCCCCTTCGAACAGACAGAAGGCCTTGTCACGCCCCATTCGCGAGGATTCACCCCCGGCCAGGATAAGGGCGCTAAATGTGGACGAAATGGACATGGCTTCTTTGTGGCGTTGAGCCGTATGTGTTTATGACAGGGAGATCGTGACGGTTATATTTTTACTGGCTGGGGTGCCGGTGAGATCATCCCGGTCATCCTGAAAGGTGAGTGCATTGGCCTCTGGAAAATACACGGCGGCACAGCCGTGGGGAATGGGGTACGGAATGGCATAAAAAGGAGGGGCCGTTTTTGTTTTTCCGTTACAGCAACTGGTGAGCAGAACGGCCTGCTCGGATGCGATCGCCAGCGCTTGCATGTCGTCCGCATTCATCAGGACAATGCGGCGCTCCTGCCGGATGCCCCGGTAGCGGTCGTCCAGGCCGTAGAGGGTGGTGTTGAATTGGTCGTGGCTTCGAATGGACATCAAACGAAATTGATCCGAAGAGGCAGGCGCGTGGACCGGCAACGGATTGACCGAAAAATGGGCTTTCCCCCCCGCCCCCGTGAAATCGCGCGCGCGGATCGGATTGGGAAGTTCCACGCGTTGTTTGCTGGAGGCGATCTTCTCGGCATCCCTGTAGGCTGGAACGACTCGGGAGATGAGACGTCGAATCGTGCGATAATCGGTTGCAAAGGAGCGCCAGGCGACCGGCGAGGCTTCACCGAACAGGACCGAGCCCATTTCGGCAAGGATTCGTGTTTCGCCGCGCAAGGCTGGATGAACCGGCGCAAGGGGGCCGCAGGATGGATGCACACAGCCCATCATATCTTCGACCAAAACGATTTGATCTGCGCCCTGTATGACGTCGCGTTCACTGCGCCCCAGGCAGGGCAGAATGACGGCATTTTTTCCGCAGGTGGCGTGGGTGCGATTTAATTTGGTGGAAATCATGACGGTCAAATCGCATTGCTTCAACGCTTCAGCGGTTGTGGCGGTATCGGGCGCGGAGGCCGCAAGATTGCCTCCAAGCGATAAGAAAGCGCGGATGTGCCCCGTGCGCATGGCGCGCACCAGATCCACGGCATGATGCCCCGGATCCCGCGGAATCGGCAGGCCCGTTTCGCGGGCCAGGGCGTCCAGAAAGGCGGCGGGCATGCGCTCCCCCACCCCCATGGAACGAATGCCCAATATATTGCTGTGCCCCCGCATGGGGCAGAGTCCACAGCCCTCGCGCCCAAGGTGTCCGCGCAACATCATGAGATTGATGATTTCCCGAATCGTGGCGGTTCCATTGCGTTGCTGGGTAATGCCGAGCCCCCAACTGATAACGACGCGTGATGCGTTAAGGAATATTTTGGCGGCCCGCTCAATCATTTCCCGCTCAAGGCCCGCGGAGGCGATGATCGCGTCCCAGGAGTTGCGAAGCGCGTCCACTTTCATCGCTTCGAACCCATCGGTATGGCGGGCTATGAAGTCGCGATCCAAAATGGATTCAGGGTGATGAAGCTCCTGTTCGAGCACGTATTTGATCATCCCCTTCAGCAGGGCCATATCCCCGTTGATGCGAATGGGGATGTGCAGTTGCGCCAGTGGGGTTGAATGCCCCAGAAGACCCAGCGCTTCTTGAGGATTGGAAAAGCCTGCCAACCCCGCTTCCGGAAGTGGATTGACCGCCACGACAACCGCTCCCCGGCGGACGGCTTTTTGAAGCGACTTCAACATGCGGGGATGATTGGAGCCCGGATTGTGCCCAAAGAGAAAAATGGCATCGGCGGCTTCCAGGTCTTCGAGCCGGGCGTCCCCCTTGCCATGTCCCAGGGCTTGTTGCAGAGCCTTCCCGGAGGGTTCGTGGCACAAATTGATGCTACTGGGGAGATGATTCGATCCAAACTGCCGGGCCAGCAGTTGAAACGCAAAGGCCGCCTCGTTGCTGGCATGGCCGCAGGCATAGAATCCGGCCTGATCCGGAGAGGACAGCGTGCGGAGTTTTTCAGCCACGAAGGCATACGCTTGCTCATAGGATGCAGGCGTATAATGGGTGTCTCCTTCCCGCAAGATCATCGGGTGGACGAGACGGCCCTGCTTCTCCATCCAGTAATCGGATTGGGCGGACAAATCGCCCACGCTCCACTCCGCAAAGAAATCAGGATCAATCGCCTTGGACGTGGCTTCGGAGGCCAGCGCTTTTGCGCCGTTTTCGCAGAAGTCAAAGCGCGAGCACTCGGTGAGCGACTCCGGCCAGGCGCAGGAGGGACAGTCAAATCCGTCGGGCTGGTTCATTCGGCTCAAGGCGAGAGTGCCTCGCCGCGCGCCCAATTCGCGATAGACATGATTCATGGCGGACAGCACGGCAGGAAGGCCTCCGGCCGATGCGGCCGGCGCGCCGGTCGTGAGGCCCAGCAATCGCCCGGCGATCTCTTCGTAGGTGGCGGGATCGCCTTCGCGAATGGCGCAGAGCATGGCTTGTCCGATCAGCTCCATGCGAATCAGTTGCTGAACGCGCGGCTGTCTGGATTGCCACTCGCCACTGTTGAAGAGGTGTCCGGCCAGCCCGCAAGCTTCCAGCAGGGAAATGACAACCACGTCGCGCGGGTCGGGCAGGTCGTCTTCCAGCACAACGCGCCGAATCCTCTGGCGCAATTGACGAACCGGATTCCAATTGTCCTTGATATACGATGAACCCGTGGTTCGCTTCCCCGCACTGGTGCGGGCCAAAATACCCTGCTGAACCAGTCCATCATACAGGAGAGGCAGATAATCAGGGACGAGCAGTGCGGAAATGGCCATCGCGTCCAGGATTCGCAGGGGAGTCTTCTGCGCCTCGAGCGCATGGACCAGCGGGAGCAATCCTTGCGGTACAGCGTTGGGGGGCGATGGCATGACATGGACGCAGTCCATGTCGTTGTCGATAATGTTTTCAAAAGCCAGCTCGAATAGCATGGCACCGGCCAGGGCGTTGATGAATGCGCAAGGCGACATGGGGCGGACTTGCCCCGTATCATCATCCAGGGATAGCAACAGCATTTCTTCCGGGAAATGAAGATAGCCAGAGGAGGGAGCCTGAGTTGTATCCATGCGCGTTCCTTTTTTGAATAATGGAGATAACACGCGAGGATTAACAAGTCTGAAAATTACAAAACAGGCCTGTCATCTGGGCCGAACAGATTTCGGCCCTACGGGTTGCAATCCTGTCCCTGTAGGTCCCAAATCTGTTGGGACCTCTTTCGGGTCCCCTGCCCCCTCCGTGTCGGGGTCGCTATTCGCATCGCTTCTCGTTCCGAGGAACGTCCTCCCACGGATAGCTATGGCCCTCAACACTCACAATGAAAAAGTTCCAAGCATTGGAAAACTCGAGCGAAATTCTTCCAATGGCTGGAACTTTTTTTTCGATTTTTCCAATCCTTGGAACTTTTTTTTGGGCCAGCTCAGCCGCGCGGGCTTGTCATCCATGCTTCTCTCATGTAAAACGCACCCAATTCAATTATTGAATCTACCCCAATGCCCCACCTATTCACTTCTATTCAGAACTTCACAGGCATGACTGATGCTTGAACTCGATTACTCACGATAAATAAGATGGGCTCAAATTCTCCTTTTATCAGAATTAAGGCGTCTGGATATCGATAGTTCAGGTACTCCACATATATGGACGCAACTACAGCCGTGATTCTGTTGTCTATTGTGTGGATCGCAACGTGGCCGTCTGTTTGATGCCGAGTGTCAATGTAGGCCGAAATCCAGTCGGTTTTTCTGCGTGCTTCGATATCCGAGACGAATGTACCAATTGGGTGCTGGTGGGTGGGATTGGTGATGAGAGCCTGCAGGCCTGGCGGGAAGCTTATACCGAGTTCGAGCATTGCACCATCTGACCAAATCAGCTCAGTTTGGTTTGTGTCGACAATCATCATCTGTCGATCTTGCTGAATGTGGCGGCAGAGTTCTTGAACAATCTGCTCTTCTGGCTTGTTACCGCTTTTTTTTGTACACGACGTCACCATGAGAGCTAGTCCCCAGAACCATAACAGATGTCGATACAGTTTAATAGTCTTGCGCGCCAACATTATTATACGCATAACGCATAGCAAAGTTTTTTCGTGGGTTATTTCCTATTGTTTATTCAAAAAATCATTAGAAGGCGCTCGTACAGAGACCAAAAATCGGGGCTGGTGAAGTGGTTCAGAGGCGACT
>CAZFSE010000205.1:0-5874 GCA_964521805.1 uncultured Verrucomicrobiota bacterium
CAAAAACCTCCAGCGCGTGGTGTTCGTCACCGCTGAAATGGCGGGCCGCGGCCCGGCGTATGCCGTGCTCAACCTTCAAAAGCACTTTGAGAAGAACCCCCTGCCCCATGGCATCCGTGCGGACTGGGGCGGCGAGGGCGAATGGAAGATCACCGTGGATGTCTTCCGGGATTTGGGCATCGCCTTTTCCGTGGCCCTGCTGGCCATCTTCATCCTGCTGGTTTATGAAACAGGCTCCTACCTCCTGCCCGTGGTCATCATGATGTCCATTCCGCTGACGCTGATCGGCATCATGCCCGGCTTCTGGCTGTTGAACATTCTCGTGGACCGCCCCATCGGCGGGTTTGGCAATCCGGTCTTCTTCACGGCCACCGCGATGATCGGCATGATCGCGCTGGGCGGCATTGTCCAGCGCAATGCCATCATCCTGATTGACTTCATCCGCACCAACCTGGAGCGCGGCGCAACGCTGAGAGACTCCCTGCTGGAGTCGGGCGCGATCCGGTTCCGCCCAATATTCCTGACCGCCGGCACCACCCTGCTGGGGGCGTGGCCCATCACGTTTGACCCGATCTTCAGCGGCCTGGCCTGGTCCATCATCTTCGGGTTGTTTGTGTCCACCGCATTCACGCTCGTGGTGATCCCGGTGACCTACATGCTGATCTATGGGAAGCAACACGCCGAACAGAAGGAGCGCACATGAAATTATTGATGATCATTTGTCCGGAGAACCGGCAGGAGGAAATCCGCGGGCTGATGAGCCGGCATGAGGTGCATGCCTACACGGAAATTCCAAGCGTACTGGGTGAGGGCATCACCGGCAAACGGCTCGACACCCACGCCTGGCCGGGCACATCGGTGCTCATCTTCACCGTCGTGCCCGAGGACAAGGAGACGGAACTGGTGGCCGCGCTGAAGCACAGTGCGGAACATCTCTACCCCGGCGAGGGCTTGAAGGCCTTTGTCTTGCCCGTCGAATCCGCGATTTAAGGAAGGAGCACAACATGAACACAACGGTTAGAATTGCAATTGGTGCAGGAGTGGGCGCCGGCCTTGGCTTTCTCATGTACCGCTTTGTGGGGTGCCGGACAGGGGCCTGCCCCCTGACCGCCAACCCCTATATCGCCATGGCCATCTGGGGCCTGATGGGCGCCATGATCGCGGGAGGCAAATAACATGAAAACAGAAAATGCCGTTCGTTTGATGGCCGGCGTGATGGTGCTGGCGAGCCTGGCCCTGGGCCTCTGGGTCAACCGGTGGTGGTTTGGGCTGACGCTGTTTGTCGGCGTCAATCTCATCCAGTCCGCGTTCACCGGATTCTGCCCGGCGGCCAATATCGCCCGCAAACTGGGCGCGAAGGATTAGAGGAGAAAGCCATGAACAAAACCGTCACCGTCCGTTTTCCTGGTGGGAAAAAAGTGGATGCCGAGTACAACGGAATGACCGTGCATACGGACCAATCCGTGGAACACGGCGGAGAAGGCTCCGCCGTGGAGCCGTTTGATCTCTTCTGGGCTTCGCTGGCCGCTTGCTCAGGGATCTATGCCCTGGAGTTCTGCAAGACCCGCACCCTGCCTTCAGAGGGCCTGGCGGTGCGGCTGGTGGCCGAGCGCAACGAAGCGGAGAAGCGGTATGACCGCGTCAAGGTGGAGGTTGTCCTGCCCTCCGGGTTCCCGGAAAAGTACCGGGAGGCCCTCAAACGAAGCGTGGATTTGTGCGCCGTAAAAAAACACATTTTGAAGCCGCCGGAGTTTGAAACAGTTCTGATTTAGGACTACACTTTCAGGCGGATCACAAAAACAAAAAAATAGGAGAACAACATGAGCGCAGGCGTAGTGGACTTGAACGATGGAAATTTCGCGGCGGAAACGGCCTCCGGTGTCGTGCTGGTGGATTTCTGGGCACCCTGGTGCGGTCCCTGCCGCATGCAAGGCCCCATCTTGGAGCAGGTGGTGGGCAAGGTGGCAGGCACGAAGATCAGCAAGGTCAATGTGGACGAATCCCCTTCAACCGCCGCCCAATTCGGGGTGATGAGCATCCCCACCCTGCTGATCCTCAAAGACGGCAAGCCGGTGAAGCAATTTGTGGGCGTCCAGCAGGCCGCGGCTTTGGTCAGCGCGCTGGAAGCGGCCGGGCAATAAGCCCCGCATCATGAAGCCTGTTCCGGGCGGCCCCGCCGCCCGGAACGGCCTCTCAGAGGAAACACACCATGCCGATTTATGAATATCATTGTCCGAAGTGCCGGAAGTCCTTTGAACAGCTGGTGCCCAACAGCCAGGCCAAGGTGAATTGTCCAACCTGCGGCGCCAAGAATGTTGAAAAGCAGTTTTCGACGTTTAGCGCCGCCGTGGCGGGCCCCTCCTTCGAGCCCTCCTGCGCGGCGGGCGGATGCTCGAAGTCCAGCTGTCCCTCGGGCCAGTGCCCCTACTCCTGAAGGAGCGGGCCCTCGGTGCCGCCCGCGGACGTGGCCGAGCCCGCGTCAACGGGGAGATCCAGCAGAAACGTGGTCCCCTGACCTTCCTTGGACTCAAAGGCTAGAGTTCCGCCATGCGCCTCCACAAAGGACTTGGCAATGGCCAGTCCCAGGCCAATGCCCTTGCCCTTGCCCTTGGAGGTGAACGGTTCAAACAGGATGGGTTGAATTTCAGCCGGAATGCCCCGGCCATTGTCCGCCACGGTGATGAGCACCCGGCCCTCCGGCTGGCGCGCCGCCCGGAGCACAATGCGACCAGGGGTTCCCCCGAAGGCATCGGCGGCATTGCCCACCAGGTTCTGCAACACGCGCATCAGCTTGTTTTCATCCGCCATCAACTCCACATCCGCCGGCTCACAGACCAGCTCCACCTGTTGCCGGCGATAGACGCCGGCCAGCCGCTCCTGCGCCGCGAACAGACGCACCACATTGACCTTGGCCAGGTGCAGTTGGGGCCGCCCTTTGCAAAATTCCAGGATCTCATCCACCATGGCCTGCATGCGAAGCAACTGCTCCTCGATCAAATCGCAGAAGGGAAGCGAGGCCGGCGGCAAGCCCTGCTCGCGAAGCAGGTACAGAGCCATCTGGACCACGCTGAAAGGATTGCGCAGGTCATGAATAACCGTCCCGGCCATCTCGCCAATCGCCGCCATTCGCTCCTTGCGGAGGCGCTCCTCGACATAGCGCTCGTTGGTTTCACGCACCTTGCGGATGATGTTCAGGGCCAGCCGGACCATGCCCCGGTCGGCCTCCAGGTGAAACACACGGCCAAAAGCCTCCCGGGGCACACGGGCCAGCACCGTGGGGGCCTCCACGGCCGTGGCCGTGGCGCTTCGCGGCAACCCATCCAGCACGCCGAACTCACCGAAGTAATCGTTCGCCTGGACCACCGCCAGGACATGCTCCTTGCCGGAGGGATCGCGCTTGGTCAGGCGCACCGCGCCATCCAGCACCAAGTAGAGGCTGTCCGCCAAATCGCCTTCATGGAAAAGAATATCGCCATTCGAAAAAGACACCTGTTCCGAAGCTTCCGTCAAGCTCCGTGCGGCCTCCGGCTCCAGCAGGGCCAGAAACGAATGGGTAGTCAGCTCTTTCATGCAAGCCTTGATGGGTACCATACGGATCGACCCCCCCCGCGTAAATAGCTTTCTTTGTTTGAACAACCTTGGTAATGATAACTCCAAGGAGGTTCCTTATGAGGAAAAGACTTGTCTTGGCGCTTGCCTTCCTGGCGTTGGCCGGCGTTTGGCACACAACATTCACTTTTGCCTCAACCTACGAAGAAGGCTGGGCCGCCTACCGGGCGGAACAGTATGACCAGGCATACGACATTTTTTCCACCCTCTTCAAGGAATCTCCGGATAATCAGGACCTTCAGTTTGCGCTGGGGATGGCGGCCCTAAAGAAAGGGAAACTCTCCCACGCCGCCTTTGCCTTCGAACGCATTCTTTCCGATCATCCCGGGCATCAGCGCGCACGGCTGGAGCTGGCCCGAACCTATGCCGCCATGGGGTTGTATGAGCAGGCCCGCAAAGAATTCCAGGATGTGTTGGAGGCCCAGCCCCCCGAACAGGTGGCCCGCAATGTGGACGTCTTCATGCGCCAGATCAAAACCCTTCAGCGCCCCTGGAAAATCAGCGGCCAGCTTTCGCTGAACGGCCTGTACGATGACAATGCCAACTATGGCCCCTCCGACTTCACGGTGGACACCGCCATCGGCCCCCTGCAGGTGGCCACCAGCAGTCTGCCGGTCAAGGCCTGGGGCGCGGCGCTCAGCGGGGCCTTGCGAGGGGTGTACGACATTGGAAGACGCCAGGGATGGATGGCCCGCGCCGAGGTGTCGGGCTATCAATCCTGGCTTGACGAGGCGCGCGACCAGGATGTGGGCTTCTACCGGGCCCTGGCGGGATTCTCGTTGAGTGGAACCCGCACCTATCTCGACCTGCCGCTGAAGTGCGACTACATGGAATATGGCCACGACTCCCTGCTGACGATCTTCGGGACGGAGCCCATGCTGGTGTTCATGCCCTCGACCACCTGGCAACACATCACACGTCTCATCCTGGAGCATCGCGTGTACCGGCTGGGAAGCGACCGGGACGGCCCCTATGCCAAGGCCACCCAGACCGCCAAGCGCTATTTTGGGGAAAGCCTCCACAGCGTCTCCCTCAGCGCGGGCTATTTCTATGAAGACGTTGAATCCCCCGCCTATGACAACCACGGATGGGAGGTGGGCGCCGGCACGGAACTTCGCGTGGGCTGGGGCATCTCGACCTACGCCTGGCTCCAGTACATGGAACCCAGCTATCGGGAAGAACTGCTTCCAGACCTTCAAAAAGACCCCCGCCAGGACCGGCAGTTTCAAGTTCTGGTGGGGGCACAAAAGGTCTTCAAGAATCGCTGGGGGCTTGACGCCAGCTACCGCCATATAAACAACGAATCCAATTTCGGGTTATATGATTACAAGCGGAATGTGTTTTCATTGAGTTCGTTTGTGTATTTCTAGCCAAGGAGGCGGTCATGAAGAGGCTACCGTTGGTCTTGTGGCTTTGGGGGTTGTTGTGCGTGGGGGGAATCGCCAGCGCCGCCGCAAGCGACCCCATCGGCGTCGTGGTGGGCCTTCAAGGATCTGCCACCGCCACCGCCGGCGGGCAGGCCCGCCCGCTGGCGCTCAAGGCACCCGTCTTCATGGGCGAGTCCATCCAGACCAGCCCCAACACCCGCCTGCAAATCATGTTCCAGGATGATTCGCTCTTCTCCATTGGGGAAAGCGCCGAAGTGGTCCTGGACGAATTCATCTACAACCCCGGCAAGCCGAAGGAAAACAGCGTCCTCCTTCGCATTCTGCGGGGCGTCGCCAAAATCATCACCGGCAAGACCGCCGAGCTCAATCCCGAGGCGGTCACCGTCAAAACCGGGCGGGCCACCATCGGCATTCGCGGGTGCGAGTTAGGTTTTGAAATTGCCAGCGACCGGGACGTGGTTTACCTCGTCCGCATCCCGCAAGGCCGAAGCATCCGCATCACGCCCGCCATTGCGCAATCCCGTCTGGCCTGGTCCCGGTCTTCCGATTTTGTGGAAGCGGGACTGATGGTCGAAATTGATGAAGGGGGCCGCCTGCGCGAGCGGATATTGAACCCCGAAGATCTGCGCCGCCTGAACAGCCTGACTCAGCTCGAACCCCCGTCTGCCCGGCGGCCTCAAGAGGGGGAAAGCCCGAGAGCAGAAACTTCTGAAGACTCGGGGGATCCGCTCCTCCCGGCCCAACAAGACGTCCATTCCAGAAAAATGACGCCCCTGCCTTCGCCCGGTGTCACCGATCCTGACAGCAACCCCATCATCCAAGACACGTCGATGGCGGAGCTGGAATTGCAAGAACCCAATCCCCCGCCCCGCCCCAC
>CAZFSE010000206.1:0-5621 GCA_964521805.1 uncultured Verrucomicrobiota bacterium
TGAACGAATCCAGAAATTGCCCGAGCGATTCGATTTTCTTGAAGAAATCCAGCGGATTTTTGCCGCGGTCCTTGATGTCCTTGTGGGTGTAGAGCCGGACCTTGTAGAACAGGTGCCCTTTCTTCCTGCCGTGCTCGATCATGGAGGGGTCAATGGCCGGCGCTCCGGGCGGCGGCGGTACAGGGGCAGTGGCGGGGGCGAGTGTTTCGCCCGAAAGCAGGGCATGCAGGACATTAACTTCGGAGGCCACATCCGTGTCGTTGCTGTGCTCCACGTCATCCACCATCGCGCGCAGTTTATCCGTGCCCGCCAGCAGGCCGTCCACCAAGGCCTGGGAGGACTGCATGGCGCCTTCCCGGACGCGAGACATCAGGTTTTCCATGGAGTGGCTGAGCTGGGAGATTTTCTTGAGGCCAAAAAAGCCGGAGGCGCCCTTGATGCTGTGCACGGCGCGGAAGATGCGGTTAATCAGCTCGGTATCGCTCTTGTTGCTTTCGAGCGAGAGCAGATCAGGCTCCAGGTGGTCCAGATGCTCCCGGGACTCTTCGACAAACATTTTAAGGAGATCGCTTTCGCCTTCCATCATCATATAGATATCCCCGGTAATGCGTGCTATTCGTCCAGCGCAAAGTAGCCCGACAGCTTGTACAAGTCAAAAAGCCTGCGGATGGGTTGGGCACAGTGAATGACCTTGAACGCCTTGGATTGCTTGGACGCCTCCTTGTACAGGCCCACCAGCAGGTTGACGCCGAGGGAGTCTATGATCTTGACGGCGGAGAGGTCCACGGTCAGCGATTGGAAGGCCGCAGGCTCGGCAAAAAGGCGTTGCATTTCTTCGAAGGCCTCTTTGACCGTGGCCGCGCTTAACGGATCATCTGGCATGACCACCAGGTTGGCATTTGAAAGTTCGTGCTTCATCTTCTTCAGCGCTCCCTTGTCGTTATCCAGCCCGCAACACCCCATATGGTAGGTGGTTGCCGGGCGTTTGTTAAGCGGAAAGCATAATTGTTTTTTTCCGCAGACTCCTAAGCCTCCCAGTTAAACTCGGCCACGACGCCTTGGCCATCCACAGACAGCCGGTTGGCAAAGGTGGCGGCGGCGAGCAGGCCACGCTGTCCGTCTCGCAGGGGATCGGCGTGCCGTTCGCTCTCCAACTGACGGTTGAGATCGAAGCCCTCGCCCCTGTCGCAGACGCGGACGGTCAGTTGGGGATGGGTGCCGGAGAGTTTGACCGTGATCAGGACCGGGGTTTCAATCTTCTCCTGATTGCCGTGCAGGATCGCATTGGAGAGCAGTTCCCGCAGGGAGGTGGCGACCTCATGCATCTTTTCAGGAGAGGGGAGCACGGGGGCGAAATCGTTCAGGAAAGCGAGTATTTTTTGCACATGAGGTTCGATGGCGCGGCGCTCCGACCCGAACGCCAGGCCCAGGCAGGCGTTTTCGAGGGAGGGGGTGCAGGCGGCGTTTGGCGCCTGTTCCAGGGCCAGCAGGAG
This sequence comes from uncultured Verrucomicrobiota bacterium, assembly GCA_964521805.1. Lineage (GTDB taxonomy): Bacteria > Verrucomicrobiota > Kiritimatiellia > CAIQIC01 > GWF2-57-35 > CAZFSE01. The sequence continues at coordinate 1,494 of CAZFSE010000206.1, forward strand.
CAGGTCGTCCTGCGGCGCGGCGGCCTGGTCAAAGCCCATGCGCTCCGTCAGCAGGGAGAGGGCCCGCCCCAGCGGTTTTTCGTGGCGGAGTTCCGCCCACGCCTTGAGCAGGTCTTGGGGCTCGCACAGAGTCTCCAAGCCGTCCGTAAAGAACAGGAGCCGGTCGCCGGGCGCAAGCTGAACCTGAAGGGCGTCAAAGGCGGCATGGTCCAGAAGTCCGAGCATGGTTCCGTCCAGTGCGAGCGGGATGCAGGCGGAGCCGCTGGCCCGCAACAGGCACCCATGGGGAAGTCCCGCATTGGCGAGGCGGAAGATCCCCTGGCCGGGATCCCATCGCATATCCAGCGCGCAGATGTGACGTTGATGCGGCAACTGAATGAGCTTTCCGTTCAGGCGGGCAAGAAAATCTTCTGGAGAGACCCCCGGTCCGGCCAGCGCCTCCATGAGCCCCTTGCACTCGGCCACATGGTAGGAACTGAGCACGTCGTGTCCGGCGGCATCCACCAAGGTCAGGTGGTACTGGCCCGGGCCGAAAGTGGCGCCATACAGGAAGTCGCCGCCGGCATCGGTCAGGGGCCGGTGCCAGAAGGCCAGCCGTTCCTGTTCAAAGAGCTGGCGGGTTCCGTCCGACTGCATCAGGGCCTGCTGGGCATCACGCACCCCCTGGCTGGTTTTCATGGATTCCTCGATGCGCTTGCGGGGGGCGGACGAGAGGATGGTCCGGATGCTTTCGATCAGGGCCGTTTGCTGGACCGGTTTGTCCAGATAATCATTGGCGCCGAGTTGAAGCGCTTTGCGGACGCTCTCCTTGTCGTCCCGGCTGGTCAGGACGATCACGGGCAACAACGGCGACAGCAGGCGCACCGCCCGCAGAAGCTCCAGGCCATCCATGCCCGGCATGTTGATGTCCGTGATCAGCAGGTCGTACTGATCCGGATGGTTTTGAAGCGCTTGAAAAGCCGCAAACGGGTCGGAAAACCCATGGGGCGCCATGTCCTCGGCGGCCAGGACGCCCTTGAGCAGGGTGAGGGTGACGAGATCGTCATCCACGGCCATGATGGACAAGGAATTCACGCGACGATCAGCCCCAGCTTTTTAATTTGCTCCAGCAGGCGGGCTTCCTGGATGGGCTTGACCAGGTACGCTTCGCATTGGCCCTTGAAGGCCGTCATGATGCTGGCAGGATCCTCGATGGCGGTGGTCATGATGATTTTTGCTCCATCTCCGGGCATAATATCGTGCTCCGCTTCCAGGGCCCGGATTTTCTTGAGCACCTCCTGCCCGTCCATGCCGGGCAGTTTGATGTCGAGGCAGATCAGATCGTACGGCTTTTTTTCCTTGAAGGACAACTGGACCGCCTGCAGGGCTTCGGCCGCATCCTTGGCGACCTGGCAGACGCCCAGCGGCTGTAGAAACGTCATCAGCAATTTTCGGCTGATGAACTCATCTTCGACCACCAAAATACGCAGAGCACTCATGTCTTCAGCCTCCTGTTACGGATCGGTTCATGCTTCAGAAGTGGAACAATACACCAAGTGGCGGAAGGGAGAAAGCCGGAAAGCGGGGGAGAAATCCGCCGCTCGCGGCGGCGTTCTCCCTCCTCCGGTCAGGCTCCTTTTCGCCAGTCCTCTTCCCGCAGTTTTTCCGCAAAACGCGCATAGACTTCTTCGAGACGCTGGAGATCCTGTTCCAAGCCCGCCGGCGCCCCTTTTTTGCCTTTGTTTTCGATTTGCCGTGCGCAGTGGGCAAGGAGTTCACCGCCCAGATTGAGGGCGGCGCCTTTGAGGGTATGGGCGATCCGGTAGATGTGATCGTCATGGCCCTCGGCGACTGCCTGGCGCAGTTGCTCCAGCTGTTGCGGGCTTTCCCGCAGGAAGATTTCAATGACCTCCTTGAGCAACGCCGGGTGCTCCCGGCCAAAGGAGAGCGGCTGTTCGGTGTTCAGAAGGGGAGGTCCCGCCGGGAGGGCGGCAGGCGGGACGGGCGCTATTGGGGAAAGCTCGTGGCCGGGCGCCAAGTGGCGTTGGAGCGCCTCGATCAGGACCGTCTTGTTGATGGGCTTGCTGATAAAGTCATCCATGCCGGCGGCGAGGCATTGGGCCCGGTCATCCGCCATGGCGCGTGCCGTCATGGCCACGATGGTCAGGCGCTTATGGCCCGCCTCAAGCCCCTGTTCCCATTCGCGGATGGATTGGGTGGCTTCGTAGCCATCCATGACGGGCATGGCGCAATCCATAAACACGAGGTCGTATTCATGGTGTTGCACCTGTTCCACGGCGTCGCGGCCATTGGGGGCGATGGTCACCTGGCACTGCAAGGATTCCAGCAGGCCGCGGGCGACCATCTGGTTGACCTGATTGTCTTCCACCAGCAGGATGCGCATCCCAGGGAAGGCGCCCGGAGGACTGCCCGTGGGGACCGGCGTGGAGTCCGGGGCCTCCATCCCGCCCGCTTTGGGGTTCTTCCAGGCGGCGTGAATGGCCTTGGCCAGATGGCTGGGTCGAATCGGCTTGATCAGACAGGCCGTGATGCCCATGGCTTCCTGGAGGATTTCATGGCGCCGGCCCATGCGAAGCATGAGCAGAACGCGGGTGGAAGAGAGTTCCGGATCGCCGGCGATTTGCCGGGCCGCTTCTTCGCCGGACCCATCGGGCAGGTGATCTTCGAGCAACATCAGGGGGAAGGGAGTGCCGGCCTGTGCGGCTTGCCGGAGAATCTGGAGGGCGTCGCGAGCGGTTTCGGCTACGGAGCAATCCGCGCCGGCCTGGCGGAGCATATCGCCCATGATTTTACGCGCGGACGGGTTGCCGTCCACCAGCAGGATGCGCAGTCCGGCAAGGAGCGGGGCGGTCTTTTGCTCCGTGCGTATGGCGGAGGGCCGGGGCAGGTTGAGCCGGAAGAAAAAGCGGGATCCATAGCCCTGGCGGCTTTCAACCTGGATGACTCCGCCCATCATCTCCACCAGTTGTTTACTGATGGCCAACCCCAGCCCACTGCCTTGGAACGTGCGTGTGGAGGAGGCGTCAATCTGCGAGAATTTTTGGAAGAGCAGGGGGAGGTCCTCAGGCGCAATGCCAATGCCGGAATCTTCCACCGCGATTTCCAGCAGGGCCTGGCCCCCGTCCTGCTCGACCACCTGAGCGGTCATCAGGACATGGCCTTGCTCGGAAAATTTGACGGCATTGCTGGCCAGGTTGGTCAGCACCTGGCGAATGCGCCCGGCATCGCCCACCCATTCTTGGGGCGCGGTGGTGTCATAATAAACGATGAGATCCACGCCCTTGCTTTCCGCCTGCACCGCCAGCAATTGGGCGACTTCCTCGATCACGGATAGCAGGTTGAAGGGCGCCGGTTGGATGACAATCTTGCCGGCCTCGAGCTTGGAGAAATCCAGGATGTCATTGAGGATGCTCAGCAGGGCCTGGGCGGAGCGCAGGATGATTTCCACGCGGTCTTTCTGTCCAGTTTCGAGGGGGGTGTCCAGCAACAGCTCCGCCATCCCGATGACGCCGTTCATGGGGGTGCGGATTTCATGGCTCATATTCGCCAAAAACTCACTCTTGGCCTGCGTGGCGGCCTCGGCGGCCAGCGCCATGTCCTGGGCGCGCTGGATGGCGCTTTCCAACTGCCGGTTGGTGTCTTCCAACTGGCTGCGGGCCTCCTCGGAGTCTTCCATGATGCTCAGGATGGTCTTCTGGCTTCGCTCCATCTCCCGCGCGCGATCGGCCAGTTCCGTGTTGGCTTGCTGGATTTCCTGCTCGGATTTCTTCCGCTCGGTGATGTCGAGCATCACCCCCACGAGGCCGGCTGTGTTTCCCTGGGCGTCCACAAACGTGGCCTTGTTGAACACCACGTCATGGAGAGTTCCATCCGCATAGCGAACCTGGCCCTCGTAGGTTTGGCGCCCCATCCGTTCCAGCAGTTCGCGGTCTTTCTTGTCATACACGGCGGCGAGTTCCGGTGGGGCGATGTCATACACGGTTTTTCCGATCAGATATTCCCTGGTGAGGCCGATATAGTTCAAGAAAGCGGCGTTGCATCCCTGATAGCGCCCCTGCATATCCTTAAAGAAGACGGGCGAGGGCATGGCCTCGATCAGCTGATGTAAGAATTGTGTCTGGGCTTGGA
>CAZFSE010000207.1:0-5608 GCA_964521805.1 uncultured Verrucomicrobiota bacterium
GTGGGGAGGAGCGGGGTGGTGGGGTAGTAATCGTAGAGGGCGATATCCGCAAGGGCGCCGGGAACCAGCGCGCCCCGGTCCTCTTTGAAAAGGCGCGAGCACAGGGCCCGGTTGTTTTTCAGGAGCATGCCGGCGGCCTCCAGGAAGGCCACACGCGGGTCGTGATGGATGTGCCGCTGGATCAGATACGCCGCGCGCGCCGAGGAAATCATGTGCGAGGCCATGCCGTCGGTGCCGATGCCCACCAGAACGCCGCGCTCGAGCAGGTCCAGAATCCGGGTGACGCCCACGGCGTTGTTCATGTTGGATTCGGGATTATGCACCAGCATCGAGTGGGTGCCGTGCAGGATGTCGAGCTCATGGTCGCTCAGATGCACGCCATGGACAAAGATGGAGCCGGGGCCGGTCATGCCGGCGTCGTGGAAGCGATCCATGACGGTCTTCCCAAATTCCTTCATGGCGACCTCTTCATCAATGAGGTCTTCGGCCACATGGACATGAACGCCGGTGGCGGTCTGGCGGCTGATATCCGCGCACCGCTCCAGGGTTTCCTCGCTCAAGGTCATCGAGGCGTGCAGGCCAAAGAGGGCGGAGATCTGGCCGTCGCCATAGTTCAGGCACTTGTGGATGAAGCGGGTGTTCTCCTCGATGCCGGCGCCCATCTGGTTGCGGTCGGAGACCTCGTAGCAGAGACATCCATTCAGGCCGGCCTCCCGGAAGGCCTGCTCGATGAGGTCGAGGCTCCCGTCCCGGCAGGAGGGGGAGGCGTGGTGGTCCACCACGGTGGTGCACCCGGCCTTGATGCTTTCGATCAACGCGAGCAGGGCGGAATAATAGACGTCCTTCTCCTCCAGCGCCCGGTCCAGCTTCCACCACAGGCTCTCCAGGATTTCCTTGAAGTTCTCCGCCGGCTTGCCGGGCGCGGCAAAGCCGCGCGCGAAGCTGGAATAAAAATGGTGGTGGGCATTGATCAGGCCGGGCATGACCACACGCCCCTCCGCGTCAAGCACCTGGTCCACCGGATAGCGGTTGGCCGGGAAGTCGCCGACCTCCCGGATGTGCGCGCCTTCAATCAGCACGCTTCCACTCTCCAGGACCTCGTTTTTTTCGTTGAGGGTGATGACCCGTCCGTTGGCAATCAGCAATGAACTCATGGCGCCTCCAGCAAGTTTTCCAAGGATTGGAACTTTTTTTTCGATTTTTTCCAACCCTTGGAAGAAAGACTACCCGTTTTTCCAAGGTTTGGAAAACGTTGTTTTCAACCGGAGCAGGATGGGATATAGTATGGATATGAATGCAATGCGTCAGGGCTGGGTGGGGTTGTTGCTATTGGCCGCTGGAATGGCCTGGGGGGATGCCCCTGTTTCGTTTGAGCGTTACCAGGTCATTCTGGACCGCAAGCCGTTTGGAACGGCGCCGGTGGAACCGGAGCCCCCGCCGGTGGTGATCTCCCCCGAGCAGTCCTTTGCGCGCACGATCCGCATGTCGGCGCTGGTGGAGCAGGATGACGGCACCCTGCAGGTGGGCCTCTTTGATTCCGCCACCGGGAAGAGTTTTTTCCTGACCGAGGGCCAGAGCGAATTTGATATTGAGCTGGTGGTTGCCGACTATGAAACCGAAGAGGCGACAATCCGCAAGGGCTCGGAGATGGCGGTGATCAAGCTTTCCGGGGGCACGGTCCAGCCCCTGACGCAACAGCAACAGCAGGAGCGGCTGAATGCGCCGCGCTCCCAGCGCATGTCCTATGCCGAGCGCCGCGCCGAGCGCGAACGCCAGCGCCAGGAACCGCCGCCCCAGCCCAAGTACACCGGTGATGAGCTGGAAAAACATTTGAAGGAATACCAGATGGAAGTGATTCGCCAGGGGCTTCCGCCCCTGCCCATTCCGCTGACGCCCGAAATGGACGACCAGCTCGTCTCCGAAGGCGTCCTGCCGCCCGTGCAATGAGGGCGGGGGGGAGACCTGAAACCTGAGACCTGAAACCTGAGACCTGAGACCTGCTGATACGTCGAGTGCCCGACACCCGCTATAGTTTGGTAAACGTGGCAGAGGCCACGTCGCTGTTGCTGTATCCCGAAAGCACACCCAAGGCTCTGACGGTCGCGCTGTTGTTCAGCGTGAAGGCTGAAGAATACGCACTGGAGCTGGTGCTGGGGGTGCTTCCATCCGTGGTGTAATAGATCGTGGCGCCGCTGGTGCTGGTGCTCAAGGAGACGCTGACACTGTTGCTGAAGTTGCCGCCGTTGGGGGAGATGGTGGGTGTGGCCACTTTCAGCGTGGGCGCATTGGTCGGGCTGGGGTTGATGGTGCCATCGCCGTAGATGTTGGCGTAGATGCCGGCTTCGATCCAGGTGCCCCGCATCTTGGCATCCGTGCCACTGCTGGTGAGGGTGCCGGAGAGGGTGGCGGGCTGGTTGACGGAGGTGTAGCCTTCGAGGGTGAAGGTGGAATTCTCGCCGTCGTAGTTGCCGATGGTGCCGCGGAAGATGAGCTGGTTGTTGTCAATGGCTTCGAGTTCATCGCCGGTTTGGCGGAGGTTGAGGCTGGTGACCCGCTTGCCGCTGTTGGGGGCGGAGAGGAAGTTGGAGCTGACCGACTGGTCGGCGTCGTAGTAGCCGGTATAATCCACGCCGACGGTGCGCACCACATCATCCACGGAGCCCACCTCGCACCCGCTGAAGAGGCTGGAGGCCGCCATCCCCAGCAAAAGGCACAGGCAAAGGGCTCCCGCTACATACACATTTTTTTTCATCTTGGTTTCTCCGCAACGCAGGTGTGTTCTGCACGTAAGGCTCCTTTTTAAGCCCATGGGCCACCGAAAGCAAGACCGCTTCGCTCTTTTTCTGTTCTTTTGCGGTGTTTTATGGTTAGGTATCCGCCACCTGAAGAACTGGAAAGCGAGGGTGAGGAAGAATGAAGCCCCATCATGTCCGTGACATCCTGTTTACGCCCCGGCAGATCAGCTTGCGGGTGGATGAGCTGGTCAAGGATATTGGCGCGCTGTGCCGGAGCGACAACCTGGTCATGATCGGCATCCTGCGCGGCAGTTTCATGTTCCTGGCGGATTTGGTCCGGGGCATGAACCACCATGATTTCCATCCCCGCATTGATTTCCTGACGCTGGAGAGCTATGGCGGCGGGACGGAATCTTCCGGCACGGTTCGCATTACCAAGGACATGAATGTGGATGTGAAGGGGGCGGATGTCCTGCTGGTGGATGACATTCTGGACACGGGAAGGACGCTGACCTTTGCCTGCGGGCATGTATTGAGCCGTGGGGCGCGGAGCGTGCGCAGTTGCGCCCTGCTCGACAAGCCCAGCCGCAGGGTCATGGCCTTCACCGCCGATTTCATTGGGTTCACCATCAAGGACTTCTTCGTGGTGGGCTATGGCCTGGATTACGACAGCTACTACCGCGAATTGCCTCACATCGCCAAGGTGACCTTTACGGAGGGGTAGCATGGAGGGTTCGCAGAGATTTTGTCCGAAAATGTCCTACAGTTTTTTCAGACATTTTCTGACAATAAAATCAGAAATTGTCCGATACCCCAACCGGCCTCCTCCGGATACAGTATCTCCATGAACAAAAAAACATCTCTCTTCACGGTGCTTCTTGTGGATGATTCAGAGGACATCCGCGAGCGGCTGGTGCGCATGATTCAACGCATCAAAGGCATCTCCGCCATCATCCCCGCCGCCAAGCTTCATGAGGCCATTCAGCGCTTTGATGAACATCATCCGCAGGCGGTCATTCTGGACATTCACCTGCACGAGGAAAGTGGCTTGGATGTGCTCAAGCACATCAAGGCCGTCAGCCCCTCCACCAAGGTCATTCTGCTGACCAATCATCCCTATCTCCAATACCGGATGACCGCCCAGCGGCTGGGCGCGGATTATTTTTTCAACAAGTTCATGGAATTTGACCAGGCCCTCGAGACGCTCCAAGGGTTGGTTCAGGCTTTTGAAGAGAACGCCGAAAACAAGGAGAACGCCGTATGACGCAACCAACCGCCGTGCTGGACAACCCCGGCGCCACCCGGCAACTCGCCGGCAAATACCTGACCTTCAAACTCGGCGCCGAGGAATACGGCCTGGAGATTCTGAAGGTGCAGGAGATCATCAAGATGATGGAGATCACCAAGGTGCCCCGCACGCCGGACTTCGTGCAGGGCGTCATCAACCTGCGGGGCAAGGTCATCTCCGTGGTGGACCTTCGGCTGAAGTTCGGCCTGGAGCCCAAGGACACCACCGACAAGACCTGCGTCATTGTGGTGCAAATCAGGGCGGCATCCAGCACCCTGATCACCGGCATCACGGTGGACGAGGTCTCCGAGGTGCTGGACATCACCCCCGACCAGATCGAACCGGCCCCCGAGTTCGGCGCGGCGGTGGACACCGCCTTCATCCTCGGCATGGGCAAGATCGCCAAAAAGGTCGTCATGCTGTTGGATGTGGACAAGGTGCTGTGTAGCGATGAACTGGCCGGATTGGCCTCGCTCAGATAATGGAAAAGAAAAGGGAGTCTCACGATGAAATCAAGTTGGACCATAGGGAAGAAGTTGATTGTTTCGTTCATGGGCGTGGCGCTGATTACCCTGTTGCTGGGCGTGGTGGGCTACTACGCCGCCATGAAAGGGGAGCAGGCCGTGGGGGAACTCGGCGCGGTGCTGTTGCCGGGCATTGAAAGTTTATTGACGATGAGCCAGGCGCAGACGGCGGTTATTGTGGGAGAACGTGGATTGGTGAATCGCCGCATGATGCAGGCGGACATTCGTAAAGCGCAGTATCAGTATATTGACAGCGCATTCGCCCGCGCGGACACCGCATGGAAGGTGTATGAGCCACTGCCACAGAGCAAGGAGGAGGCGGAGGTCTGGAGCCGGTTTGCTCCCGAGTGGGAGAAATGGAAAAAGGAACACCAGGTGGTGCGACAACTCTCCGAAGAGAAGGACCGCTTGCTGGCGGGTGGGCTTACTCCCGATGACCCGAAGGTGAAGGCCATGGACGACCAGGTGTTTGACGCCATGCAAAAGGCCCTCCAAACGTTTCTTTCGTCGGAGGCTTTGCTGAATCGCCTGGTGGAAATCAACGACGAAATCGCCGAGCACGAAGTGGCGGCCAGTCATTCGCAGGCCTCCTTTTTGAAGGGGTTGAGTCTGATCGCGATGATCATTGGCGTGGCGGGCGCCATGGCGCTGGGCATTCTGATTAGTCGTGGCATCAACCGCGCCCTCATCCGGCTGGCCGGCGCGCTGGGGAGCGGCGCGGAGCAGGTGACCAGCGCTTCGGGGCAAGTCTCCTCCGCCAGCCAGTCGCTGGCGCAGGGCGCCAGCGAGCAGGCTTCGAGTCTTGAGGAAACTTCCTCCAGCCTCGAGGAGATGTCCTCCATGACGCGCCAGAACGCGGACAACGCCAACCAGGCCAATGTCGCCGCCAAGGAAGCCAGCCAGATGGCGGAGACCGGCGTCGCCGCCATGCAACGCATGTCCGAGGCCATTGAGAAGATCAAGAACTCCTCGAACGAGACGGCCAAGATCATCAAGACGATTGACGAGATCGCGTTCCAGACCAACCTGCTGGCGCTGAACGCCGCCGTGGAAGCGGCGCG
>CAZFSE010000208.1:0-5587 GCA_964521805.1 uncultured Verrucomicrobiota bacterium
GGCCTCCACACGGGCCCACCCCCGAGACGCCCAAGTTCGCACCACGCAGGGCCAGGCCGAAATCCGGCTTTCCACCACCCTCCCCGGCCTGTGGCTTCAGCGGCGAACGGCCCCTGACGCGTCCAACACGACCGATTCCAGCGGCTTCGACAAGGTGGACATTCCCGGTTTTTCTCATCTGCACGACGTGGGAAAACCCAAACTGCCGGCCCAAACCCATCTAATTCCCATCCCCCAGGGCGCCGTGCCCCGTGTTCAATTCATCCCTCTGCAAAGCACAACGAGGACAGGCGTGCAAATTGTCCCCATGCAGGAACTTCCCCCAGATGTCTATCCCGAGCCGCCCCCTGCCCCCTTTGCACGCTCGGACGAGGTCTATGCGAGCCGCGATCTCTATCCCTCCGATCCGGTGGTCACCACCGAAATCATCGGCATTCGCGATCAAACGCTCCTGCGCCTCGTGGTGGCGCCCATTCAAGTGCGCCCCGCCGACGCCTCAGCGGAAATCACCTTCGACTATGAAATCCTCATCACCTGGGATGAAGCATCCACGCAGGCGGAAATGCCCGCCTCCTCCGGCCTGCCCATCTACATGATTCTAACACCCGACCTCTTCGCCACCAACAGCACCCTGCTGACGCTGGTCGAATGGAAAAAACGCAAGGGACTGGATGTGCGGCTGGTGAAGACCTCGGACATCAACCCCCATGGCGCGCCCACCAACGGGGAGATTGTCGCCTACATGCGCGCGCTGTCCGCGAGCAACTATCCCACCTACCTGCTCATCGCCGGCAACTGCACCCCCACCAATGGCGTGGCGGGGGCGTACTTCAACTCCTCCACCGCAGACTACTACGGCTACACGGACCTCGACATCGCCTGCCGCACCTCCACCGACTTCTTCCCCGACTTGTACTACGGGCGCCTCCCCGCCACCTCGCAGGTCGAACTGGCCACCATGATCAGCAAGGCTCTCCTCATGGACCGCACACCGCCCGCCAGTTCCATGTATCAGAAGGTGTGCGTCGCCGGGCAAATCCAGGATGCGGACGACCACAACCAAATTGCCGACCGCCTGTTCTGCGAAACCGCCGATTCCATTGCCTGCTACTTTGAGGCCAACACGGGCGGCACGCCCTACTCCTGCCTGCGGGCGATTGTCAATCCCGACGGCATGACCGCCACCGGAAAATGGAACGAATCATCCATCCTTTGGAACGGCACGGAGATGATTGGCGACCGCATCTTTACCCAGTTCGTTAGCGTGGCCACCGCCCAAAGCCGCATCAACGCCCAGGTCAACTCGGGCATCTCCCTCCTCCAGCACCGGGATCATGGCTATGTCAATGGCGTTGGCTGGGCCGATCCGTATTATCTCTATACCCACGTCAACGCGTTCACCAACCGCAACAATCAGCCCGTGGTCTTTTCTGTCAACTGCAACAGCGGCATGTATAACTTTCCAAACAACTTCGCCAAATCCTGGATCATAAAAACCAATGGCGGCGGGTATGCCGTTTTTGCTCCGGTGGATACCAGCTATTCCTGGCTCAATGACTGGCTCACCCACGGCTTCTATGCCGCCTTTCTGGACGACTACATCTCCGGGCACAACGCCTCGGTCTCCCCCGACTGGCCCAAAAATCTGCCCGCGCCCAGCGGTGGTTACGGTGCGGCCGGAAGCGCCAAAAAGCTCGGCCAAATCCTCAATTTCGGAAAGTTCTACATGGCGGAAAAGTACTATGCCGACGCCACGACCTTCCGCCTCTTTCATCTGTTCGGCGACCCGGAGTGCCAACTGCGCCTGAAGACCCCGCAAACCCCAACAGTCACGCATCCCGCCGCCATTCAAATCTCCGCGTCGGCGGTGACCATCAGCGTCTCGGAGGCCAGCGCCACGGTCTGCCTGTACAGCTCCTCGCATGGCATCCAGGCCGTGGCCTCCCCGGTGGAGGGCAAGGCCATTTTCCCCCTCGCCGTGAGCAACAGCGGCGTCTTGTATGTGACCGTCACCGGCCAGGATCTGCGCCCCTACGAAGGCCAAATCTCCGTCTATCGCGGCGACAGCCTCTTCAGCTTCAAGGCCACTCCACTCAATTCCAGCGTCCTGCTCCGCTGGAGCGACCCGCGCGAGTCCGGCATGGCCACCGCCCGGGTCCGCGTCCGCTCCGACACCTCCGATTATCCCCCCTCCGCGGATGCCGGACGGGCCGCCTATGAAGGGGAGCATCAGGCCTTCCTGGACACCGGCCTCACCAATAACACGCCCTACTACTACTCCATCTGGGTCACCGACGACGGCGTCCATTTTGTGGAACCCTGACGAAGCGCATTATTCCTTTTGCCGATAGTCCAGCACGCGTTTGGCCTTGCCCTCGGACCGCTCAATGGCCTTGGGCTCAACCAGCTTCACGCGCGCGCGCAGGCCAATGGCATTCTCCAGCTTGTGCTCGATGGCCTGGGCAAAGGCCTGCTGTTTCTTCATTTCATCGAAGAAGAATCCTTCCAGGACCTCCACCCGCACCTCGAGATGGTCCAAGGCGCCCTCGCGCGTCAGCACCAGTTGGTAGTGCGGCATGATGCCCTTGATGGCCAGCAGGACTTCCTCGACCTGGGAAGGAAAGACGTTCACCCCGCGAATGATCAGCATGTCATCGGAGCGCCCGCTGACCTTGCTCATCCGCACATTGGTGCGTCCGCAGGGACAGGGTTTCTTGAAGAACGTGCACAAGTCGCGCGTGCGGTACCGGACCACGGGAATGGCCTCCTTGGTCAGGGTGGTGATGACCAGCTCCCCGCCCTTGGCGGGATCGGCCGGCGCGCCCGTCTTCGGATCAATCAATTCCACATAAAAATGATCCTCGGAAATATGCATGCCCTCCTGCTCGGAACATTCACCGGAAACGCCGGGGCCCAACACCTCGCTCAAGCCGTAATTGTCGGTCGCAAAAACCCCCAGCTTGCTCTCAATTTCCTTGCGCATGAGATGCGACCAGAACTCGCCTCCAAAGAAACCGAGCCGCAGGTGAAGATCGGCGGGCTTCACGCCCATGCCCTGCATGATTTCGCCCAGATACACGGCATACGACGGCGTGCAGACCAGCGCCGTGGAGCCAAAATCCTGCATGATCTGAATCTGGCGTTCACTGCGCCCGGACGATACGGGAATCACCGTGGCGCCGACTTTCTCGGCGCCATAATGCAACCCGAAGCCTCCGGTAAAAAGGCCGTAGCCAAAGGCGATATGGACAATATCCTTTGAGGTCAGCCCGCCGGCCACCAAAAACCGGGCCACGAGATCAGACCAGTTGTTCATGTCCCGCCGGGTGTAGCCCACCACGGTGGATTTTCCGGTGGTGCCGGACGACGCATGGATGCGCACCACCTTTTCCAGCGGCACGGCAAACGCCTGGTAGGGATAGCACTGCCGCAGGTCCTCCTTGGTGGTGAAGGGCCACTTGCGAAGGTCCTCCAGGGATTTCAGATCCGAGGGCGTCAGCCCGATGGCCTTCATCTTCTGCCGGTAGTGCGGCACCTTGTTCCACAGGGTCCGGATGGTTTTCTTCAACCGCTCCAACTGCAGTTCGCGCAGTTCAGAGACCGGCATGCACTCATGCTCCGCATCCCAATAGCGCTGGGTCTTTTTCTCTGCCACTTTTTGCTCCATTCATTTTCCGGACGGCGGGGCCGCCGTCCCTCCCCGGCACAACATACCGTCGGAAGGGTCCGCGGCTCAAGGGTCTCTTCCGGCCACCCCTCAAAGCGAATACACCGTCTCCGATGACAGCACGGAGATGCCGGACTTCTTCAGGACCGCCAGCGCGGCATCCACATCCTCGAAACGGAAGATCACCACCGCCTTGTCCGTGGCTTTTTCCACAAAGGCATACATGTATTCCACGTTCACGCCGCCTTCGCTCAAGGGCGTCAGCACACTGGCCAGCCCGCCCGGACGGTCCGGCACTTCCACCGCCACCACGTCGGTCAGCGAGACCGTGTGCCCCGACTCGCGCAACGCGCTCAGGGCGCGGTCCACGTCATTGACGATCAGCCGCAGGATCCCAAAATCGGAGGTGTCCGCCAGCGACAAGGCCCGGATATTGACCTTCGCCTCCCCCAGCAACCGCATGACTTCCGACAGCCGTCCCGCGCGGTTTTCCATGAAAATCGAAATTTGCCTCAGCTTCATGTGTTCTTCCTTTCCTATTTCATTTCCCGGCGATCCATCACCCGCTTCGCCTTGCCCATGCTTCGCTCGATCGTTTGAGGCTCCACCAAGGTAATCTTGGGCGAGACGCTCAACATGCTTCGCATCTCCTCGAAGATGCGTGTCCGCAGAGCCTCCAATTTCTTGACCTCATCCGAGAAGAGGCGCTCCGAAACCTCCACCTTGATCTCCAGCTCGTCCAGCGCCCCGCTCTTGTCCACGACAATCAGGTAATGCGGCTCGACGCCCTCCATCTTCATCAGGACGGTCTCGATCTGGGACGGGAAGACATTCACGCCGCGAATGATCAGCATGTCATCCGTGCGCCCGGTCACGCGCTCCATCCGGCGAAGCGTGCGGCCACAGGGACAGGACTCATCGTGGAGGCGGGTCAGATCCCGCGTCCGGTAGCGGATCAGCGGAATGGCCCGCTTGGTCAGGCAGGTAAAGACCATCTCGCCGCGCTCGCCGGGCGCCGCCGGCTCGCCGGTGGCGGGGTTGATGATCTCCGGGTAATAATGATCCTCAAAGACATGCAGGCCATTCTGCTCCAGGCACTCGCTGGCCACGCCCGGCCCGATCACCTCACTCAGGCCGTAAATATCCAGCGCCTTGATGGGCAGTCGCTGTTCAATTTGCTTGCGCATGGCCTCCGTCCAGGGCTCCGCTCCAAAATAGCCCGTCCGAAGCTTGAGGGACTTCAGGTCAATGCCCTCCTTCTCCGCCTCCTCGGCGAGCTGGAGGGAGTAGGAGGGCGTGCAGGCCAGCAGGGTGGTTCCGAAATCCTGCATCAGCATCAACTGCTTGATGGAGTTGCCGCCGGACATGGGAATGACCATGGCCCCCAGCCGCTCGCCGCCATAATGCAGGCCGAGCCCGCCGGTGAACAAGCCATAGCCGTAGGCCACCTGCAGGATGTCCTCCGCCGTGCCGCCGCCACACCCCAGCGTCCGGGCGCAGGTCTCGGCCCAGATGCCAATGTCCTCCTTCGTATACCCCACCACCGTGGGCTTGCCCGTCGTGCCGGAGGAGGCATGCACCCGAACGATCTCCTTCAGGGGCACCGCAAAAAGGCCGTAGGGATACGTGTCGCGGAAATCGTCTTTAACGGTGAAGGGCAGTTTGGTGATGTCGTCGAGGGAGTGAATATGCTCGGGCCGGACGCCGTGCGCATCGAATTTCTTCCGGTAGAATGGAACGTTTTCATAGGCGCGGCGCACCGCATCCCGCAACCGTTCGCCCTGTACCCTCTTCAGCTCCTTGCGATCCATGCATTCCGCTTGCTCGTTAAAGATCATCGCGCTCTCCGTTGGTTGTCCGTTCAGCCATGCCCGTTTCTACGACTTTTCAAACGGAGGCTCAACAGAAAAGAACGGCGGT
>CAZFSE010000209.1:0-5512 GCA_964521805.1 uncultured Verrucomicrobiota bacterium
CTGCACTCACCGCACGGACAGGGAGATAATCAGGGTGCCGTTTCCGTCAGGCACGCCGCCCAGAATCACGGGGACGTTCTTTGTCATGACGACGGTGGTGCTGAGGAGGACTTCCTCGTTCCGGGACCATTTGACCTGGGCGCGGATGCGGTCGCGGTCCGCGGAAAAGGCATGAACCTCAAGACGAACCCCATGCCCCAGCGTAAGCACCCCGTTGGAGGGAAGCCCCAGGGTGGCGGATCCCTCGCCCATGAAACGATAATGCTCGAATTGGAACAGGCGGCGAAGCTTGTATTCGATGGCGTCCAGCCGGCGGTCCAGCGGCGCGGGATCGTTGGACGCGCGAATCAAAATCGCGCTGATCGAGACCTGGCCGGATTGAGCCCGCGCAAAGGGCGCGGCCAGCAGAAGGCAGGCGAATAAAGCCCACGCCAAGGATTTATTATGAGCCCACATCCTGTTTCTCCTTCTCGCCATTGACCATGACCCAGATCACCATCATCCCGGAATCAGCATCCTCATATACCATTGGAGCGGCATCCGGCAAGGACGTTTCCACCCACTCCACCACGGTATCCGGGGAATGCTCCGGAGCAGACACCAAGGCCGGCCCCTTCCCCGTGCGGTTGATCAACCACACCCCCATGCCCAAGACGACCAGCAAAAGCATAACACCAGCCCCCTGAAGCCGCCAGCCGAAAACGGGCACAAAGGGACGGGCTTCCTCTTCCTTCCGTACGCCCTGCATACGAATCGAGCGCCGCACATCCGCCCAGGCCGCCTCCGGGGTTTGTTCCGGCACGGGCTGGGCCTCGCGAACCAGGTTGCCGCAGGATCGCCACTGCCGCTCCAATTCCCGGCAGGCCGGGCACTCTTCCACATGCGCGCGCAGGAGCGACTGCCGCGATTCCGGCAGTTCGCCATCCAGCTCAAGGCTTAACCATTGCTCCGCTTTTTTGCAGTTCATAGGAGCCCCTTCATTTCTTCCTGAATCATCTTGCGCGCATAAAAAATGCGCGACATCACCGTCCCGGACCGGCACTTCATGACCTCGGCGATCTCCCGGTATGAAAGCCCTTCCACCTCGCGCAAGGTCAGCGCCAGCCGGTGCTCCGGCGTCAGCTTGTCCAGCGCCGCCTGAAACGCCGCCTGAATCTCCCCGGCCTCCATCCGGCTGTCTGGACGCCACTGCTCACCGGCGGGAAGGTCCACATCTGGGCCATCCGGCTCTCCCTCACGGTGTGCGGAAAGTGAGTCCTCCCGCCTCCGTGAGCGGCTCCGCAAAAAATCCAATGCGGTATTGGCCGCGATCCGGTACAGCCACGTAAAGAACCCGGCCGCCGCCTGGAACGAAGCCAGGCGGCTCCACGCCTTGACCCAGGTTTGCTGGGCCAGATCCCGGGCATCCTCCGCATTGCCCACCATGTTGAAAATCACCGCATACACACGTGCGTTGTACATGACGACCAGCTCCCCGAAGGCGTTTTCATCGCCGGCCTGGGCCCGCCAGGCCAAATCACGGGCCTTGCGGGCCTCCACCGCCTTATCCGGCAATGGATTGGACGGTTTTTCCGGGTGTTCATTCATGGCGGCGTCAGGATATTTCAAGGCAAGCCTCTGGACAAGACTGGAAACGGGGCCTTTTCACACCTGCTTTTCCGGCCGCTTTGCAGGCATGTATCGGTATCCGGCACCATGCACGGTCAGCAGGGCTTGCGGGGCCTTCACGTCGGGCTCGATTTTCTTCCGAAGCTGGGCGATATGCTGGTCCAGCGTCCGCGTGGTCCCGCCGTAGTCAACGCCCCAGGCCGCGTTGAGCAAATCGTCCCGGCTAAGCACCTCGCCAGGATGGGCGGCAAAGAACTGCAGAAGGCACAACTCCCTTGGGGAAATCTGAAACACCTTTTTCTTGAGCTGGACGCTCAATTTTCGGGGCTCAATCATCGCCTCGCCAAACGGAAAAGATTCAGCGGCGGCGGGCGGCGGCACGGCGCCCATCTTCACCTGCGAGCGCCTCAACAGCGCGGCCACCCGCGCCAGCAGTTCGCGCACGCCAAAGGGTTTGGTCACATAATCATCCGCGCCCAACTCGAGCCCCACGACCTTGTCAATCTCCTCGCCACGCGCCGTCAAAATCAGAATGGGCGTGGCCGCATCCGTTTTGCGCACCGCCCGGCATACGTCATAGCCGCTCTTTTCCGGCATCATGACATCGAGAATCAGCAGGGCCGGCTTGCGCCGCTCATACAAGGCCAGCGCCGATTTTCCGTCCGGTGTGGCGGCCACCTCATACCCCTCGCCTTCCAGCGCGTCCACCAGGCCTTCGCGAATATGCGGTTCATCTTCCGCCACCAGAATCAAGGCCTTGCTCATGCGCGCTCCCTCAACAGAATTTGGAAACAACTGCCCCCGCCCTCGCGGGCCAGGCACCGGACGTCACCACCCTGGTCGCGCAACAACTGGCGGGCAATGCTCAGGCCCAGCCCGCTTCCCGCGATGGTGGTGGTCAGCGAATCATCCACCCGATAGAACTTCTCGAAGATCTTCTCTCTTTTTGTGGCGGGCACCCCAGGGCCGCGATCCAACACCTCCACCCGCACCTCACCCGGACCCTGCGCCACCCTCACCAGGATCTCGCCGCCGCCATATTTCAAGGCATTGTCCAGCAGATTGAGCAAGGCCTGCTCCAGGGCGTCACGATCAATGCTGACCCAGACGGGTGCGCTCGGAATGTCACGCTCCAGCTGGAGGCCTTTCTCGCGGCAACGGCATTCCTGCTGATCCGCCAGCGAGCCCGCCAGCGCCGCCACATCCACCCGCGTGGGGCTGTAGGTCCGGCGGTGCTGTTCGATGCGGCTGAAATCGAGCACATTATTCACCAGCCGGGTCAGACGGCGGCATTCCTCGCCGATCACCCGCAGGTACTTTGCGCGCTTGTCCTCTTCCAGCACGCGCCCCTCCTCCAGCATCTCCGCATACATGCGGATCGTCGTCAGCGGGGTTTTCAGCTCATGCGAAACATTGGACACAAACGTGGTCTTGCGCCGGGCATCGAGGTAATGCCGCCGCGCCTGCCAGAACAGCAGGGCTTCGCCGCCCACCAAGGCCGCCAGCAACGAGCCCAGCAACAACACATACAGCGATTTCAGGCCTCGCGCCTCAGCCATCCCGGCGCCCGACACCACCACCTGCCAGTGGGGAAAGAGATCGCCCAGTGGAACCGCCGCATGCGGCCGGACGCTCCAATCCTCCGCGCCTGCACCCATCTGAAAGACCGGATGGCCCTCCCCATCCAGCAGAACCGTTGTGAAATCCCCCTGAGGCGGCCCTGTGAAACAAGCCGCCCACTCGGAGAGCAGGCTCATCAACTCCAGCTCAACGCCATACAAGACCTGCGAACCCGCGTCCCTCCGCCAGCACAGCAGATGCAACTGATTCTGGTCAAACCAGGGGAGGCATCCGGATGCGGCCGGCGCACCCCCGCCCTCTCCCGCCGGCTTTTCCAAAGGAATCCGCCCATCCAGGATGGGCTCCATACGCTGAATAAATTCCCGTTCCGCATGCGTCAGCGCGCCCTCCGGCGAAGGCAGGATCAACCCCCGCCCCGGCTCATAGAGAAAGGCCTGCCGGTACAGGGGGCGCTCAGCCGGCAACGCCTCCAACCGCTCCAGACGCGACTCCGCCGGCAGAGCCGACAGCTCTGCCAGCGTCTCGCTCTCCATCCGTTGCGCAATGCCGCCCAGCTTCTGCGCCATCATCTGGGCCTGCGACCGCTGAGCGTTCTGGGCCAGGGATCTGCGGGACTGCTGTTCGTGCCGGAGCAGGCGCCCGCCCAGGCCGCCCACCACCAAAACCGGCAGGACCAGCAACACACCCAAAAGACCCATGGCCCATCGCTTCATGCATTTCACCTTATTGATTCAACTGCTGATTCCTCTGCTGAAAGCTCTTCGTTTTCATTTCTTTCTTTTCCGAAGAGGACAACCCGCGGCCTATCGAATCCGCATCCGTCTCCATCAGCATCACATCCGAAACGGACGAAGCCGGCAGGGCGTTCCATGTGGAATAGGTGGACAGCCGCTGGCGGTCGTCCTTCAACAGCTTCACCGCCTCCTCGCGCTGGCCTTTATCATAAAGATCGAGCGCTTTGTCACGCGCCACCGCGGCCTCTTGTTCGACGTAATCCGACTGCACCTTCACGTTGCCCGAGTCAAAAACTTCCTTTTCACTGCGGCTCCAGCGGGCGGTCACTCCGGCGGTGACGGTCTCACGGCGGCTGGAAAACAGGCTGTCATATTCCACTCTCGCCTGCGCGATCTCGCGGCGGTCGTTCTCGCGCCCGGCGGGCACCTCGACTTCGATCAGGGCAAACTTCTCCTGGCCGCCATACAATTGATTCAGCTGAATCCGGACCTCGCGCTCCCGGACATGGCCATCGCGCCCGATGATCCGCACCGGACGGGTTCCCTCCGGGCATTCGATGGTCAGAATCACCTTCTGAGCCACCACGCTGAGCACATCCCCCAGCTCGGCGGCAAAGATGCGGGGCAGGTCATCCGGCGTCTCGACAAAATACGTGTTGCCGTCACTGCGCTGGGCGAGTTGGGTCATCAGGTTTTCATTGTAGTCGTTGCCCACGCCCACCGTGGTCACGGCAATGCCCTCCTTGGAGAGCGCAACCCCCATGCGGCCCAGATCCGCCGGCTGGCTGGGCCCCACGTTGGCCTGTCCATCCGAGAGCAGGATAATCCGGTTGATCAGACCTGAGTCGAGGTGCTTGCGCACCTCCGCCGCGCCTTGGGATACCCCGCCAAAGAGGGCCGTTCCTCCACCACTGCGCAGGGAATAAATCCTCTGCTCCATCCACTCCGTCTGTACCGCCTGTTGCGCGGGGATCAGGGTTTCCACGTTGTCGTCATAGACCACCAGCGAGAAATAATCCCGCGGGCTGAGGCGCCGCAGAGCGGCGACGGCGGCCTGCTTGGCATTCTCCAGCTTGCCGCCGGTCATCGAGCCGGAACGATCCAGCACAATGGATAGATTCACCGGGGGCCTCTGCTCCGCATTGCTCAACGCCTGGGGCGCATCCAGCGTCACCTTCAATACCGCCCGGTGCGGCGCATCCGCCGGAAAAACCTCGCGGTCCAATTCCATCCGGCAGGAAACCGTGCGACGATCCACACTGCCCCACGCCAAAGAACTCATCAACCCCAAACCCACCAGAAAACCCGCTCCCACTTTCGACATCCTCTTCATAACTCCATCCTCCCATTTCGTTCGTTGCTTCGCAAGCACACGCACACACGTGTTGCTTTCTGCCATTCAGTAAACCCAAAGAGCTCCAAAATGTCGTCATGAGGAGGTCAAAGGTTTGTAAAAGGATTGTAAAAAGACAAAAATTTGAGCGTAGCCAAAATAAACCTTGCATGACCGCCCGAGCGGTGTATATTCGCAACCCTGACTGCGGGGTGGAGCAGCCTGGTAGCTCGTCAGGCTCATAACCTGAAGGTCC
>CAZFSE010000210.1:0-5471 GCA_964521805.1 uncultured Verrucomicrobiota bacterium
GATGACATACAGGGTGTGGTGGACGTGTTGCGGTCCGGATGGATCACCACCGGTCCGAAGTGCCAGGCCTTTGAGAAGGCCTTTGCCGAGTACGTCGGCGCCCCGCACGCCTGCGCCGTGACGTCGGCCACCGCCGGCCTGCACATCATCCTCAAGGCCCTGGATTTGAAACCGGGCGACGAGGTGATCACCAGCTCCATGACCTGGGTTTCCACGGTCAACATGATTGAACTGACGGGCGCAAAACCCGTGTTTGCGGATATTGACCGGGCCACGCTGATGATTTCCGCCCGGGATATCGAGCCTCTGATCACCGAAAAGACCCGGATGCTCATTCCCATTCATTATGCCGGCGCCCCGGTGGATCTTGATCCCATCCGCGAGCTGGCCAAGAAGCACAACTTGATTCTCATTGAAGACGCGGCCCATGCCGCGGGGACCGAGTACAAGGGTGTCCGCATTGGAAAGACCGGCACGTCCATCTTCAGCTTTCATCCCATCAAGAACATGACCACCGGTGAGGGGGGCATGGTCTGCACGGAAGATGCCGCATTGATGGAGCGCGTCCGCCGCCTGAAGTTCCACGGCCTGTCCAAGGACGCCTGGGACCGCTATACCAAGAAGGGCGCGGCGGTCATGGAGGTCGTGGAACCCGGCTTCAAGTATAACTTCACCGATATTCAGGCCTCGCTGGGCCTGACCCAGCTCAAAAAGCTCGACGCCTTCAACAAACACCGCACGGAGCTTGCGGCCTTGTACGATGAGTTGCTCAAGGACATCCCGGAGGCCGGCCACCTCGGCGCCCCGGCCTATCCGCACCGGCACACGCACCATCTCTACATCTTTTTCCTCGACCTCGAGCGTGCGGGGATGACTCGCGACCAGTTCGTGCAGGCGCTCAAGGACCGCAACATCGGCACTGGCATTCACTTCCGGGCCGCGCATCTGCATGCCTATTACCAGCAGACCGGGCGCTATCCCATCGGATCCCTGCCCAACACGGAATGGGCCTCGGAGCGGCTCTGTTCGCTCCCCCTGTTCCCCTCGATGACGGAAAACGACGTGCGCGATGTGGTCAGCGCCATCAAGGACGTACTGGCCACCGGGAGGCCCTCATGAGCGATAAACCCACCCTGTCGGTCGTCATCCCCGTCTTCAACGAGGAGGCGAACCTCGAGGAGTTGATCCGGCGCACCCTTGAAACCTGCCGCGCCCTCGGGACCCCGTTTGAAGTCCTGCTGGTGGACGATGGAAGCCGCGACCGCTCCGCGGAGATGATTGCCAAGGCCGCCGCGGACCATCCCGGCGAGATCCTGGGCGTCTTCCTCAACCGAAATTATGGCCAGCATTCCGCCATCTTCGCCGGCTTCGGGCGGGCGCGAGGCGAGGTGGTCGTCACCCTCGATGCCGATTTGCAGAATCCTCCAGAGGAAATTTCCAAGCTCTACCACAAGATTGCGGAAGGAAAGGATGTCGTGGCGGGCGTCCGCGTGCCCCGGCACGATTCCACATTCCGCAAGGTTTCCTCGTGGATCGTCAACCGCATCACCGCCAGGGCCACGGGCGTCACCATGCATGACTATGGATGCATGCTCCGCGCCTACCGGTCCCGCGTGGTTCACGCGATGCTCCAGTGCAATGAGCGAAGCACCTTCATTCCCGTGCTGGCCAACACCTTCGCCCGGCACACCGCCGAGGTCGAGGTCAGCCACGCCCCGCGCACGCGCGGCGATTCGAAGTACAGCATCTGGAAACTCGTCAACCTGCAGTTCGATCTGCTTACCGGCATGACGACCTTCCCCCTGCGCCTGCTGACCATGATCGGGTTTTTGATTTCCCTCTTCGGGGTCTCCCTGGGCTCACTGCTCTTCGTCCTGCGCCTGATCCACGGCCCGGAATGGGCCGCCGAAGGAGTCTTCACCCTTTTCGCCATTCTGTTTTGCTTTATTGGCGCCCAATTCATTGGCATGGGCCTGATGGGCGAATATATCGGGCGCATCTACAAGGACGTGCGCGCCCGCCCGCGCTATTTGGTGTACGAAGTGAAAGGAGAAAGCTGTCTAAAGCATCATGAAAGCCATAGTACTCGCGTATCATAACATCGGTTGCGCCGGCCTCGAGGCCCTGTTGCGCAATGGCATTGAAGTCGCCGCTGTCTTTACCCACCGGGAAGATCCCGGCGAGAACATCTGGTTCCGCTCGGTCGCCGAGCTGGCCGCCAGCCACGGCATTCCCGTTCATGCGCCGGAAGACATCAACCATCCCTTGTGGGTTCAAAAAATCCGCAAGATGGCCCCGGACTTCATCTTCTCTTTCTATTACCGCAACATGGTCAAAAAAGAGGTACTCGACCTTCCCAAAAAGGGATGCCTGAACCTCCATGGCTCGCTGTTGCCCCGCTACCGGGGGCGCTGTCCCGCCAACTGGGTCCTCGTCAACGGCGAAAAAGAGACCGGTCTGACCCTGCATTACATGACGCCGCATCCCGACGATGGCGACATCGTCGCGCAAAAAACCATCCCCATCACCAACGAGGACACCGCGCTGACCCTCTTCGAAAAGATGGTCCCCGCCGCCCATGAACTGCTGGACGGCATTCTCCCCGCCCTGGTCAAGGGCAAGGCCCCGCGCACCCCGCAAAATAACGCCAAGGCCACCTACTTCGGCGGGCGCAAGCCGGAAGACGGCCACATTGACTGGTCCAAGAGCGCCACCGAAATTCGCAACCTGATCCGCGCCGTCACCCGTCCGTATCCCGGCGCCTTCACCTACATGGGCGACCGCAAGCTCCTGGTCTGGTCCGCCTCGGTCATCAAGGCCCCCGCCAAGAAGGTCAAGCCCGGCACCATCACCTCCATCGAGCCGCTCGAAGTCGCGTGCGGAAAAGATGCCCTCCGGCTGGACAGCCTCCAGCCCGCCGACGGCGTCTGCATGTCCGGCGCCCAGGCTGGCGGGGAACTCGGCCTCTGGAAAAACATGAAGCTCGGGCCCTCCGGCACCTCGCTCCTCAAGATCAAACAGCCCACCCGCGTGCTGATTCTGGGTGTCAACGGCTTCATCGGGAACGCCCTTTCCGAGCGCCTGATTTCCGCCGGAAACTACGAAATCCACGGCATGGACTTGCAGAACGACAAGATTCAGCGCCTGCTGAAACAGCCGTCCTTCCACTTTGCCGAAGGTGACATCTCGATCCACCGTGAATGGATCGAGTATCACGTCCGCAAGTGCGATGTCATCCTCCCGCTGGTGGCCATCGCCACCCCCAAGGAGTATGTCCGCAATCCCCTGCGCGTCTTCCAGCTCGACTTCGAGGAAAACCTGCGCGTCGTGCGCTATTGCGCCCGCTACGGCAAGCGCATCATCTTCCCGTCCACCTCCGAGGTGTACGGCATGTGCGAGGACGAAGAGTTCGACGAGGACAAGTCGCACCTCATCCTGGGCCCCATCCGCATGCAACGCTGGATCTACTCCTGCTCCAAGCAACTGCTCGACCGCGTCATCTGGGCCTACGGCGCCAAGGAAGGCCTGCGCTTTACGCTCTTCCGCCCCTTCAACTGGATTGGGCCGCGCCTCGACAGCCTGGATTCCGCGCGTATCGGCAGTTCCCGCGCCATCACCCAGCTCATCCTGAACCTGGTCGAAGGCACCCCCATCCGACTCGTGGATGGCGGCGAGCAGAAACGGTGCTTCACCGACGTCAAGGACGGCATCGAAGGGCTCTTCCGCATCATCGAAAATCCCGGCGGACGGTGCGATGGAGAAATCTTCAACATCGGCAACCCGGTCAACGAAGCCAGCATCAAGGAGCTGGCCGAGACGCTGGTGAAGAAATTCGACGCGCACCCCCTTCGCAAGCGCTTCCCTCCGTTCGCCGGCTACCAGCTGGTCGAAAGCGGCGAGTACTACGGCGAGGGCTACCAGGATGTCGAGTATCGCAAGCCCAGCATGCGCAAGGCCAAGAAGCTCCTCCAGTGGGAGCCCAGCATCGGCATGGACGCCTCCATCACCCGGACGCTGGACTTCTTCCTGCGCGAAGCCTGTGAGACCGGCCTCGCCAGCTCATGATCATCGGCCTGAAAATTGATGTGGATACCTTTCGCGGCACACGGGACGGCACCGCCCCGTTGTGCCGCCTGCTGGAAAAGAACGGGCTTCGAGGCTCGTTCTTTTTTTCCGTGGGTCCGGACAACATGGGCCGCCACCTCTGGCGGCTCTTGAAACCCGCGTTCCTCATCAAGATGCTTCGCTCCAACGCCGCCTCGCTCTACGGCTGGGATATTATCCTCCGGGGTACGATCATTCCCGGGCCCGGCATTGGTAAAAGACTCGCGCCCGTCATCCGCGACGCCGCGAAAGCCGGCCATGAAATCGGCCTGCACGCCTGGGATCACCACGCCTGGCAGGCCCGCATGGAAAAGGGCGGGCGAACCTTCGCCCAAGACCAGCTCAAGCGCGGCGTTGAAACCCTCACGGACATCACCGGCACCCCGCCCACCTGCTCCGCCGCCCCCGGATGGAAATGCGACGAGTCCACCCTGCTCGCCAAGGAAGCCTTTCCCTTCCGCTACAACAGCGACTGCCGCGGCGAAAGCGTCTTCCAGCCCCTCGTCCAGGGCCGCCCCGGCACCCAGCCCCAAATCCCCACCACCCTCCCGACCTACGATGAAGTCATCGGGCGCAATGGCATCACCCACGACAACTACAACCAGCACATCCTTTCGCTGTTAAATGCCGGACGCCCCAACGTTCTCACCATCCACGCCGAAGCCGAGGGCTGTTCCTGCCTGCCCCTGTTTACCCAATTTCTGGAACACGCCAAAAGCCTGGGCGCCAAGATCGTCCCCCTCTGCGACCTCCTGCCCGCGGACGCGGCCTCCATCCCCGCTGGACGCATCGCCCCCAAGGTGTTCCCCGGACGCGAAGGCTGGATCGCCATCCAAGCACCGGCCTGACGGGCCCAAGAAAGTTTCCAACAGGTCCGGATACAATTTGTGTGCGCAGGCGGGGCAGATGCCGTGGCTGAATTGCGCGTTGGAATGTTCGTGCAGGTACCGCTCCAGTTCTTTCCAGTACCCTTGGTCATCGCGGATGCTCTTGCAGTGCGAACAGATAGGAATAAGCCCGCGCAGGGTTTTGACTTCCTGAATGGTTTTCCGCAGATCCTGAATCAGCTGGTCGCGCTCCTTTTCCGCTTTCTTGCGTTGCTCGAGTTCAAGTTGCGCCCGGTCCAACTCTCCCTTGATCTCCGCCACCTGCTTCAAGATGGCCAGCACGGGCCGATTTTCGATGGTGACGCCTTTGAGGTGGCTTTGCCAGCGCAGGTAGGCGTACAGAATGGGCAGGGCAAACACAGAGACAATCAGGCGGTTGAGCAGGGTGCCTTTCATGATGCCGAAGTAGGCGGGCGTGCCGGCAAAGGCGCCGGTGGCAAACAGCAGGACATCCATCCACATCACGCCCAGCAGGGTTAG
>CAZFSE010000211.1:0-5468 GCA_964521805.1 uncultured Verrucomicrobiota bacterium
CCCGCCCACCTTTGCCCTTCTCATTTTTACGTGGAACGAAATCACCGGGTGCAAGGCCATTCTTCCACAGATTGACCGGTCCCTTTTCTCGCAAATCCTGGTGGTGGACGCCCACTCCACCGATGGCACTCCTGAGTGGTGCCGGGAACAGGGATTCGAGGTCTTCACACAGTCCACGAATGGGCTTCGCCAGGCCTATCTTGAAGTGTTGCCGCGGATTCAATGCGACTACATGATCGCCTTTTCACCGGATGGCAACTCGCTGGCGGAAAAGCTTCCCGAACTGGTGGCCAAGCTCAGGGAGGGTTATGACATGGTCATCGTCTCGCGCTACCTCGGCACGGCCCGCAGTGCCGACGACAACGCCATCACCGGCTTCGGCAACTGGATGTTTACGAGGCTGGTCAACCTCCTTCACCGGGGCCGCTACACCGATGTGATGGTGATGTACCGCGGCCTGCGCACCTCCCTCATGCACGACCTGCGCCTGGACGATCCCAACGATTTTCTGACCCAGTGGACCGGTAAAATCTTCTTTGCCACCATGGGCAACGAGCCGCTCATGAGCGCCCGCGCATCGCGCGCCGGTTACAAAGTCAGCGAAATTTCCGGCGACGAACCGCCGCGCATCGGCGGCAAGGCCAAGCTGAAAATCATCCGCTGGGGCCTCGCCACCGCCGCGCAATTTATCCTGGAAGCCTTCATCCCGCCCAGCCGCTACCGCCCCCGGTAAAAAAAGTTTCCAATCCTTGGAAAAAAATGACAGAAATCTTCCAACCCTTGGAAAAAAATGCGCCGGAGTTTCCAATCCTTGGAAAGACCACCTGGATCATGCTGGCGCTGGCGATGTTGACCTTGGCGGTGTTCTGGCCGGCTGTTCATTATCAAGCCATCAATCTGGATGATCATGAATATGTATTCCGCAATCCGCAGGTGCTGACGGGCCTGCGCCCCAGCAACATCACCTGGGCCTTCACGCAGGTTCACGAGCGGTGGTGGCTCCCCATGCTGTGGATTTCCTACATGGCGGACGCCACCTTCCTGGGCGTCCGCCCCGGCGCCTTCCATTTGACCAACATCCTCCTGCACGCCGCCAGCGCCATGCTTTTGTTTTGGGTGCTTTGGCGCACCACGGGCGCGCGCTGGCGCAGTGCCTTCGTGGCGGCGCTGTTCGCCATTCATCCCCTGCGGGTCGAATCCGTGGCCTGGATTACCGAGCGCAAGGACGTGCTCAGCGGCCTTTTCTGGATGCTCACCCTGCTGGCGTATGTGCGCTACGCAAAGTCTGGCACCCTCCGCTCCTATGCCTTGGTTTTTCTCGCCATGCTGTTGGGCGGAATGTCCAAGCCGATTGTCATCACCCTGCCCGCCATCCTGCTGTTGCTGGATTTTTGGCCTCTGAGGCGACTGCACGGCGCCGGGAACTGGAAGCGCTGTCTCTGGGAAAAAATTCCCTTGCTGTTGCTCTCCGTCCTGTTCACGGCGATTACCCTGTCAACGCATGCCCTCGGGGTAAGCGAGTATGCCGGCACGGACTGGCTCGCCCGCCTGAACCTCATCCCCCGCAATGTATTTCCCTATTTGGCCAAGCTGGTGTGGCCGGTCAACCTCACCGTCCTTCATCCGGAATACGATGCGGCCCATTGGCCCTTGTTTGCGGGGGCCGTGGCCGTGCTGGCGGCCGTCACCTTCGCCTGCTGGCGCCTGCGCCGCCAGGCGCCTTATCTGCTGGTGGGCTGGCTGTGGTTTTTGATTGTTTTATCCCCTGTTTTGCGAGGCATCCGCATGGGGCTGTCCGGCTATGCCGACCGCTTTGCCTACCTGCCCTCCATCGGGCTTTTCATCATCGCCGCCTGGGGCGTCACCCAGGCCTTGTCAAAGACGCCGAAAGCACCCATCCTCCTCGGAGCGCTGGCCGGAGCTGTTCTGCTGGCGAGCGCGGGAGTGGCGTCCTACAACCTGCGTTTCTGGCGCAGTTCGGAGACCCTTTTCAGCCATGCGCTCAAGATTTATCCCAACAATTATCTGGCCGCCAACAACCTGGCGGAATATTACCAGCAGACCGGCCAGCCCGAGCGGGCGCGCCCCTATTTTGAACTCTGCGTCCGTGAAGGCTCCAAATTCCCCAAAGCCGCCGGGCTGGTGGGCAATGCGCTCTGGAAATTGGGCCGCCTGGAGGAAGCCGTGCAGTCCTTTCAGACAGCCCTGCAAAGCGATGTTCCGACGGCACAGATTTACAACAACCTGGGCCTTATCCGGTATCAGCAGGGGCAGTATGCCCCCGCTTTGGATTTCTTGAAGCGGGCCATCGCAAAGGATCCCGCGCTTCCAGATGCCCACTTCAATTTGGGCCTGGCCCTGCTCAAGCTGAACCGCCCCCTCGAAGCCCTGCCCCTGTTTGAGAAGGCATCCGTGCTAAACCCGTGGGATGATACCGCCCATTACCTGGCCGGGCAACTCCTGATGCAACAAGGGCGATACGAGGAGGCGCGTACATATTACCTGGCGGCCCTTCGCCTGAAACCCGGCCATCCGGAGTATCGCTCTGCCATAAAAGCCTTGCCTCCATAGCCACACGCTCGCCGCCAACCCCTGATAAAAAGGTTCCCATCACGGGAAAATTCTGCGATATGTTTTCCAATGGTTGGAAAAAATCATTTCATCATGCTGGGCCTGGCCTTGTTGACCATCGCGGTGTATTGGCCGGCGACGGGCTATGACTTTATTGCCCTGGACGATCTGGGCTATGTCACCCAAAACGAGCGGATCCTGACAGGCCTCACCGGGCAGAATATTCGGTGGGCTTTCACCACCGTTCATGAGAACTGGTGGCTCCCCATCCTCTGGCTGTCCTACATGCTGGATGCGGAGCTGTTCGGCCCCGGCGCCTTCGGCTTCCATTTGACCAACATCCTCCTGCACGCCGCCAATGTGCTCTTGCTGTACGGGCTGTTGTTTCGCATGACCCGCGCGCACTGGCGCTGTGCCTTGGTGGCGGCGCTGTTTGCCTTGCATCCTCTGCGCTTGGAATCCGTGATTTGGGTGACCGAGCGCAAGGATGTGCTCAGCGCATTTTTTGGGTTTTTGTGTGTGGGGGCCTATCTGCGCCATCTGGAGCGGCCCACTTGGGGCCGCTATTGGATGGTGCCGCTTCTGCTGTTGCTGGGATTGATGTCCAAAGTGATTTTGATTGCCCTGCCCATCGGCCTGCTTCTGCTGGACTACTGGCCTCTTCAGCAAGCCGGCCTGCCCTGGGAGCAGGGCCAATGGAAACGATGGATGCGGTTGATTCTGCAAAAGACGCCCTTGCTATTGCTGGCCGTTGTTTTCGCTCTGATTAATTTGAAGACGCACGCATCCGGTGTTGAGTGGTACATGAACACGCCTTGGCCGGACCGCTTCGGGCTTGTCTTCCCAAATTATTGGACCTACCTGGCCAAGGTGATCTGGCCCTCCGGAATGGCCTTGCTCTATCCGGAGCGTGACGTGGTCAACCCCCTGGCCCTTGTGCTATCCCTGCTGGGCCTGGGGATCATCACCGGCTGGGTGTTGTGGCAGATCAAGCGCCGGCCTTATCTGGCTGTGGGATGGCTCTGGTTCCTCCTGTGGCTGTTCCCGGTCATTCGCGGCGTGCGCCTTGGGCTGGCGGCGTATGCGGACCGCTTCACCTATCTGCCCGCCATTGGACTCTTCATCATGCTGGTTTGGGGCGTGGGCGAGCTGGCCATCTCCTTCCGGTGGTGGAAACCTTTCCTGGCAACCGCCAGTCTGTGTTTGCTGTTGGGATACACCTATATGACGCGCCATCATATGACGTATTGGAAATCCTCGGAAGCCCTGTTTCGACGGACCCTTGAAGTGACCCAGGACAATTGGTTGATCCATTTATGCCTGGGGGCCGTTATGATGGAGCAGAATCGTTTTGATGAAGAGCTTGAATGCCTCATGGAATCCTACCGGATCAACCCCACAACTCCCCTGGTCAATGCCGCACTGGGCGTGGCGTGGTGGCGCAAGGGAAACATGGACCTGGCCGAGAAGCACTACCGGCTGGCCTCCCAGCACGAATCAACCGAATGGAATGTCCATGCACGCATCGGCATCTACCTGGCTGAAACAAAACGGTATGAGCTGGCCATGCATCATTTCCGAAGAGCGCTGGAGACCAATCCCGGACATTACGAAACCATCTACAATCTCGGGAATGCCCTCCTCTATGCCGGGCGGCCCACGGAAGCCCTGCCATACCTGCAGCGCACCTTTGAATATGCTCAAATGAAAGATCTGGCGCACTTCAAGGCCGGACAAGCGTGGCTGGCGCTCGGAAAGGATCAGGAAGCGGTTCTTCAGTTTCGGGAGGCCCTCGCGCTGGCACCGGACGTGTCGGCATCCCTCAATAATCTGGCATGGGTGCTTGCCAGCACATCGAATGACACCCTGCGCAATCCGGAAGAAGCGTTGATGCTGGCCCTCAAGGCCGCCACCTTGACACAACGAAAAAACGCCGACATCCTGGATACGCTCTCTGTCAGCTATGCGGCGAATGGGGATTATTCAAATGCGCTGGCGGCCTGTGAGGAAGCCATGGTTCTGGCCGCCGCGCAGACCAACAACACCCTGCTGGGTGAACTCCGGAATCGCAGGGATCGGCTGGGGTCCGGCAAGCCGAGTCAGGATTCCCAATAGAAATCTTGCCTTGCGGCTCTCTTCACAACCCCCACAAAAAAATCGCCCCCGGATTGTCATCCAGGGGCGATCAGCCGTCCGCTCAAAACAGCGTGATTACTTCTTCATGCGACGGCGAGCCACCAACCCAACAACACCCAAGCCCAACAAAGCCAGCGTGGTGGGTTCGGGAATCGCTGTTACCGCGCCATTGACCACCACTTCATCAATACGGAAGTTGCCGGTGGAGGTCGCATTGTATCCATAAATCCGGAATTCAACGGTACCCGTGAGGTTGTTCATGGGAAGGTTGTCGCTCACCGTTCCACTTCCCCACAAAGTATCCGTGTAACCACTGCTGGTGGCGAAGGCGCCGGTTCCAATGGTCACGTCACTGGAGGAAAATCCATCCGTGCTATAGTGAACCTGCCAGTCTTGGGGCCCCGTGGCTGTGCGGCCATAGGCAAACGAAAGATCCGTCAGACTCAACTGAAAGCCAGCGTCAATATCGAAGCTGAAGGAGAAATATTTGGAAGGCCCTCCCGTATTCCATCCACCTGCGGCCCCCGACGCAGGCTGGCTCAATCCGCCACCCGCTGTTGAACCCACCGCTGTGCTGTAGGTCAACACGCCAGCCGAAACAGCAAAATCAGTGGCCGTGATGTTCGCGTCCTCCGCCGTCGGACCCGGCAAAGAGCCGTTGAAAGAATATTGGACAATAATCGCGGCATTTGCTGTGGCGGCCAGACCTGCGATCACGAGTAGGGCTACGGCTAATTTCTTCATCATCTCGCTCCTCCGTT
>CAZFSE010000212.1:0-5416 GCA_964521805.1 uncultured Verrucomicrobiota bacterium
ATCCGCAGTTCCTGCGCCACTATGAGCGCACGGCGGCGGGCGAGCGGGATTTGTATTTTTAAGACAAAGGCCAACCGTCTGGGGGCCGTCCGCTTTCGCATCCTTGAATGACCGATGACAAGGGATCAGTTGGTCACCCCCACACGATAAAAGATGCGGGCGTCTTGATGGGTGTGCGGCACGCTCCATGAGTTCGTGGGCGGGGTGCGGGCGAGATCCGCCCCCACGCGAATCCACTCGCCGCCCCACAGATTGGTGGTGTATTCCAGTTGATAAGGCAGGGACAGAGCCCCGTTGGTGGTGCTCAACCACGACACCACATTCGAGCCCTGGCGGATCTGATTTGCCGTGATGCGCAATACGGAGGCGGCGTTCGTGGGCTCCGTGCCAGTCCAGTACTCCTCCCCCGCACTCAAGCCATCGTGGTCGAAGTCGGTCAGGGTGTCTTCATAGTTCGTGCCCAGGCCGTTCCCGGCCAGCCACCAATGCGGGATGTTGTTGGAGGTCAGATGCGGACGGAACGCGGCCACGGCCGTATAGGCCTGGCCCGCGCCAAACGTATTGGATTGGCGCCAGGATCCCGGCCCGCTCAGCCCATCCCAGTGATAGAAGTAATAGTACGGATCTGGAAAGGCCACCACCGGGAAGGAGGCCAGCTCATTGAACCAGCCATTGGTCGCGCCGGTCATCGTCCCATGGCTTCCGGCACTGATGCTGATGGCGTACTGCCGCTCCCAGTTCCAATTCAGGATACCGTCCGCCGTCACGGTGAACACTGCCGCCGTCCCCGTTCCGGACACCACGTCGCCATCCATATCCACCTGCCACCCCACCAGGGCGAAACGGTTGGATTCATCCTGCTCTTCATACAGCGGCGCTTGGATGGTCATATAGGCGAGCGTGCCATTCTCAAAAATGGCATTGGTCGGATTCAAAGTATGAACATCATCATTTCCCTGCTCGGAGGCCCGGATGAACGACCAATTCTCGGGGATGAAATTTGCCGTGATGGTGCGTGGCATGTACACCATGAGTCCGATGGGCGAATACGTGTCACTGCCGTCGAGGTCATCGCCGGTCCAATTCAAGAACCGGTAGCCGGGGTTTGCGGTGGCGGTCAATTGCGCCGAGGCATAGGCGCGCACCCAGCCGCTCGTGCTGGCGAGGATCGTGCCGGGGCCATTGGTGGCCAGACCCAGCCAATAGTTGGTGGCCCAGTGCCAGGAAACGGCGGCGGGATTATTCATGGTCATGGAGAAGGAGTTGCTGGTTCCCGAAGCCGGCTCATTGGCGGTGGCCGTCCAGCCCACGCAGGCATATTGGGTCTGTCCCAACGTCACCGCCGGATCCACGCTGAAGGACACGACACTGCCCACCGTGCAGGTGTGCGTGCCCACGGCGGGCACAGGCATGCCGTATCGCGAAGACACCGTGTACGTCACCTTCCCCACCAGATCCACGATGCTCAGCGAATGGAGCACCGGGCTGATCTTGGGGGAGAGCGACGAAAACTCAGCACGCCAACGCAGGTCGTTGCCGGCGGAGGGGAAGGCGAAGTTCGTGTTGTTGCGGACGGCGTGCCACTGGATGCCGCCGTTGTTGCTGAGGTAGTAGCGGATATCCGTATTGGGCGGCGTCGAGGCAAGGGCATTCAGCCGCACGTTCTGCACCGAATCGGGGCCGCTGTTCACCTGGCCGGACAGCGCACGGCCCCGGCAGGTGTTGTACAGCGTGGGTTCGCAGTAGCGCACGGGCCTATTCTGCGCGGCGGTCACAATCTCCGGAGCGCCGTCACGGTCCACATCGCCGAGGGCCATCATGCGGTACACCAGCTCTTCCCCAAACCCGAAGGCGAAGTCGGAGGCTCCACCGGACCAGGGCGAAGCCGTCCCCTTGTTCGTGCTGATGGTGATGTTCGGCATGCGCTCGTTGGCACAAACCACTTCGAGCTTTCCGTCACGGTTGATGTCATAGAGCCGGATGCGCGTCGTGCCGTTGGATTCAAGGGCAATCACCGTGCCGCTGACCCCGGCCCACAGGGTGTCACCGCCTTGGTTCTGGAAGTAATAATTCATGCCCGCCCGGTCCGCCGCCACCAGGTCCAAATCGCCATCCCGGTCGGCATCGCCCAGATCCAGGGAGGACCAGCCCAGCGCCTCGCTGGTGATATTCGTCACCGCCACGCCGGCAAAGGGATTGACCGTGCCGTTGTTCGTGTAGAGGCAGATGGGCCCCGAGGCATTGCAGGTGACCACATCCGGCTTGCCGTCGCCATTCACATCGGCCACCTGGAAATCGCGCAGATCCCAGGTATTGGTGCCGATCGCCACCGGGCTCACCCCCGCCCAGGGATTCGCCGTTCCATTATTGATAAACAACTGCGGAGGCTCACCCTCATTGCCCAGCACGCAATCCAGCCGCCCATCCCCATTCATGTCCGTGAGACGCACGCAAAAACTCGCGCGCGGAATATCTTCCAGGCTCACCGGCACGACGCCCGCCCAGGGATTGGTGGTGCCGTTGTTGAAATAGGCCTGCGGCGCGATGGCATTGTAGTAGGCCAGCAAGAGATCCGGACGCCCATCGCCGTTCATGTCGCCCACCGCCGCGCCATAGGGACCAAACGTGTTGGTGGCAAGCGGAAGCGGAATGACGCCGGCCCAGGGTGCTGTGGTGCCATTGTTCAGGAACAAGGAGGAGTTGGTGGAGCTGGCCACCAGGATCAAATCGGAGTCGCCATCCCCATCCACGTCCTCCAAAACCAGCCCGCGCGTGTCATAGGGCATGGAGTCAAGAAGCGCCACGTTGGTGACACTATTCCAATACGTTTTGAAATCGCGGCCATTGTGCGCCGTCAAGTGATCATTGAAGCGGCCCAACACCATATCCACGGCGCCATCCCCATTGAAGTCCCTGCAAAGCACGGTGGAATACCGGGCGGAAGACCCGTTGTAGCTGGGCTCCACGCCTGCCCAGGGCTGCGCGGTTCCGTTGTTGATGTAGATGGCCGGACGTCCGTTATCCGCGACCTCCACCAGATCCAGCCGCCCATCGCGGTTCACATCGCACAACTGGAGGGCGGTGGTGAGATTGGTCGCGGAGGTGATGTTCGTGCCCGCCACGCCCAGCCAGGGATTGGCGGTCCGGTTGTTCAGATACAGCCGGTTGGGCTGTCCCTGATTGCCGGCCACGATATCGGGATAACCGTCGCCATTCACATCGGCCACGGCCAGCGAGACCGTCTGGAAGGCGTCGGCGGAGACCACCGTCCCCGTCACATTCTGCCACGGATTGGTCGTGCCGTTGTTCAGGAACAGGCGCGCGGGCTGATTGTAGTTCCCGGCAATCAGATCCAGCTTGCCGTTTTGGTTGACATCCGCAACGGCCAGCGACCGGGTGGCGCACACATTTGTGCCCACGTCCACGCCCGCCACATCCGTCCAGAGCAGGCCTCCACCCCGGTTGAGATACACCCTGCTCCGCTGATCGTCGTTGCCCTCCACCAGGTCCAGCCAGCCATCGCCATCCACATCGGCCAGGACCAGCGCTGTGGTCCTGTTGGTAGCCGTTCCAATCCCCAGAGGATCCACGCCGCTGAACGGCGCCGCCGTTCCATTGTTCAGGTACAGCAGGTTCGTTTCGCCATAATTGCCCAGGATGAGGTCCGTCCATCCATCGCCATCCACATCGCCCGCAACAGCCGCGCGCGCGTTGGGCGTCCCCCCGTTCAGACCCTCCGGGATCAAAGTCCCCCACGGTTCAACGCCGCCATTGTTGTAGTAGAGCTTCGTGGGTCCATAGCCATCCGCCCCGTTGTGCGTGGAGACAAGGTCCACATCGCCATCCCGGTCAAAATCCGCGGACACCAGGGCCGTGGCCCGCTGGCTCAAGCCCTGAAACGACAGCGCGTAAAACAGCCCCTGCCAGGGATTGCCGGAGCCCATGTTATAGAAATACATATTGGTGCGCGTCTGGCTGACTCCCAGCAGATCCGGCTTCCCGTCGCTGTTGAAATCCCCCACCCCAATCTTGATCGGGGCATAGCTGGTCGGCAGATCGAGATTGTAGCCTTGCGTGTTGCGCCACGGATCCGGTGTGCCATTATTTTCGTAGACCATCAGCGTGCCGAACGACCCGGAATCCGCCGAGAGAAGGTCCAGGTCGCCATCGGCGTCCAAGTCCACTAGGACACTGTCCCTGAGGATGAAAAATCCGTAGGTGCCGACGACGGAGCCGGTCACCCCGGCAAAAGGCGTGGCCGTCCCATTGTTCGTGTACAGGCGGTGATCCATGCCCACGGTATTAACCGCAACGATCACATCCACATGCCCATCACCGGTCACATCGCCCACCGCCAGCGACCGGGCCCAATCCGTCGAAATTTGCACGGGCGTGACATTCGTCCAAGGCGTGCTTGTTCCGTTATTGGTGTACAGGCGGAGTCCCATGCCCGACGGGTGCGCGGCGAACACATCCAGGTGGCCATCATGATTGGCATCCGCCACCGCAATATGACTCGGGGCATACGAATCCAGCACCACTCCCTCCGCCGAGAGCCAGGGATTGCTCCCCCCGGTGTTTTGAAAATACCGCAAATGCCCCTGACCGACGGGCACATGCCCCACCAACAGATCCACAAGCCCATCCCGGTCCACGTCGGCCAGCGCAATCTCGTATGCTGTAATTTCTGAAAGATTCGTCAGCGTGAGCGTCCCCTCCACGCCCAAGAAGGGATTGGTCGTCCCATTGTTATGGAATATCCAGTAGGCATAGTTGGTGTCCACCGCCATCACATCCAGATCGCCATCCGCATCCACATCCCCAAGAGCGATTCGGAAGAAGGTGTTTGTATCCGGCCCGATGGACAAGCCCGTATCCGGGGTGCCAGACCAGGGCGTGGCTGTGCCATTATTCAAGAACAGCCGCGGTGGAAGCCCCGCGCAACCCAGCACAACATCCGGCGCGCCATTCCCATCCAGATCCCCCACCTCCACATCATAGCAGGGCATGAACACCGCCGCAGGCTGTCCGGGGAGGAAGCGAAACGGCCCATACTCGGCGTTGCGATCCTGCATCCGCGCCAGCCCGCCGCCATCCCAGCGGGCGGTCGTTTTGGGGGCATCCGCCAGATTGGTGGAGGTGAAATCTTCGGAGAGCGGCAGGCCGGGATTGGCGGCGATGGCCGTCCCAATACAGGTAGCAAGGCAAAGGGAAATAAGGGTGGAAGCGGGCAGGCGAAGAGAGAAATAAAACATGATTTTATCTCCTTATGAAGGTCGAGAAAATTTAACCCCTCGGATGCAGGGATGTAAAGCCCATTTGGGATTTGCGTCATCCTCCGTGCGGAGGGCTTTTGGTGGTAAAAAAAGCGGCCGCGGATTTCTCCGCGGCCGGGTTTTTTTGAACCGCTGTTGTT
>CAZFSE010000213.1:0-5367 GCA_964521805.1 uncultured Verrucomicrobiota bacterium
AGCGTTTCAACTTACGATCGTAAGTTTAAACGCTAGATTTTTTCCTGCGCCCTGCTGCAAAAAAACTACCCATTTTGCCTATTGACATATTTAAATACTTCTATATATTGCGCTGTATGAAATCACCACTTTCGGAGTGTTTGCAGGATGTGGGGCCGGAACTGCTGGAGCGCATGGCGCAGGTGTTGAAACTGCTGGCGCATCCCCAGCGGCTGAAGATCATTGACCTGCTGGACCGCGAGGAGCAATGCCCCGTGCATACGCTCACGACGCGCCTGGGCATCCCCCAGGCGGCCGTCTCCCTTCACCTCAACCAAATGAAGCGGGCGGGCCTCGTGGCCTCCGAGCGGCGCGGCCAGGAAGTTTGGTACCGGATCTCGGATCCGCGGTCCCTCACGATCTTGAACTGTATTCGGTCAAAAAAAGGGAGAGTAGAATGATATACGGAAAGCACACGATTCGATGGATCATCGCCGCCGGGCTGGTGGCGACAGGAGGCGCGCAGGCGCTCACACTGGAGGAATGCATTCAGGCCTCGCTGGACCAGAATCCAGACGTTCAGGCCGCGGCCCACCGGGTGGAGGCGGCCAGGGCGGCGATTGCCCAGGCGGAATCGGCCTATTATCCGCAGATATCCGCCGCGGGCGCCTATGGCCGCACCGATAATCCCCCGCAGGCCTTTTTCATGAAATTAAATCAGCGGCAAGCCTCGATGATGGAGGATTTCAACAACCCGGAAGACACCGAAAACTATCGGGCCAGCCTGATTGCCAAGTGGAGATTGCTCGATGGCGGCCAGCGCGGGCTTGGACGGCAAATGGCGCAATCCGGTTCGCACGCCGCCCTGTATGCAAAAAAGGCCCTTCAAAACGAGCTAATCCACCAGGTCACCCGTGGGTATCACGGCATTCTTCAGGCGCAGGCTTTTGTCACGGTGCAGGAAGCGTCCGTGAAAAGCATTGAGGAAAGTCTGCGAGTGGCCGACGAGCGCTTCAAGGCCGGGTCGGCCGTCAAGATTGACGTCCTGAACCTGGAGGTCCAGCTGGCCCAGGCCCGAGAAGATCTGATCCGCGCCCGCAATGGAGTCCAGCTGGCCATTGCCGCCTTGAACACGGCCATGGGCGAGGACTTGGTGAACGCGGACGGACTGCCGCCCGTCAAGCTGGCGGATGAACTGCCCGCACTGCCCGGGATGGCGGAAGGCGCGGTCGAAGACCGGCCCGAGTTCAAAGCGGCGGAGACGATGGTCAAGATTCAAACGGATGGATGGAAGAAAGCCCGGCGTGACTACGCCCCCACCCTCAGCGCCTTTGGCTCGCTCGATTGGGACAGTGACGGGAGCAGTCGCATGGAGAACAGTTATTTTGCCGGCCTGATGGCGGAGTGGGATCTCTTCACGGGCTTCCGGCGGGGCGGGGCCACCCGCGAAGCGGAGGCCCGCAAAGAGCAGGCACGGGCGGAACTGGAAAACGCCCGCAACAACCTCAAGCTGGACATGACACAGGCCGGCCTGCAACTTAAGGAGGCCCGGGAACGCCTGGAGGTGGCCAACAAGGCCGTATCGAGCGCAGAGGAAGCCCTGCGCATCACCCGCGAGCAATACCAGCAGGGCGCGGCGGATATCACCCTCCTGATGACGGCGCAAGTGGGCCTGACCGCCACCCAAAGCCGCCATGTGGCGGCCTACTACGACTTATTAAATGCCGTCTCCAACCTGGAGCGGGCTCAAGGACAACTGGTCAAGAAATACACGGAACAAAAAGGGGAACAACATGAATAAAGACAGCGTAAAAAAAGCATGGAAACCCATCGCAGGGATCGCCGGACTGGCTCTGATTATGGCGTGGGCCGGAGGGTCCTGCACCTCCAAGACGCCGCCGGGCAAAGCGGCGCACGAGCCCGGCTTCGCCCTGCCGGCAGGCGCGGCCACGCTCACCACCAAACGCCAGCCGGTCTCCACACGCATCTACGTGATGGGCACCACCGCCTCCGAGGAAAAAATCAACCTCAGCGCGCGGTTGCCGGCCTATGTCAGCGAGGTGTTCGTTTCTGCCGGGGACCGCGTCACCAAAGGCCAGGTGCTGGTGGCGTTGGATGACCGGGAAATCCGCGAACAGCTGGCCGCCACGGAGGCCCAGCTGAAGCAGGCCGAAACCGAATACCAGCGCGCCAAACAGCTCTTTGAGTCCAAGGCGACGACGGAACAGGCGCTGACGGCGGCGGAATCCATGTTCAATTCGGCTCGCGCCCAGGCGGAGCGCGTCAAGATCATGCTGACATACACCCGGATCATCTCCCCCATTGACGGCATCGTCACCGACCGCCGGATTGAGGCCGGCGACCTGGCCAATCCCGGCCAAGTCTTGCTGGCGGTGTATGATCCCACCCGCATGCGGCTGGAAACCTTTGTCCCGGTTCGGCTGGTCGGCAAACTGGCCCTGAACCAGCCGGTGGAGCTGGCGCTGGAGTCGCCGGCGCGATCCTTCCAGGGCCGTGTGTCGGAGATTGTCAGCGAGATTGACCCCCTCAGCCGCACCCGCCAGGTCCGGGTTCATATTGAAGACTCGACGTCCGAAATCCTGCCGGGAACCTTTGGCCGGCTCTGGGTCGAGGAGTCGGCGCATGAGGGCGTCCTGATCCCCGCCACCTCCGTCTATGGCGTCGGACAGCTTCAACTGGTGCAGGTGGTCGAAAATGGGCGGATCATCCGCCGCATGGTCACCACCGGCCAACAGCAGGACGGCCACGTCGAAATCCTCTCCGGGCTCGAAGGCGGAGAGGTCATTCTCGCCACGCCCGTCCGGGAGGGGTAAGACCATGGAAGCCAAACACACCTTCATGTCGCGCCTGATCGAGGCGTTTCTCAAAGGCAATTTCGCCATTCTGCTGATCATCGTCAGCCTGATTGCGGGGGCCATTGCCCTGACCGTCACGCCGCGCGAAGAAGAGCCGCAGATTGTCGTGCCGCTGGCCGATGTGCTCGTCATGTACCCCGGCGGGAGCGCCGAGGAAGTCGAACAAATGGTCGCCTCGCGGCTCGAGCGCATGCTGTACCAGATTGATGGCGTCGAGTATGTCTACTCCATGTCCCGCCCGGGCATGGCGGTGGTCACGGTGCGATTTTTCGTGGGGCAAAACCGCGAAGAGAGCCTCATCAAGCTGTACAACAAGATCTTTCAGAACATCGACAAGACCACGCCGGGCATTGCCGGGTGGGTCATCAAACCCATCGAAATTGATGACGTGCCCATTGTCAGCGCGGCGCTGTACAGCGACAAGGCAGACACGCATGCCCTGCGACGGGTGGCCGAGGAAGTGGTGGAGAAGCTCCAGCGCATCCCGGACAGCGCGCATATCAGCATCTATGGAGGTGAGCGCCGCGTGGTGCAGGTGCATCTTGACACCGAGCGGCTGGCGGCCTACGGCCTTTCCGCCATGGAGGTTGCCGGAGCCCTCAAGGTATCCAACGCCCAGATGGAATCCGGGCGCTTCGAGCAGGGCAATCGCTCCTACCTTGTCGAGGCCGGCCCGTTTCTTCAGAGCGCGGACGAAGTCAAGAACCTGATGGTGGGCCTGCATGAAAATCGCCCGGTTTATCTGCGCGACGTTGCGTCCATTGTGGATGGGCCCGAGGAAGTGACCACGGCGACCCGGATCGGCTTTGGGCCGGCGGACGAGCAGGCGGGGATCAGCCGGCCGGCCGTGACGATTGCTGTCGCCAAGAAAAAGGGAAGCAACGCCGTGCGGGTGGCGCGTGAGGTGGAATCCCGCCTCGAGGCCTTGCGCGGCAACACAATTCCCGATGAGGTGCAGGTGCGCATCACCCGCAACTATGGCGAAACCGCCAATGCCAAGGTCAACGACCTGGTGATGAACCTGGCCATGGGCATGCTGACCGTCGTGGGG
This sequence comes from uncultured Verrucomicrobiota bacterium, assembly GCA_964521805.1. GTDB lineage: Bacteria > Verrucomicrobiota > Kiritimatiellia > CAIQIC01 > GWF2-57-35 > CAZFSE01. The sequence goes on from CAZFSE010000213.1 coordinate 3,907, forward strand.
ATGATCGCGCTGAGCATGTCCTGGCGGGAAGGCGCCATCGTGGGCCTGACCATCCCGATCACCTATTCGCTGACCCTGCTCTTCAACTACCTGTTTGGATTCACCATCAATCGGGTAACCCTGTTCGCGCTGATCCTGGCGCTCGGGCTCCTGGTGGACAATCCCATTGTCAGCGTGGAAAACATCACGCGCTTCTTGGCCATGAAGAAATATCCGCGCGACCAGGCGATTTCGCTGGGCATGAACGAGGTCATGCCGCCCATTGTCCTGGCAACGCTGGCGATCATCTTCTCTTTCATCCCCATGTTCTTCATCAGCGGCATGATGGGCCCCTACATGGGCCCGATGGCCCTCAACGTGCCGTTAACGATGCTCAGCTCCATGCTGGTGGCCTTCGCCATCACCCCGTGGCTGGCCAAAAAACTGCTGAAGGAAACGCCCGCCGGGGAACAGGCCTTCGATCTGCACTCCACCCGCACCTACGCCGTGTACAGCAGGCTCCTGGCGCCCTTTGTGGACTCGCGCCGCAAGAGCCTGGCCCTGCTGGCCGTGGTCGGTGCGCTCTTTGCGGGATCCATTGGACTGGCCGTGACCGGTCTGGTGCCGCTCAAGATGCTCCCGTTCGACAACAAGAATGAATTCCAGCTCGTGGTGGACCTCGATGAGGGCGCCACCCTCGAAACCACGGATGCCGTGGTCCGCAAGCTGGAGAACTATCTCCAGACAGTTCCTGAGGTGGTGGACTTTTCCTCCACCGTGGGCATGGCCTCGCCCATGGATTTTAATGGACTGGTCCGGCACTACTACCTGCGGCAGGGGCCGCAGGTGGCGGACATCCGCATCAACCTCCTGCCCCGGACCGCACGCGAAATGGACAGCCATGCCATCACCCTGCGCATCCGCAAGGATATGGAGGCGATCGCCCTGGAAACGGGGGCCCGGATCAAGATTGTCGAAGCGCCTCCGGGACCTCCCGTGCTTTCGACCGTCGTGGCCGAGATCTATGGCGAGCCCTATCACCGCTACGAAGAGCTGATCGCCGCCGCGCAGACCGTGCAGACCGCCCTGCGCGCGGAAAAGGGCGTGGTGGATGTGGATGATACCATCGAGGCGGACCAGTCCAAATGGTTCTTCCGTGTGGACCGCGAAAAGGCTGGGCTCAGCGGCATCTCCACCGAGGACATCGTCAACACCCTGCGCATGGCGCTGGCCGGCATGCCCGCCGGAACCGTCCATGTGCCCTCGGAGCAAAACGAACTGCCCATCCTTCTGCGCCTGCCCCGGGATCAGCGCTCGGCCCCTGACCTGCTGAAAACCATCCTGGTCAAGGGCCGCATGGGCCAGGGGGTCCAGCTGGGCGAGCTGGGCCACTTTGAAGAGAACGTTCAGGACAAGAGCATCATGCACAAAAACCTCCAGCGCGTGGTGTTCGTCACCGCTGAAATGGCGGGCCGCGGCCCG
>CAZFSE010000214.1:0-5362 GCA_964521805.1 uncultured Verrucomicrobiota bacterium
GAGGGTGGGCGGGCCGCAGGGCGGCTCCAGGAGCACGGAGGCTTCCATCACATGGGCCTTGAGTGGATCCCAGTCATCACCATAGGCAAACATGCGCTTGTGCTGTCCGTCCCATGCGGCGGCCAGTTCCCATTGGGCTTCGGTGGGCAGGCGGTAGCCGTTGGCGCCGGGGATCAGGGTGAAGGGGTTTGTGGTGAGGTCGTAGGCGGGCCGGAATCCTTCTTTTTGGCTCAGCCAGTTGCAATAGAGCGCGGCGCCATGCCAGGTGACGTGGCTCACGGGATGGCGCTCGGGCTGGAGTTCTCCGCAGGGTCGCACGTGGCAGGGGGCGTTGGATTCGGCGGGATTCCACACCAGGTGCGTTTGGTGTGTGTCGGCAGGTATTCGTAAAAGAGGAAGCTGGTTGGTGGCCAGCAGGATTTGAAGGCCTTGGTCGTTGGGCTCGATGGCCAGCTCGCCGCCCGCCCAAAGATCGTTGATGAACGAGGCGAAGGTGGCGTTGTCCACCTCGGTGGAGGAGAGGAAGAACGGCGACACCTCGACCCTCTGCACCGGCAGGGAGCGGTTTTGTCCAACGGCATCCAAGGGGCCTTGTCCTCCCAGGAAAAAGGATCCTCCGCGCTGGAGCACCTGGGGTTCTTGTTCTGTGCCGGGGAGGGGGGGTGCCGGTTCTTCCCGTGGAGGGAGCTTGGCGGTGGGTTCCCCCGCGGGTTCCGGCGGCGCGATGAGTTCCGCGGGCGCAGGCGCAACCAGTTCCTCGAAGCCGGGCACGCCGGCGCCGGGGACGGCGCGGCGTTCAAACGCCCGGTCGAACTGCTCATAGGCCGCGGGCCGGTAGTGCGGTTTGCGAATCCAGACGGCGACGCGCGCGCCCCGGTCCAGGGCCTGGCGCACGGCGGAGAGGGTGCCGGCATAGGGCTCCACCACCGCCTTCGTTTCCTGGAACAATTTTTCCGGATCTTCGGAAAACCAGAGTTCGCCTTCCAACAGCAGGGGGACGAGGCGGGTGTGCGTGGTCCATGCGCCAAACTCCGTCAGCAGGACGGGATCTTCATCGGAGACCAGCACCTCGTAGGATGCGCAGGCGCGCGCCACCCGCTCCAGCAGGGCGCGTTCCGGCACGCGCAGGCCGGAGGTTTCCACGCGCAGAATGGCCAGGCCGGTGGAGGCCACCGCAAGCAGGGCCAGCCCCAGAACGGTGTGGCGGGCGGCGGGCGTCCAGCGTTCAATCCAGCGGGACAGCGGCCACGCGGCGGCCACCAGCCAGAGCGGCAGGATTGGCAGGAAGAAGCGCGGATCCTGGAACGAATAGAGCAGGCAGGCGCCGCCATACAGGAGGGTGGACCAGCCCGCAATCATGGCAAAGGGCGTGCGAAGGGGGGCGCCGCTGGCGGAGGATTTTTTGCGGAGGAAGAGCGAGAGGAGGACGGCCAGCACCAGCGGCAGGAGCATGGGCATGCGCTCGGGGCGGGGGTCGAGGCCCAGAAATGAAAGCGCGTAATAGGGGACGTTGCCCAGGCTTCCCTTGATGAGCGGAGGGCTCCACAGATATTTCCATCCGATGGCTTCCGACGGCGAAGCCCAGCCTGGCCAGTAGGTGTGGTAGGCGGTTTGCATCCAGCCGCCCAGGACAAAGCGGTTGTAGAGCAGGGCCGGCACGGTGCCCACCAGTCCGCCAAGAAGAAGGGGAAGAATGCGCCGGGGCGATCCGCGCACATGAAGAATCCAAGCCAGCAGGACCGCGGCCATGATCAGGAAGTGGGAGGATTTGAACAGCAGGCCCAGCCCCAGCAGAAGGCCGGCCAGCAGTTCCTTCCAGGCGCGAGGATTGTTCGCGCAGAGCAGGGCGGTGGCGGCCAGCACCAGCGTGCCCCACGGAACATCGCTCATGAGCTGGCGGGTGTAGTGGCCATGCAGGGGCGAAAGCAGAATCAGAAGCGCGGCCGTCAGGCCGCCGGTCCGTGTTCCCGTCAGTCGCCCGCCCAGGAAATAGGCCAGCCCGGCGGCCAGCAGGGAGAACAGCCATACGGTGCCGATGCCGGCGGTGAGCGAGGCGGGCGCCAGCCATTGCGTCAGGCCCATCAGCAAAGAGGCGCCGGGCAAGGTGCGCGCAGGCAGGAGATGAGGCCCGGTGGGGACCCGCAGAGATCCCTGCGTCACGAGCTGTTTGGCCACCGCGCCGAAGTGGACGGCGTCGGGCCGCACGATGGAGTCCAGCGCCATCTCCGGCGTGGCGAAGCGCACCAGCGCGGCCAGCGCCACCACCAGCAGGACCAGCGGGCGGGTCTTCCAGCGGGCCGGTGGAATGACCGCGGCCAGCGCCGCCAGCGCGCCGCCAAAGGCCGCCAGGTAGCGCAGGAGATGGATGCGCACATACAGGGTTTGCCAGAAGACGGGCGTGGCGCGGTGGGGGGGCAGGGTTTCTTGAAACATCGGGACGGCAAAATGGCTCAGCCCCCAGGAGAGAATGCCCGCGCCCGCCGCCAGCACGGCGAAGAGCAGGGCAGGCGTCATTTCCCGAAATCGTTTTTTGGTTTCACTGGTCATGGGGGAAGTATAGGATGGCCGCCATGCTTTCAAAGAAAAAACCTCGGGCCGCCTTTCTTCTTTCGGGCTATGGTGTTTATCGCCGGGGCGCGGAAATCATGGTGGAGGAGTTGTCCCGGCGGCTCGCCGGTGAGTTTGAGGTGAAGGTGCTCTGCCGCGCCGCCGGAGGGGAGGAGCGGGTGCGAATTCGAGCCTTGGACCGTGAAGGCCGCCTGTTGAAGGCGCTGGACCGTTGCCCCCTTCTTGGCCATGCCCTGCGCTTTTTTCAATTGGGCCCGCTGAATATGGAATGGATGACCTCCTGCTGGGGGGCGTTGCCCTGGTTGCTGAAGAAGGATTGCGACGTGTTCATTCCGGAGGCCGGTGTTTGGGGCGGTCTGCTGGGGCGGTTCCTGCGCAGGGTCCGGGGGATACCCTTTGTGGACATTGGGCATGGCGCCATCAGCCGTTGGGAAATCTCCGCCGCCCGACAGCGCCCGGATGTGTATGTGGCGACAACGCACGATTCGGCGCGCGCCATTCAGCAAGCCGTTCCGGGCGTGCGGACGCAGGTGATTCCCGTGGGCGTGGATGCGCAACGTTTTCATCCGGATGGCCCGGCTTGTGAGGTGGATTTGCCCCGTCCGCGAGTGCTGTGCGTGGGAGCCTTGGAGGACATCAAGCGGGTGGATCTCGTGATCCGGGCCATGGAAAAGCTGGGGCGGGGCAGTCTCCTGGTGCTGGGCGATGGGCCGCTCCGTGAAGAGATCGTTCGGTTGGGCCTGGAGCACCTGGGTCCGGAGCGGTTTGCCTGCCGGACGGCGAGCCAGGCCGATATGCCAGGATGGTACCGGGCTTGCGATGTGCTGGCCTCCGCCTCGCGTTCGGAGGCGTTTGGCTTGGTTTATCTCGAGGCGATGGCTTGCAACCGTCCGGTGGTCACCCAGGATGACCCGATCCGCCGTGAAGTGGTGGGCGAGGCGGGGGTGTTCTGCGATTGCGCCTCTCCAGATTCTTTTGCGCAGGCCCTGTCCCTGGCGCTGGAGCGCGACTGGGCCGGGCTTCCCCGCAAAACAGCCCTCTCCCGCGATTGGCCCGCCGTGGTGGAGCAGTATGCCGCCCTTCTAAAAAAACTGGCCTTGCCCCAGCCAAAAACATAAAATCCGTGTATAGTGTCAAGTTAAGAGGTTGGAATTATGAGTACTTGTGGTTCAGCCCGCCGTGCCGTGTGGGTGGCGGGGTGGTTGTTTGTTATTGTTTTGGGGCTTTCCGCTTCAGCGCAGGGCTATTCGCCGGTGCTGGAGCCTCCACGCTTTGTGCTGAACCGGAGCCTGTTTCTGCTGTGGACGGAATACACGGGCGGAGATTTTGTTTCCTATGATGTGCATGCCTCGACGGTGGAGGGGTTTTCCCCTTCCAGCGGAAACCGCGTGTTGTCCATCACCCAAAAAGAGCGGGCCTACACCCGCGTCGCCGGCTTGAATCCCTCCACGCCCTACTATTTCAAGGTCCGCGTGATCACCACGGGGACGGCCTATGACAGCGGCCAGGTGACGGCCCAAACCATTGCCGACGGTGTCAATGAAACGCGTGTGCCGACCCTGATGTACCACATTGTCCAGCCCCGTTCCCAATTTCCCTCCGGGTATGACGCCGGCGGGTGGATCAGCACCGAAAACTTCACCCGCGATATGGCCTATTTCAAGAGCCATAATGTCAACTGCATTACGCACCGCGAGTTGCTGGAGCGCATTCAGAATGGCGTTCCCCTGCCGCCCAATCCGCTCTTGCTGACTTTTGATGACGCCTATCAGGCCTTTCTCCAGCACGCGATTCCCATCCTGCTGGCGCATGACTATGTGGCGGTGAATGCCGTGGTCACCCGCAAAACCGGCGGCCTTAATGACTGGGCCATGCCGGAATGGCCGGCCATGCGCCTGATGACGTGGGCGGAGATTAAGGAGTGCCAGCGGAAGGGCTTCTGGATGGGTTCGCATACGCAGACGCATGTGGATTTGAATCTGGAGGTCAACAAGTGGTACGAAATTGCCGGAAGCCGGGATGACCTGCAGGCCCAGTTGAAAGTGCATCCGGCCTACTTCTGCTACCCCTGGGGAATGGCTGGAAAAAGGAACGAGTCTGTCCTGAATCTGGTTTCCTCATCCGGCTTTGTGCTGGCCACCCGCACCTGGCCCGCGGAACTGGGGACCATCTCGTCCGACCGCTTTTGGTTCCCGCGCCATTTCGCCAATGCCAACGATACCCTGCGCGATCTGCTGAACAAGCTGGGGATGGATACGGACAAGGACGGCTTGCTCAATCTCAGGGAAATGGATTGGGGCCTCAACGACAACGCCTATGATTCCGATGGCGATGGGTTGAACGATTACCAGGAGGTCGCCTACGACGGAAATGCCGGATCGTATAATCCTTATCACCCCCTGAACAATCCCACGGGCACGGATCTGGATGCCAAGCGGGCTGATACGGATGAAGATGGCTTGACCGATTTCCAAGAACTGAACGTGACGTTCACCAACCCGCTCAAGCCGGATCATGATGGCGATGGAATGCTCGATGGGTACGAGGTGGCCCATGGCACGAACCCCAAGGTGCGTGATTCCCTCCGGCCCTTCCAGGGCGGCCCGTGGGTTGTGCCCGGCCTGATCGAGGCGGAGAATTTTGACTACGGAGGCGCCGGCGTGGCGTACTCCGACACCACGCCGCAAAATGAGGGCAAGGCCTGGCGTCCGTACGAGGGCGTGGACATCGGTGCCGATGCGGCGGCCAGCAATGGGCATGTCGTGGGCTGGACCAAAGCCGGGGAGTGGATGAA
>CAZFSE010000215.1:0-5346 GCA_964521805.1 uncultured Verrucomicrobiota bacterium
CCCCCCTCCTTGCGGGTGAAAAATGGATCGAAAATGCTTGTTAAATCTTCCGCCGGAATTCCGCATCCGTCGTCGGAGACCACAAAAAAGACGTCCCGCTTGTGCAGGGTGGCCTCCAGCGCGACATGCCCCCCCTTGGCGCTGGCATCCAGGGCATTGCGCCCGAGATTGATCAGAACCTGGCGAATCTGGCGGATGTCGCCATTCACTCGGAAGGCCGGCTCCGGCAGGGTGATCTGCAGGCTGACACCCCGCTCCACCGCGGAGGAGGCCAGCACCTCCTGCACGCTCTGGAACAGCGTGGCCACCTCAAAGGGCTCGCACTGCAACTGCATCGGCCGCGCATAGGTCAGCAGATTCGTGATCACATAGTTGAGGTTCTGCGCGCCTTCGATGATCTTGGACGCCAGGCGCGAGGTTCCCGGATCGCCCGCCAGGTCCAAATCATGCTTCAGGAGCCGCGCAAAGCCTTCGATCGTGCCCAGCGGATTGCGGATTTCATGGGCCACGCTCGCCGCCATCTCGCCCAGCGCCGCCATGCGCTTCTGGTGCTGGACCCGCTCCTCCAGCGCGCGCAGTTGCGTCACATCCCGCAAGACCTCCACCGCGCCCAAAATGCCGCCGTTCGGCGAGCGAATCGGCGCCACGCTGGCCAGGACAATCGTCCGGCGCCCGCGCGCATCCACGCTGGTGCGCTGTTCGTCCAGCACCGTCCGCCCCTGCTCGATCGCCGCCTTCAGCTGGTCCAGGCATCCCAGCCCATTGGTGATCTCGGCGTACGGGCGGCCCTCCACCAGCGACCGGGGCAGGCTCAGCAAATTCTCCGCGGCCGGATTGCACCGCTCCACATACAATTGCGTGTTCACCACCAGCACGCCATCCGCCAGGCTCTCCAGAATGCAGTACATCCGGCTCGACATCTGCTGGAGCTCCTCGACCTTGCCGGACAGCGCCTTGTTCTTCGCATTCAGCTCCTCGTTGGCCTTGGCCAGATCCTGCTTGAGGTTCTCAAAGGAGGAGCGCAACAGCGCGCTCTGGCTGTCAAACAATTCAAAGGCGCTTCGGATGCGCAACAACACATCCGGATTGCCCTGCAGGCGCGCGCCCGCCTCGGTGTTCTGCTCTTTTACATGTCCATATTCTGTTTTCATGTCCGTGCATACATCCTGAGTGCGTGGTTCATCGCCGGTCCCGCCGGCGGCGCCGGGGGCCGTTCACGCGTCTCCCGCTCCGCGATCATGACCCGCTCCAATAAATCGCCGATTTCCCGCAACAGCCGCCGGGCCTCTTCGCGCGCCGGCTCCGTGCCCAGCTCGCTCGCCGGCTTCCGCGGAAGCTCCCTCAAATGCTTCAGCACCTCCGTCAAAATGCGGCTCGCGGTCCGCAGGGTCTCGCGGTCCGGCGCCGGCGGGCCGGAGGACGAGCGCAACGCCTGGTACAACTGCGCCAGCTGGCGGCATCGCTCACGCTCTTTCACCAGCACGGCCAGGATGTCTTGATCGTTCATGGCGCCTCCATCTCCCGCCTTACAGCGGGCCTCCAATTTCACGGCCCTGCACAAAGCTTTCCACCTCTCCGCGGGTCTTCTCGATGCCCTGCACCATGGCCAGCAGGCTCTGCCGGTCCCCGTCCTTCCATCCACTGGCCCGTTTCAACAGCGGCTCGTTCTCCGTCAGGCACTGGATGAACGCCGGGGGGCCCTGGTCGGCCAGCACCAGGCTCGCCAGCCGCAGAAAATACGACTGGAGCGGAAGCTCGCGCGCGTGCGGCCCCGAGGCCGCCGCGTTAAGCAGTTTCTGCATCGAGCCCGTGTCCCGCGCATTCATCAGCTTGTCAAAATAAACGGTGTATGCCCGGCGCACAAAATCGCTGTATTCCGCCGGCGGCAGGTTGGACAGCTTCTGCAACAGGCGGTCAATGGTCTCCCCCGCCTGCGCCCCGGCCTCGATCTCCAGCAGGTTGCGCTCAAACTGAATCTTCGCCGCGATCTCCGGGCGCGCCTCATCGGCCTTCGCCAGGGAGAGGCGGCGCATCGCCTCCACCGTCTGCCGGTAATCCAGCGCCAGGCTGGCCCACCAGTACACGGCCTCCGAACGCACCGGCTCCACCTCGAAATTGTTCACCAGCTCCCTCAGCAGATGATCCGCCTTGACGGCCGACCCCATCTTGTACAGGCACCGCGCATTGCCCAGCATCGCCTCCCCAATGGACAGATGGTCGCCCCTCTTCTCCCCCTCCAGCATCCCCGCCAGGTTCAACAGGCTGATCTTGCTGTATTGCACCTGCGCCAGCGAGAGCAGGCCTATATCCTCCAGGGACCGCGCCATGACGATCAGCGCATCCACCGCCCGCGGGTCGGTCGGCCCCGCCTCCAGCGCCGCCGTTCCAATCAGGATGATCTCCGTCGCATACGCCTTGCTCCGGACCTTGATGTCAAACAGTTTGAACAACGCATCCGCCCGGAGCGGCTCGCTCGGAAAGCGGTTGAGAAAATACACCAGCCATTTTTCCGCTTCGGCCAGGTCGTTGCGCCGGATGCAGGCCGTCGCCTGGTCCATCAGCGCCATCGCCAGGGTCTTGGGATCCGGGCCCGTCTTGAGCAGTTCGTCAAAATAGCGGCGCCCCTCCTCGTACCGCCCCAGCCGGTTCGCCAGGCGGGCCGCCTCAGAAATGAACTGGGGCAGGCTTTCACGCGCCACCGGCAGTTGGACGTACTGCGAAATCAGGCGCAAGGCGTCCGCAAATTTTCCGTTCTCCTCCAATTGGCGGACCACCGCCGTGAACTCCTCCACCGCCTGCGTGTTCAGCCGGTAGCGCTTCAGAAAGGTGGAAAGAAGCTCCTCCGCCGTCTTCATCTCTCCGTCCATGCGGGCCATCCGGGTCAGCAAAATCAGGGTCTCATCCAGATGCCTGGAGGGCTCGTTTTCCAGAAAGACCTGGATGTAATACTGGGCCTGGTGAAACATCCCCTCCTGGCAAAGCAGGCGCGCAATTCGGAACAGGCTCTCATCCCGGACCATCAGGTCCTCGCTCTCCGAAAGCGCCTGGAAGTGCTCCAGCAAATCCTTCAGCAGATCCCGGCGCAGATCCTCCGGATTCTTGTCCGGTTGCTGGTCGGCATACTCGCGGAACCATTCCGGACGCAAGAGAATCTGTTCGCGGGCCGTCGTCCACTCATACTCCATCTCGTCACGGTGCGGGCCTTCCTGCAGGAACGGCTCCACCTGTGGCGCCAACAGCGCCATGTTTGTCCAGGATCCCACGCGCAGATACACCTGCATTTGATGCTTCAGCGCATTCACCCGGTCACTGGAATTGGTGGCCAGCGCCAGCGCCTCTCCACAGGCGCGGTTGAGCGATTCCATGTCGTTGAGCAAAACCGACGCCTCAATGTATCCCCGATACGCCTCCAGCACCCGTGCCGGGTCCTCGTTGGCCTCAATCACCGCGCTAAAATACTGCTTGGCCAGCAGGGCATGCGGCAGGGGCTGGTCCTTCGCCATCGTCAACTGCGCGCGCGCATATTCCAGCGCCGCCTGGTTCCGCGACCGGTCATTGGGCGCGATTTCCAGCGCCTGCTTGAAAAAGGCCTGCGCCTGGTCCGGGCGGAACACCAGCAACAACTGCTGGCCCTTGCCCATGTAGTGGCTGTAAAAACGCTCCATCTTGCTGGGGCGGTTCTGCGCGGCCTGCACCTGCTGGCGGGCAAGATCCAGCGAGCCCAGCGCCAGCGCCGCCCCCCAGGCCGCCAGCAAGGGAATCAGCACGCCCTTTTTCAACAGCGCGCCGCTGAACCATCTGTCGGGCCATATCTTCATATCGCCGACCTCACCACGCTGTCCAGCAGGGACCGCCGCTCACAGGTGGAAGACAGCCGCCGGCTCAACGCGTCCAGCGCCGCAAGATCCCCCACGCAGTCCATCTGCCGGTCTGCTCCATTCCTCATAAAGTAATGCATCCATTCATCCGGCAAATTCGCCAGGCAAAAACGGCCCCCGCGCCGCTGGCAGTCCAACGCCCAATCCAGCAACCGTACGAGCACCCCGTCCTCCACCGAGCACACCGCCCTCATATCCAGCGCCAGCCAAGCCGGCCCGCCATGCGCCTTCCGCAAGGCTTCCACCGCCGGGATCGTCCACTCCGCCGGCCCCTCCACCACCATAAATCGCCCATGGCGCACGGCCTGCGGCGCGGGGGCCGCCGTCTCCGGGGCAAGCCCCGCCGAGGCCACCGCCAAAGCCAGCGCCTCCAGGTTCAACGGCTTCCCCAGGACCGCATGCACCTGCAAATCGCGGCGGCGATCCTCCGTCATTTCCTCCTGGGCCTCCGCACTCAAATATATCACCGGTTCCTGCCGGCCCTCCGCCCGCATGCGCGCGAGCACATCCATCCCCAACCCATCGTCCAAACGATGATCCAGCACCACCAGGTCAAACACCTGGCTCCTCCACTGGGCCTCCGCCTGCGCGCAAGAGTCCGCTTCCGACACATAACAGCCCGCCCCCTCCAGCCCCTTGCGGGCCACCATCCGGGCCAGAGGCTCGTCATCCACCAACAGCGCTCTTTTTTGTGTCTGGGGTTCCATGCGTGCGCCTGTCCTTAAAAATCATACCTTCCACTGGGAGGAAATCTCGGAATAATCAACACCTCGCCCGGGATCAACGCATCAATGTCCTTCACCTGCCGTTGATTCGCCTGGCGGATCCAAACGTCCTTCGACGCGTCATTGTAGAACAGCGGCAACGCCGCAATCGCGCTCACCGTGTCGCCCGTGCGCACTTGATAGTATTCGTAATTGCCCAGCCAGAATTGCTCCAGCGTCACCTGCAAGGACTTCTGCGACCGCTCCGCATCCTTCAACTTCGCCTGCCATTCCCCGTTCTCCAGCTTCAAGCGGTCAATCTCATCGCGCAATTCCTGCTCCACCTGCCTGTGCGACTCCAATTGCTGGTTGAGATCCTCGATCAGCTCATCCTTCTGCTTGAGGGCCGATTGCATCGCGGCGTAGCCAATGGCCCGCCGCTCCAGATCCTGCAAACGGCTTGTTCCATCCTTCACCACAAACTCGCCCAGCTGGCTGTTGGTGTCCTCCAGCGTCCCCTTCAACGTCTTTACTTCCTTCTCCAGGGCCCGGTTCTTCTCCGCCAGCACATCGCGGTCCTTCGCCTTTTGCTCCAAAACCTGCAATTTCCCGGGCGAAGGACGCCAGACCTCATTCGTCTGATCCTGTGAATACAGCTCATGAGGAACTGCCGCCAAAACACCCGCCGCCACCACCATTGCCATGGATTTGTTTATGTGCATACGCCATCCTCCAAGCAGTAGACATGCCACAGGGGAAAAAAT
>CAZFSE010000216.1:0-5341 GCA_964521805.1 uncultured Verrucomicrobiota bacterium
CCACAAAGCCGCCCCCACACCCAGCAGGCCCCCACTTTCGTGGTGGTCGTTGCCAGACAAATCAACGACCGCCGCCAGCGGACGACCCAGCAGGCCATTGCCGGCGCCGCAATCGCCCGCATAGGCGTCATCCCCCGCCGGGTCCAGCACCAGCAACGCGCCGCCCTCATGCCGGTCGCCTTTTGCGGAGCCAATCACCACCCGCCCCATCGGCGTCAAAAACTCCAGCGGCTCCGCCGGCCACTCGCCCAACGACTGGGCCTCCTCCGCCAGCACGGACACCGCCTCCTGGAACTGCCGGGCCGCCGCCAGCAAGAGAGCGCGATCGAGGCGCTGGATTTGGGCCACATGATTCGTCGCGGAAGGCTCGGGGTCCACCCGCAAGCTCTCCTCAATGGCGCGAGTGATGTCTTCTTCCCGCATACCGGAGCGCGCCAGCTCCGACCGCACATTCTCGCGGTCCTCCGCAAAAAAGGCACCCGCGAGCACCTCCGCCGCCAGAAAGCTTTTCTCCTCCACGCGAAGCCCCGCAAAGGCGGCTTCCAAATATGCCTGCGCCAGCCAGGCCTTGCCCATAAAGCGCCGCACGGCGCCCTCCAGCTCCGGCGAAAGGCCAGGGAACTCCATCGCAGGCAGGTCCGCTGGAGGCTCGAGAACTTTGACCGGCCCCGCCTCCAAAGACGTTTCCGCCAGCGTCCAGACCTTGGAAGCCTCCCAGGGAACCGTGGCGGCCAGCACCTCATCCGCCACCAGCGGCAACTCCAGCGGACGCGTCAGCAACCCGCGCGCCCGGCTCAACACCAGCAAAGGCTTGCCCATGTCCTTTTCAAACCCGAGGTCGGAAAATGTCATGTTCAAGTGCCGCAGGGCCAGCTCCACATGCGGCAGGGCATTCGTCGAAAGCACCTGCGCCGACACCCCCGCCGGCAGGAAAAAGGCCAGCCATAAAAAAGTTCCAAGGGTTGGAAAAATCCGAAAAAAAAGTTCCAACCATTGGAAACTTTTCGGAAAAAAGTTCCAACCCTTGGAAACTTTTTTTGGCTTTTTTCCAATCATTGGAACCTGCTCTTCATCGTTCACGTCCTCCCGGCGATCACTCTAGCGTGAACCATGCCCCCAACCCAAAGCAAAAAGACGAAAAATGGCGTTTTGTATGTTTTCTCGGCTTGAAACGGGAGAGGGCGGCGCGGAGCACCGCCCTACGTAGGACGGTCCTCTGGGCCGTCCTGCCCGGAGCGCGCGGTGGAGATGATGCTCCCGCCACCATGGAGACGAACAGGCGGAGAAATGGACGAAAGCTCTTTTCTTGCCGGAGCGTCAGCGACAGGCAGGCCGCCTCGTCCCCATCTGAAGCAGAGTATGAGTATGAGTAGGAGTAGGAGTATAGGCGGCAGGCGAGGGTTCGACACGCCGGGCATCCTGCTCCATGAGGCGCTAATCCCCCACCATGCCGATGATCAGCCAGGCGATCATGGCCAGCGTGATGCTGACCTTGAGCATGATCACCAGCACACGGGCGACGACGGCGCCCATGGCAATATGGGCGGCCTTGCCGTCATGCTGGAGGCGGTTGCGCTCCACCAGAAAGACCAGCGCGAAGCTGAAGACCAGCATCCCCAGCAGGCTTCCCACCAGAGGAATCGGGAACAGCCCGCCCGCGAACAGGCCCAGGATGCCGCCCACCAGCGCCATGAAGCCGGCCAGCTTTGAGCCGCCACGGCGGGCCACGCCCCACATCCCCGCCGCCCACTCCAGCAACTCCACCGCCGAAGCCAGCGCAATAAAAATCAGGATGGTGAACAGTCCGGGAAACGGGCTGGGCGAAAGCACCGCCGCCAGCAGGGCGGCCAGGATCACCAGCCAGGTGCCCGAGATGGAAAGGCAGGAAAGCAACAGGCCCCCGACGCACAGCAACCAGACCCCGACAAAGCCCAGTCCAAGGCCCGCCTGTTTGAGAAACAAAAAAAGAGCATCCATAAGAAATCGGCGGGCGGCGCATTTCCTTTGCGCCGCCTGCCGTCAGGGGTTAGTCGCTGATCGTGTGGATCACCAGGCCCGGATCGCCGACTACGGCGGTCATCCGGATCTTCTCCAGGATGTCCTTCATCTCCTCGGCGGAGAGTTCCGTGCGCATCATCGGCACTTCAATGGCGGTATCCTTCTGGAACAGGATGCGCTTGGTGATGTCCCGGTAGCCCGGTTTGCCCACCGTCAGGACATGGTCGCCCTCGTAGAGTTCCAAGCCCTCGATGGGCGAAGAGCCCATGAGAATGCCGTCAATTTCAATCAAGGCGGGATCCGCGGAGGTCTTGATGTTCAGCTTGATCTTGGGCCGCGAGGCCAGGCGGGCCTCGCGCTTTTCAAGCGCGGCCTTCAGGGTGGGCACGGCCTGGCCGATCGCTTTCTCCATCAGGTTGATCGCATCCTCCTCCGACAGGGAGGAATAGGTCTGCTCCGTCTGGCGGATTTTCTCAGAGGATACGCCATCGGCCATGGCAATCACCGCGCCATCCACGGCATCCAGCGCTTCCAGGGAAACCCGCATGGAAAGAATGGAGAATTCCGTCTTGTAGCCGCCCTGGTTGACCACATTCTTGCTGGGCGAGAAGCTCTGCAAACTGCCGCGAATGACCACGTCGGCGCCGAGTGCCTGCGCCGCCTGGATAAAGGAAGGGCGCGTGGGCGTCAGCTTGCCGGAATCCGTCGGGCGCAATTTCTCCATCTGGCTCATGAAATCCCGGCGGTCAATCAGGGTGAACATCTCCTGGTCCAGCAGTTCCTTGCCCATCAGGGAAACCCCCTTGTTGGCCAGCGCGCCCGATTGAATCAGGCCGCCCAGCAAGGGATCGGACTTCATGCCCGTCTGGTCCTCGAAATCCAGCAACGCCACCCGGACAGGAGCGGCCAGCCCGCTCAAGACACCCGCCAGCACCACCCACACCATCAACAGCCACATCTTCTTCATTCAGCACCTCCGTTTTGTATGTTTGGACGGCTCGGCCTGCGATTTATTCATCATCTTATCCCCATGCGCCTAAAACAATACATTTTTAAGCGAAAACGGGCGGCAGTTGCCTGCCGCCCCGATTTCGCCACGCGGGAACAGTGCCCTATTCGGAAATCACAACCTTCCAGTCATGCCCAAAATAGTCACCCGTC
The DNA here is from genome assembly GCA_964521805.1 of uncultured Verrucomicrobiota bacterium. Taxonomy (GTDB): domain Bacteria; phylum Verrucomicrobiota; class Kiritimatiellia; order CAIQIC01; family GWF2-57-35; genus CAZFSE01. The sequence continues at coordinate 3,160 of CAZFSE010000216.1, forward strand.
GTCCAAGCCTGCCCGAGGTTGTTCTTGGAAGAGCCCTCCCCAGAGGAACTCAGCAGATAGGCGATGGAGGGCTCCGTGCCCTCCTGCCAGCCCTTGAGCTGAACGACATAGAAATTATCGCCGGGCCGGGTCAGCTCCGGGGGGATCGTGATGCGCCAGACGTCCAGCATCACATCGCCCTCCTGCGGCAGGCCGTGAAACAATCCAAAATCCTCTTCGCCGCGGCGGCCCAGGAACACATTCTTCTCCCAGGCCCCCATCAGCCAGTGCTCCGCTTCGCCGTTCCACCAGCGCACCAGCACCTGCTCATCCTGGTCGCCCGCAAAGTTGTTGGCCGTCAGGACATACAGCACCACATCCTCATCGTTCCCCACCGTCTCGGAGCCATTCCCCAAAAACGAGGCCCCCGCCCCCGGCACCATTTCCAGCGTCCGGTTGTCCGTCCCATCGTCGTTGTCGTGATATGCCCACTCCGTCACCAGGTCCGCCGCCCCCGCCGACAAGGCCCAACTGCCCGCCAAAAACAGCATCATTATCTTTCTCATGGCTGGTCCTCCTTTGTTTATGCCACATGACGTCCAACTGTACGCCATCCCCCAGCCTTCTTCAAGCCCGGGGGTAAAAGGCTTTACCTAAAACAAGTCAACCGTTTAATCTTTAAGATATTTGCGTTTTTTGTTGCGGGGCCGCTCCCATTTCGACATACTGCGCTCCGGAGTGTTGTTAGCCCTATGCCACGTACCACGATCAAAGATATCGCCCGCGAATGCGGAGTCTCCCTGAGCACGGTCTCCCTGGTGCTCAACAACAACCCCCGCATCAGTGAAGAAACCCGCGCCAAGGTCCTGGCCGTCGTCGAGAAGCATGGCTACCAGCCCAACATCAATGCGCGCGGCCTGGCCTCCCGCTCCAGCAAGACCATCAGCGTCGTCGTCCCCCATCTCAACCACGTGTTTGCCGATGTCTACTTCGGGGAAATCGTCAGCGGCATCTACGACCGGGCCACCGAACAGAACTACAAGGTGATTCTCGACATCGCCAACACCAAGTTTGTCCAGAGCCATGAATACATCAATCTGCTCAAGTCCAAGCGGGCGGATGGCATGCTGTTCATTGCCGCCTCCATCAACGACACCTACCTGAAGGTTTTTGAGGACAATGGCCTGCCCTTCCTGCTGGTCAATCACTACTTCCCAAGCAGTGCCCTGAACTATATCGCCGTGGATTACCGGGCCTCCGCCTACCAGGCGGCGGACCACCTCCTGGAGAAAGGCCACCGCCACATCGGCGTCATCGCCGGCACCAACACCTATACCGGCATTGAGTTCCGCAAGGCCTTCATTGAACGATGCGCCAGCAGAGGCATCAAGGAAAGCCAGCTCCCCTGGCTGGACGGAGGCAAGGATTGGAGCCAGGAAAATGGCTTTGAGGCGGCCCGCCAGTTGCTGGCCAAAAATCGCAAGATTACGGCCATCATGGCCGGCAACGACCGCATGGCCATTGGCGCCATGCGCCACGTCCTCAAACAGGGCCTGAAAGTCCCCCAGGATATCTCCGTCATGGGCGTGGACGACATTCCGGAAGCCGCCTTCACCACCCCCGGCCTCACCACCGTCCGCCACGACCTCTACCAGCTGGGCGCGGCCGCCTGCGACCGCCTCCTCGCCCTCTTCCGCAACCAGATCACCCAGTGCCGCGACCTCCTCCCCGTCAAGCTCGTGGAGCGCGAATCCACCGGGCCCGCCGTGAAGGCTTCTGGGAAATCCGCCTGAACATGCAGGCCGACTGGATCATCATTGACGGCTACAGCCTCCTCCACCGCGATCCCGGCAGGCTGAATCCGCGCCTGGAAAGCGCCCGCCACCGCCTCATTCGCCGCCTGGAGGCCCTCGCGGGCCACATGGCCCCGCGCATCACCGTCGTCTTCGATGGGCGCGCGACTTCGGCGCCAGCGGAGTTCCAATCCAGCCTCATCGAGGTGCTCTTCTCCCCCGGCCATCTCACCGCCGATTCTGTCATCGAGCGCATGGTCTGTGGCTCCACGCATCCGGCGGGCATGCTGGTCGTGACCTCGGACCGCCGCGAACGCGATACCGTCATGGCCGCCGGCGGGCACACGATGTCCAGTGGTGACTTCCTGGACCAATGCGCCGCCTGGGAAAAACGCCGCGGTCCCCTCGCC
>CAZFSE010000217.1:0-5339 GCA_964521805.1 uncultured Verrucomicrobiota bacterium
GGTGGTGTCCTCGTACAGCCTGAACCGGCGCTTTATTTCCGTGAAGGCCTCTTCCACGCTGTCATGTATCCACGGGTTCCAGGTGCGTGGATCTTCCATCTGCACATTCGGGAAAATGCCCATCTGCAGGAGGGCATTGAAGGCGATTTGAAAATTGACGCTGTCGTAGGGCTGGCCCCAGATGTGCCGGGAGGCCTCGGCCATGATGCCGTCCTGGGGCGGGGCGCGCATCAGCAATACGCAGGTATGCCGCGTCACCGCCTCGATACCGTGGATGAAGGCCTCGAAATCGGGGAAGCCATACATGGAATGGGAGCACAACGTGACATCATGGGCGGGCACACCCTCGCAAGGCCAGGCGTCCGGCAGGACCTCCACGTTGGTGATGCCGTGGCTGGCTAGATGTTGGTGCAGGCGCGCCCGCATGGCGAGCGAGGGCTCCACGGCGGTGACGTGCCGTGCAAACGCCGCCAGGGGCACGGCCCACTTTCCTCCGCCCGCGCCGATGTCCAGAAGCGTGGGCTCGGGCAGGGATTTTAACAGGGAAACAAGAAGCTCGCGGCTGGTATCTTTGGATGCCCAGCGGCGCTGGGTGTTCGTGTCATACTCCCCGGCGCGCGCGCTCCAGCGGTCTTTTTCATCGGGCGTGGGCTCCGGGCGGCGGGCCCCTTCGCGTTGTTGAACGAGCTGGTTCCAAAGCTGAATCCAATCGGTGTTGTGTTGAGTGGGCGTCATGTGAGAACCATTCGTTGAGACCCGTGCGTGACGACTTGCACGGGGATGCCATAGGTTGCGCTGAGGAGGTCTGTCGTCAAGATGGAGGACGCCGGGCCGGCGGCGAGCAAGGTGCCGCGCCGCAACAGGATGATGAAATCCGCCATGGACGAGGCGAGGCTGGGGTCATGGGTGGTGAACACAATCGTCACGCCCTCGCCGGCCAGCTTGCGCAGGACATTCTGAACCGCCTGCCGGTTGGCGGGATCGAGATGAGAGGTGGGTTCATCCAACAGCAGGATGCGGGGGCTTTGGGCCAGTGCGCGGGCGATCATGGCGAGCTGTTGTTCGCCGCCGCTGAGGGTGGTGATGGGCCGTTCGTGCAGGCCGCCCAGCCCGGCGGTTTCGAGGGCGGCTTGAGCGCAGAGCAGATCGTTGGGGCCTGGTTGATCGAGCGCTCCGAGGTAGGGGGCGCGTCCCAGCAGGACGTAATCGAGCAGGGAGAAGTCAAAGGGGATGTGCTCATTCTGCGGCACCAGTCCGATGAGCTGGCTCAGCGCGCGTCGTGAATAATGGGAGGGGGGCTGACCGGCGATGTACAGGGTTCCTCTCTGTGGCGCGAGCAGGCCCAGAAGGACATGCAAGAGGGTGGTCTTGCCTCCGCCATTCGGGCCTAGAATGGCGGTCAGGGAGCCGGCGGGGATTTCAAGGGAGAGCTCTTGCAGAACAATGGGTTTGTCCGGAGCATAGCGGAATGTGATCTCCGACAAAGAGAGGGCGCATGGTTCGTTCATGGGCGGCCTCCCGGGGGGTGGCGGACCATGAGCGCCATAAACAGCGCAGCGCCGAGGAGGGAGGTGATGATGCCCAGGGGAATTTCTCCCTGGGTGGCGGTGCGCGCCAGATCGTCGCATAGCAGAGCAAAGAGGCCGCCCAACAGCATGGAAGCGGGAAGCGATTTCCGGGCATCGGTTCCCACGAGGCGCCTTGCGACGTGCGGTACCAGCAATCCGATCCAGCCGACGATGCCGGCTACGGCGATGACGGAGGCCGCGGCCGCGACGGCGGCGGTCAGCAGAAGAACCCGTTCCCGGCCCGCCGAAACACCGAGCGAAAAAGCGGTCTCATCGCTGAGGGCGAGCAAAGAGACCCGCCACCGCATCAGCCAGACGATGGCGAGGGCGGGCAGGAGCACCGGCAGGAGGCGCGCCAGATCCCGCCAGGTTACGGCCCACAAGCCACCCAATAGCCAGAACGTGATTTCCGGGAGCTGGCGCAAGGGGTCGGCCACATATTTCAAGAGGCCCAGACCTGCCGAAAACAGGGCGGAGACCGCGATGCCGGCCAGCACCAGGCGCAGGATCCATCCGCCGTAGTGAATCTTTCGCGCCAGGGTGTAGGAGAAGAACAGCCCCAGGAGGGCGCACAGAATGGCGAAGCTCTGGACCAGCAGGGGCGCGCCACCGAGGAATACAATCGCAGCGCTGGCGCCAAAGGCCGCGCCCTGAGACACCCCCAGAAAGCCGGGCTCGACCAGCGGATTGCGAAAGATCATCTGCATGACGGCGCCACTGCCGGCCAGGGCCATGCCCAGGAAGATGGCGGCGAGGATGCGGGGCATGCGCAGATGAAAGACCAATTGCTGGGCAAGGGGATCTTCCAGCAGGAGGCGGGGGGGCATCCAATAGGGCGTGGGAAAGCGGCCCAGGAAGAGCGAGGCCAGCGCGGACAAGAGCAGTGCCGCGAACAGCCAGCGCAATGGATGATGAAGTTGGAGCCTACTCCGGGACATGGCCAATAGCCTCCTGGATCAATGGGAGAATGCGTGACTGAACCGTTGCGGCAGTCAGTCCGTAGAGGGCGTAAAAGCGGATGACTTCCTCAGGCAGATTGATGTCGCGAAAAAGATCGGGATGGATGCGCGTTGCGAGCCAGAGCAGGCCCAAGCCCCAGCGGGTATCCGGCTGGTCCCAGCTATGCACATCACCGGGGAAGGCGTATATTCTGCCGGACTGGGCCGCGCGCAGGGACTGCCATTTGGTGTCCGTCAGAATGAGGGTGACGGCTTGCTGGGCGCTGGCGGTGTAGCTGGCCACGAGGACGATGTCGGGATTCCAGGCGGCGATTTGCTCCAGATTGACGATGGACCAGCCGCCCTGCTGAGCCGCCTGTTCCCAGACGGGGATTCCTCCCGCGAGTTTGACCAATTCCGTTTGAATCCATTTGGGTGGAGGGACGCTGAAGGCCACAATCCCGCCCCGTTCGGAATATTGGAGAAAAAGCACCCGGGGTTTCCTGGTGGCGGGGAGGTTTTGTATCCGGCTCTGAACAGAGGCCTGCATGTTCCTGTAATACGAAAGGAGAACCTGCGCCCGCTCCTCAGCTTTCAGCAGGCGCCCCAGCACTTGCACATCGCGCTCATACTGGGCCGGTGTTTCAAAATCCAGATACACCACAGGGATGCCCATCGTGCCCAGCGTTCGGCCCAGTCGTTCCTCGGAGCTTTTCAGCAAGACCGCATCCGGATGGGCGGATGCAATCTGTTCAACGCTGGCGTCACCGGTTTGAGGATTGGCGCTGGCGTGCCCTGGTTCGATGAGCGCCAGAATGCTCCCGGCGTCCGGACGAGTGGCCATTCCTCTCGAGAACACCTGCATGCGCTCCCTGGCCCCTGGGAATAGGTTGACCGCATTCGCAATCATGAAAGACGCTTTGCCGGCGGTGACCATTTGCTGAGGTGGGTGTGTGAAATGGACGACACGGCCAAGCGCATCCGTGACGGTGAAGGCCCCAGCTCTGTCCGGCTGGGCCGAGGCGTGACCGGCCAGCAGGGCAACAATCCCGATCATGACGGCTTTGCTCTTGCTCATGGGTTGTCCTGGGTGACGTGTGAGAGCAGGAGTTTTGACAAAAATGGCGCATTTGGCAAACCCGGAGTTGCGTGAAGAATTTCGATTTCATGTCCACGGAGGCGTTCTTTAAGAGGTTCGAGCAACGAAGGGCGGACCACGACCAGTGCCGTATGAAACTTTCTCGCCTCCAGGATTTCCCATGCGACCGTCCAGCCTTTGTTTTGTTTCAGTTCAAGGGGGCCGAGTTCATCCACCATCAGGACCTCACAGGGTGTGGAGGCACGCAGGATGTCTGTTCCCCACTTCAGGGAGGACAGATCGAAGCGCCAGCCCAGTCCGGCGCTGGCCTCCTTGCTGAGCGCCGGCTCCGCCAGCCGTCGTTGTTCTCCTGTGCGGATGTCTTGCACGAGGATGCCGGTCTTCCGTCCCTCCGTGAATTCGGGAGGGGACAGGATGCCCGCCACCTTCGCGCCGGAGGCCTTCAGCAACGCGGCGGTGTCGCGACACAACGTGGTCTTGCCGGTGCCTGAGGCACCGCACAAGACGAAGAGGTGAGGGGCGTCCTTATTCATCGCCGGTAATTCGGTAGTACACATTTGTCCATTCCGGTTGGAGAGGTTCTGTCCAGTTCGTTGCGGAACCTGTGACGACCATATTGGTGATGAAGGTCCAGTTGTTGGCCTGCAACAAATCGAACGAACGTTCGATGCGATTGGTGATGAAGGGGGTGCAGTTGCTGATGGCCATGGTGATTTGATCCCCGGCCATGGAGACCTGGAAGACATCGGCTGTTCGTGGGCGGATCACCAGCCGTATCTGAGGCCGGTATTCGCCCGCATACGCAAGGTCATCCGAGCTGGTGAATGGAGCGCGGGGCATGCCGATGACGGGCGGGGGCGGTTCATCTATGCGCAGGAGTGCTCCGTGGTTTAGCAGATGGGCGCGGACCGCGCTGTTGGTTAGCAGAGAGGTGATGTCCCAACTGAAGAAGCGGTCGTTCATGCCCGGGTCCAACACCTCCTCTTTGACGCCGACCACCGGATGGTTCGTGTCGAAATCACCGCCGGGATTCAGCCAGGCATTGGTGCCGTCCCGGGTGGTCCAGGTGGCGCCGCTGGCGTTTGTGGTTCCAAAGGCCGTGCCTTCGGCAAAGGGGCTCACTAGCGGAAACAGCGTGATGTTTAGATTCGTGGTTCTGTCCTGCCACACATAGAGAAGCACAATGGCCTGCTCGATGTCGCCGGGTTCATAGAGCCCCGCTTCAGGCGGCAATTGTAGCAGGCCCCGGCAGACCGAACTGTCATTCGTGTTGACCAGCACCTTGATGGTGGTGGCCGCGCCATAATTCTTGGATGCATTTGCGCTGGCGCTGTCGAGGTAGGCGTCCGTCACAATCGGGAAGGTCAGTTGCGCGGCCTGAAGAGTCACGCCGAGACCGCATGCAAAAAGTCCTTGAATCAGTCGTGTTTTCATCTTGTCCTGCCGTCAGTATTCATACGGGAACCAGGTCAGATCCCCGCGTTTTGGGATGCGCGGGTTCTTGAGCTTTTCATCCCACAAGTCATTGCGCCACGCCACATGGCCATCGAGGTAGAGCACATTGCCGCCAAGACCGGCCCGTGCACGATTATGCCGCTCGGTGATGGCGCGGGCATCCTCCGCGGCGAATTGCCCGGCTGTCTTGAGGGCGCCGCCCTGGCCATTGCCTTGGCTGGGATCGAGGGTTTGCTCGAACATCAGGATGGTCCGGCTAGGCGATGTGCATTTGGCGAG
>CAZFSE010000218.1:0-2736 GCA_964521805.1 uncultured Verrucomicrobiota bacterium
CACCTACCGGTATCAAGGCTACGTCTATGAAAGCGGTGTAGAGCCGTCTGAGGGCCCCACCGCCGGCGGTTTCTCCGTGACGATCTGGGGGTCCAATCTTTGCAGTGGGACGCTGTCAGATGTCCTCGAAGTCAGGTTGTGCAATATTCCCGCAACGATCAATGAAGTCTCTTCCACGCAGATTGTCGTCAGCGCCGGATTGGCGCCCATGAGCCTTTTTGGCGATGTCAAAGTAGTTTCTACGAGCTTCGGCACCACGTGGGGATCCAACCGATTTGCCTACACAGAAAACAATTTGCTGGTTCTCGGCACCAATGGATTGCTGATCGCCAACGGCGCGCCAGCCAACTTTCTCCGCGGAACCGACTATGGGATGTTGCACGCTGGCACCTCCGTAACCCATGTTCTGCTCCTGACCAACAGAGGCACTGGCACGCTGACCATCAACGGCTGGACGACCAACGGACAGCCCGGCCCCGTCTTTGCCGTCAACGGGTTGCCCTCTTCCTTGCTGGCGGGAAGCTGCACGGGATTTAGCGTTCAGTATCATCCGTTGATCCCCGGCTCCTATACGGCGGCGCTGGTAATCGCCAATAACACGGTCGGAGCGGATTCCAATTACGTGGTTAATCTCAAGGGCAGGGCCTATGCGATGTCCTCGTATCGGGGTTCGGGGGTGGGGGGAGTGCCGGTGACGATTACCAACGGAGCGCTTGGCAGTGGCATGGATATCACAAATGTCATGGTAAATGGTGCGACGGCCTCCATTCTGACCCAGGGCGTCAACTGGGTGCGCATTCTCATGCCGGCCAACAATGCCGGACTCGCGACCATCGTTACGAAGTCCGCCTCGCGTGGATGGACGGCATTCCCCAACGTATATTTTTATGACCCGTATGTGCGGGTGATGGCGTCGCCCAACGGGAGCATCACGCCGTCAGGGCTGATCCCGATCCCGTACGGCGGCTCGACCAGTTTTACGCTCCTGGCCAGCAGTTACTACCACATTGACTCCCTCCGCACCAATGGGGTCTCGCTGGCGGGGGCGGAGGGACTGAATGCTTATACGTCGGTGTGGAACAATGTCATGTCCACCGGATTGCTGGTGGGGGTGTTCGCTGAAAACAGGACCCTGGGTACGGGCACGCCCGAGTGGTGGCTCGCGCAGTACGGATGGACCAGCGGCTTTGAAGCGGCGGCGCTGGCGGACTCGGATGGCGATTTTGTGCCGGCCTGGCAGGAGTATCTTGCGGATACCATCCCCACCAACGGGCTTTCCTTCCTCCATGTCGTTGGCCTGGAAAATGGCTGGCTTCAATGGGTGGGGGGCACGAGCGTGGTCCAATTCTTGGAAATGGCAGGCCCTGATCTGTCCAATGATTGGACCATCGTTTCCACCAATGTCCCTCCGATGGCGGTCACCAACGCCCTGGCCGTGGAGCCCATGGAAAATGCGGGCTTTTATCGAATTCGCGCAGTGCGCTAGCCCGCGCCGCGCGCTGGGTCTTGTGTTCACTTACGAACCGGACATATACTTGGCGCCACAGCGAAAGCAGATGGGGAGGGGAGTCGTCCGCCGGAACTCGCGAAAATGGCGGGCCCTCTCTCCATTCCAAAGGGCTTCGAGCGAGGATTCCTGGACGTTGCCAATCGTGTAGTCGGGAAAGTCCACGCAGAAGTTTGCGTCGCCGTTGGGCTGGATGTCAACCAGCCGTTCAACGTTATTACAGGTTGTGGGTCCAACGGGCGTTTGGGCGTCTGAAAACCAGGCTTGATACTCCTGTTCGGAGAAGGCCATGTAGGGATAGTCGTGGAGGTCCTTGAGCGAAGCCTTGTATTTTGCCAACTGTCGTTTGAATTCGTCCAGGTCCATGCCTGACGATTCGTGATGAAACCCCCGCCAGGAAAAGGCGGGGCAGTTCCATTGTTCCTTCAATACTTTTTCGTAGGCGTGTCCGACGGCGTTGGGCACGTAGTAATAGGGCACAATGGCGATCGTGTCGATGCCCAGGCTTCTTGCAACGTCGGGCATTTCTCCAAGGCCGCGTACCGACCAGGGGCTGATGACAAAGCAGAGGGCCTTGCTGATGGTACGGCCTTCCTTCGCCTCGATTTCAGACAGCCGCTGAACGCTTTTGCGAATTTGCTGAAAACAGCCCTTGATGCCTCTGACCTCGTCATGAATCGCCTCCGGCCCATCCATGGAGATGGTGATGTGCAGGTGGCCGATGCGGACAATATCCTCTGCGTAGTCTGCCAGGAGTGTTCCGTTGCTGTCGATGGCGACAAACAAACCCAGTCGCTGAATATGCTCAAGCAATTCGATGATGCCCGGAAAAACAAACGGTTCGCCCCCTCGGATCATGATGCAACCGACCTGATGTGCGGCGGCCTCATCGGCCAGCCGCACCCAATCGCTGAGTTCTAAAGCGCGCTTTTTCGGGCCCGTGCGGTTGCGGATATAGCCTTCTTCACTCCACTGCCCGCACATGCGGCAACGCAGGTTGCATTGATTCGTGAGCGTGAATGAGACGGCTTTCGGAAAATTCATGGCCTTCCTTTCAAGAGGAAGAATCATGCCAGATTGTAGGACGAAATTCTTCCATTTTCTTTACATTTGATCCCTGTTCGCTTGTGGCTATCGCAATAGAAGGACACGAAAGCCGGATGAGGTCTTCGGGGATATACCGTACAAGCAAACTATTTAATATTTAAGGGCTGTCCCCACATCCGGTC
>CAZFSE010000218.1:2836-5266 GCA_964521805.1 uncultured Verrucomicrobiota bacterium
GACGAAGTCACGGGGGTGGAGCCGTCTGTGCATGGGTTCTGGCGGGCGGCAACGGGGCTATTCCTCTTCCACGCGGAAGAAGGCGGCTGAGCCTTCAACGGTGGCGGTATAGGTGTTCAGCGGTGGGGTGGCGGAGATGTTGGTGATGGTTGCGGAATACTCGCCCAGCAGGTTGGACGAGAGGGCGATTCGGTAGGTGCATCCCGTTCCACTGCCCCAGCTCAGCAGGCATGTTCCATCGAGGGCTGGTTGCGGCGCGGCCAGATCGAACAGATAGTCACGGATGGGGAAGCGGTCCACCACGGAATCCCAATACGAATTGGTGGTCGTCACAAAGATTCTCACATTGTCCGCCGCGTTCAAGGCCGTGATTGCGCCGGTCCACACCCCGGACGTGAAGGTCACCAAGTTGCTTGGAACAATGGCCACCTGGGGCTGGTAGGGCAACGGCCCGAATTGAAGGTGGGGATAGAGATAGGTTCGGCTCTGTGCCGGATTCGTGCCGGACCAGGTCAGCGGGTTCTCGAATTCCCCGTCACTGAAGCGGTACAGGGACCGGTACGTGGTGACCCCATCGTAGCAAACGGCGAGTTGGGCGCTTGAGGAGGAAAAGTCGTTGCTGAAGCTGAAGTCCGCCATGAGGTGGTGAGCGCCGTCATAGGCGAAGGTATTCGTGAAGACAAACGTTGCCCATCCGTTCGAGACGATATCGCGATCCTCTTGATACACCGTGGTCCAGTCGCTTTCCCAGAGGGTTTGCGTGGGATGCATCGGGTAGACCTCCAACCCCGAGTGCCGCAGACGGATCGTGAAGTGGCGCAAGGTCTGGGGCGGGACCACGGCAACGTCCAGGGACAATTGATCCAGGATTCGGGCGCCGCCCATCATGTTGGAGGGTATGATGATCTGGGTGCGTCCTGCGAGGCGGTCGGTCCGTAACAGATAATCGTAGGTGTTATCCGCCCGTCCGGCTGTCACGCCGGGATTGACGATGTCGGCCACGGGCTCCAGGGTGACCGGGCCGGCAAAATTCGTTGCGACGGCGCCCAGTGGATCCCGCGCCGTGATCCGCACCTCGAAGGGAACGTTGGTGGCGGGGGGTGTCTTGAAGGGCGCCAACTCCACCCAGTCCGTAACACTGGGGATAGCGTTGGTCAACTGCATGAGAAACAACTGACTGCCGAAATGGTCCGGATGATCGGCATACATCGGTGTGTCGCTCGCGGGCGCGCGGGCATTGGCGTAGTGCGAAGCCTCGCGGAAAGAGACATAGCCGTCACCGTTGAGATCACCGTCGCAAGGGACGCTATTGGCCCAAGGCTGGTTGGAGACCGGATAGAACCCCCGCATGGCGGCAATCCACTCATAGCACCATTGGTCGTAGAAGGGAAAGGTGTCTCCGCTAGAGGAGGTTCTGTTGTGCGAGGTCGCGGTGGCGATGACGCGACGGGGCTGGCCTAGATTGTCAACAAACCCGCCGCTGTAGCATTGCTCCAGCACAAACAGGACCGGGCAGGGGAGGCTGGCGGTCAGCGCTTCCAGGTCGGCATCGCGAATGACATCGCTTCCCCACAGATTCAGCTCCGAATCCCAGGCGCCGCCGCCCGCCGTGTGATTCCCATGGTCGGTCACAAAAACGAGGAGTTGGTCATGGGGCTGAAGAGCACCTTGCAGGTGAAGAAACACATTGCTGATATTCGCGGCGCTCGCTTCACCCAGAGTGTCTGGCAACCCATCGCCATCCAGATCGGTGGGGGAATTGACGGTCGTCATGAGGTGAAAATCCGTGGCATCCACGGCGGGGTTTGTCCCATCGGAGATGTAGGTATAGATGTTTGTTTTTGGATAACCATAGGTAAGCGTGAGCGTGCTATACAGGAGGGCCGCGTCAGCCCAGTAGCGGTTGGCGTTTTGATTCGTGGAGTATCCTCCCGAGATGATGACCGCATGGCAGTTGGATACAGAGCCCTCCCAGTGGTTCGCCGCCCGCTGGCGGGGGGTGGGGGGTGCTGATGGCGCGGCCATGGGAGGCGGCTTGAAGCGGATCAAAACCTCCAGCTCTTGGTCCAAGGGCGTCCTGGCCTGTTGCACCGCGATGGCGGAAAGGTCGCGTGCGACGAAGATGTAGCGGCAGGGATGTGCCCAATTGGCGGGGGGATCATCATCGGCGAAAAACAACCAGTACTCTTCCCAGGGCGCGGTGATTTCCCGGTTGCCCCAGGTCGTCAGCCGGACGTTCCCGGCAACAGCCAGGCTCCGCCGTGCGGAGAGTTGCAGATGATTTGTGTCGTCACCCAGAATCCTCGATTCGACCAGCCGGCGGGCGTCCTCGAACGTGGCGGAGGAGTGCGAGGGCAGGTTGGTCAGCATGAAACAGGGAAACACTTGCGCCTGCCGCCAACCGCTTTCCTCCGCATCCTGCGTGATCCA
>CAZFSE010000219.1:0-5239 GCA_964521805.1 uncultured Verrucomicrobiota bacterium
GTGCTTCGGCGGTTTCGGGGGCCTCGGGGGCGTCTGGGGCCTTGCGGCGTTTGAGGAACTCGCGGGCAAGCTGTCGGTAGGCGGCGGAGCCGGTGCAATGTTTGTCGTAGGTGATGATGGGCTTGCCGAAGCTGGGGGCCTCGCTGAGGCGGACGGTGCGGGGGATGAGGGTCTCGAAGAGTTTGCCGCCGAAATGGGTGGTGACCTCCTGGACGACCTGCTGGGAGAGGTTGGTGCGCATGTCGTACATGGTCATGACGATGCCTTCGATCTCCAGGTTGGGGTTGGCTCCGCTTTCGCGGAGCTGGCGGACGAGGCGGGCGATGACGCTGAGGCCCTCGAGGGCGTAGTACTCGCACTGGATGGGGATGAGGATGGACTGCGCGGCGGTGAGCGCGTTCATGGTCAGGATGCCGAGGGACGGGGGGCAGTCCACGAAGATGAAGTCGTAGCGCCCGGTTTCGCTCAGCGGCACGACGGCCTCCTTGAAGCGGTGGAGGTAGCGGTCGGCGCGGGCGACATCAATTTCGGCGCCGGCGAGGTCCACCTCGGAGGCGACGAGATCGAGGCGGTCGAGGGCGGTGGATTGGATGAGATCTTCGAGGCGGCCATCGCCGAGCAGGGCCTGATAGATGCTCAGGCCGGGCTTTTTCTCCAGGCCGACACCGCTGGTGGCGTTGGCCTGGGGATCGAGGTCAATCAGCAGGACCTTCTTGCGCCGTTCAGCCACGCAGGCGGCGAGATTGACGGCGGTGGTCGTCTTGCCGACTCCCCCCTTTTGGTTGGCCACGGCGATGATGGGTGTTGGCATGGCGTGTTTCCCGGCGATTAGCGGACGAGCAGGACGGGCACGGTGGACTTTTTCACCAGCTGGGTGGTGGTGCTCCCCAGGATCATCTCGCGGATGCGGCCATGCCCATAGGCGCCCATGACGATGAGGTCGAAGCCGTGCTTTTCCGCCACGTCGAGAATGGCCAGGTAGGGCGGGCCCTTGGCGACGAGGTGCGCCGCGGGACAGTTATGCGCCTGCGCCAGCTTGAGGCCATCCTTCGTCAGCTCATTCGCCTTCTCGAAATCCTTGTCCTCGGCGACGGTGAGAATGGAGAGGGGCACCTGGAGGGCGAGCGCCAGCTCGATGGCCTCGTGCAGGGCGCGTCCGGCGTGTCCGCTCCCGTCAAAGGCGCAGAGAATCTTGGTGGGCGCTTTGAAGGCGCCCGGTGTCACGAGGCAGGGCTTGGCCGAGTGGCGGACGACCTGCTCGACGGTGGAGCCCATCATCTCGCCGACGAAATCGGCATGTTCGCCTTTTTGCCCGAGCACCACCAGTTCCACATTGGCCTCGGCGTCGAGGATGACCTGGACGGGATGGCCCATCTTCATCTCGGCGGAGGCGGGGGTGAGGCCGGCGGCCTCGCACTGGGCCGTGGCGGCCTTGAGGGTGGCGTCGCCCCGCTCCTGCAGGAGATCGCGGAACTGGCGGAGCTGGTTGCCGAAGGGCTGGGCGCCCACCCAGCCGGAGATGTCGGCCATCAGGGGGCCTTCGAGCATGCGCGAGTCCAGCGCATGCAGGAGGGAGAGCTGGCCCTTCAGCTTGCGGGCCAGGTCAAGGCCATATTCGCAGGCGACCTGTCCATGCTCGGAGCCGTCCGTGCAAACCAATATGCTTTTAATCATGATCGGGTGTCCTTTCCACAAAAGGTTTCTTGTGCGGCATAGTGCGGATTTTTTTCGGGACTGTCCAGAGTGGATCGTGGAAAAAAATGGGCGGTCGCCTAACGGATGATAAAGGGGTCAATCCAGTGGACTCCCGCATGCTCGAAATCGCGTGTGTTACGGGTGGCAACAACCAGATGGTGCGTTAACGCCGTTGCCGCAATCATGCTGTCCTTGATGGGCATTGTTTTTCCCGCCAAACGAAGGTCTGCAAGAAGTTTGGCCCAGCGCAATCCTGTCACGGCGTCCCACGGCAGGCAGGTTATGTGGCGCACGCCCTCTGCAAACCACGATTCGAGGCGCTCGCGGCGCCGTCCCTCTGGCAGTAATAGGATTCCAAATTGAAGTTCACCCAAAATAATGGGATTGGCAACAATACGCCGTTCATTGCGCTTCAGCCATTCAAGCACATGTGCATTTGGTGCGTTTTTGGTGGCTTCGCTCAATACGTTGGCATCTACGAGATAGCGCATAGTGAATCCGTAGTCTCAGATGCAACGGGAATAAAGAAGCTTTTTTCCGGGCAAGCCAGTAACCAGTCCAACAGCCCTTTGTTAGGTTTCAGAGCCCTTGCAAGCAACCGGTATTCACCACAGTCAATCCGCTCAACTTTGAACGTTTGTCCCGCCCGCAAGTGATCGCGGCGGCGAAGTGCAACCGGCAGTTCAAGCTGGCCCCTAGTGGAAAGTTTGGCATTCATAATTCCAACCTTACATCCTGACGGGGTTGCGTCAAGCTGAATTCTGGGGACGCTTGCCTCCCTCCATTCCATTCCATTTCCTCTCCATGGAACGCGGCGCTTGCCTGTCAGGGGCGGAGGTTGCTATGCTCCCGCCCATGCCTGTAAAAAAAGAGATGATCAAGACCGGCTGGAGAGAGGCCCTGGGCATTGCCCTGCAGGGGCTTTGGATCCTGTTGCTGTTGAGCCTGATTTCGTACCAAGCGGGGGATCTCAAGGTGTTTCAGAATCCGCCCAACGACCCGGTGCAGAATTTTATCGGGCCGGCGGGGGCCTGGATGGGCTTTGTGGCCTTCATGGGGCTGGGGGTTGCCGGCTATCTGTTGCCGCCCGCCCTGGCGGCGATCGGGCTCCTGCTGGTGTTCAAGCGCGAGGGGAGAATCTGGACCAAGGTGGTGTTGATCCTGCTGGTGCTGGCCTCGGCCGCCTGTCTGTTGGAGCTGAATCCGGATTTCTGGGGCCGCGCCGTGGACCGCTTGAACATCGACAATCCCGGCGGCGTGACCGGGCGCCTGCTGGGGCAAAATGTGCTGGTTCAATTGATGGGCGTGATGGGGACCGCTATCATTTCCCTGTCCGTGCTGTGCTTGTCGCTGGTGCTGTTGATGGAGGTGCATCCGTCCGCCTTGTTTCACGGACTGGCGGAGCTGTGGGGCAAGCTGGCGGTTCGCGTGGAGATTGCCCTGGCGGCGCGGCGGGATGCGCGCTCGCAGATTGAGAAAGAGGAGCGCGAGATCGCAAAGCGCCGCCGCCGCCTGGAAGAGGTGATGAAGGAGCAGTCGCGCGCCAAGCCCGCGGAGCCCGAGCCTGAGCCGGAGGAGAAACCCGCCAAGGCGGGCTCCCTGAGGTCGCGTTTATTCTCGAAGCCGCCGGAGGAGCCGGAGCCGGAACCCGAGCCCGTCCAGGAGGAGGAGCCTCCTCCTCCGCCGCCCCGGAAGCCTGCCGCTCCGCGTCCGAAGCCGGCACCGGTCGAGCCTCCATTGGAGCAGGTGGTGGATCTGCTGGCCAAGCCCTCGGAATATATCCTGCCGCCGCTGAGCCTGCTGGAGGAACTGCCGGCGGTCAAGGACCGGGAAATCAAGGGGGACTTTACCGCCAGCTCCCAGGTGTTGAAGGAGACGCTCGCGGAGTTTGGGGTGGAGGTGGATGTCACCAACGTGGAGCGTGGCCCCGTGGTGACGCGCTATGAGCTGTTGCCCGCGCCGGGGGTGCGGGTGGAAAAGATCGTGGGGCTGAACAACAACATCGCGCTGGCGATGAAGGCGGAAAGCGTCCGCGTGCAGGCGCCGATTCCCGGCAAGGGGGTGGTGGGCATCGAGGTGCCCAATTCCAAGACCACGATGGTGTTCATGCGGGAAATCATGGAGAGCGAAGCCTGGCAGTCGCGCCGGGCGGCCCTGCCGCTGGCGTTGGGCAAGGATGTCGGCGGGCGTGTTCTGCTGGCGGACCTGGCGGATATGCCGCATCTGCTGATTGCGGGCTCCACGGGCTCGGGCAAGACGGTCTGCATGAATTCCATCCTGGCCGGGCTTCTGATGGCCTGCACGCCCGAGGAGATGCGGCTGATTCTGGTGGATCCGAAGATTGTCGAGTTCTCGGCCTATAATCATCTGCCTCACCTGGTCACGCCCGTGATCACCGATTCCAAGAAGGTCCAGATCGGCCTGCGCTGGGCCATCAACGAGATGGAGCGGCGCTACAAGCTGTTTGCCGACGCGCGGGTGCGCAACATCAAGAGCTACAACAGCCGCAAGATCGAGGTTCAGCCGGACCTGTTTGCCGGGGAGGAATCCGCCGCCGATGCCGCCCCGCCGCCCCCTCCAACCAAACTGCCCTATATTGTCGTGGTGGTGGATGAGCTGGCCGACCTGATGCTGGTGGCGCAGGCGGAGATTGAAAACTCGATCGCGAGGCTCGCGCAGATGTCGCGTGCGGTGGGCATTCACATGATCATCGCCACCCAGCGCCCGTCGGTCAACGTCATCACCGGAA
Organism: uncultured Verrucomicrobiota bacterium; assembly: GCA_964521805.1. Classification (GTDB taxonomy): domain Bacteria; phylum Verrucomicrobiota; class Kiritimatiellia; order CAIQIC01; family GWF2-57-35; genus CAZFSE01. The sequence goes on from CAZFSE010000219.1 coordinate 4,445, forward strand.
CCATCAAGGCCAATTTCCCGGCGCGCATCGCGTTCCAGGTGGCGCAGAAGACGGACAGCCGCACCATCCTGGATGCCAACGGAGCCGACAAACTGCTGGGCAAGGGTGACATGCTGTTCCTGCCGCCGGGTTCCAGCAAGCTGGTGCGCGCGCAGGGCACCATGACCAATGACCAGGAAATCCATTCGATTGTGGAATTTATCAAGAAGCAGGGCCGCCCGCAGTACGAGGGCGCCCTCAAGGAAAAAATCGAGAGCAAGACCCCCGACCTCCCGGAGATGGAGGAGGACGACGAGCTGATCAACCAGGCCATGGAGATCATCCGCCAGACCCACCGGGCCTCCACCTCCTCCCTGCAACGCCGCCTGCGGATTGGCTATACGCGCGCCGCGCGGCTGATGGATGTGCTCGAGGAGCGCGGGGTTGTGGGCCCGGCCCAGGGCTCGGACCCTCGTGAAATTCTGATCGATTTGGATGGCGAAATCCCGCAGAATGCCGCGGAACCCATGGAGACGCCCTGAACATGCCGGACATTGGCCAGCTTTTTAAGGAAGCGCGCGAGCGGAAGAAAGTCACCCCTTCCCAGGCGGCGGCGGCCACGCGCATGAAGGTACAGCACGTGGAGGCCCTGGAGCGGTCGGATTTCCGGAAGATGGCCGCGCCGGCCTACGTGCGCGGCTTCATCAAGATGTATGCCGAGTACCTGGGGCTGGACCCGGCGCCGCTGATCCAGCAGTACATGGAGGAAAATGTCCCGGGGCACAAGCCGTCCCTGCAACCCCCTCCGCCCACGCC